>NZ_JBWKYD010000001.1:0-396761 GCF_059423585.1 Janthinobacterium sp. GW460-12-1-14-LB5 | reverse complement strand
CCTCCCCTGCCTTCCCCGCCACGCACCGCCGATGGCCCGCCGCTGCGCCAGCTGCAACTGGGCAGCCACCTCGTCGAATTCGCCCTGCGCCGTTCCACGCGCCGTTCCATCGGCTTCATGATCGACGATAACGGCTTGCGCGTGACGGCGCCCAAGCGCGTCACCCTGGCCGAAATCGACAACGCCATCCGCGCCAAGCAAGGCTGGATCGTCTCGAAGCTGCTGGAACGGGGCGAGCGCAAGGTGCAGCGCCAGCAGCGCCCGCCCGTTGCATGGGTCGATGGCGCCGTGCTGCCCTACCTCGGTGGCGAGATCACCTTGCGGCTGCACCAGGCGCCGCGCCACCGCGCCAGCTTCCAGCGCGAGACGAATGAGCTGCACGTGTGGGTCACGCCCACGGGCAGCGAGCAGCAGTTGAAGGAAAAAGTGAAGGGCTGGTTCCAGCACGAGGCGCGCCAGCTGTTTGAGGCGCGCCTGGACCTGTATGCGGACAAGCTGGGCGTAAGCTACGATTCGCTGTCGCTGTCGTCGGCCGGCACGCGCTGGGGCAGCTGCACCATCGAGCGCAAGATCCGCCTGAACTGGCGCCTGGTCCACTTCGCCCTGCCGCTGATCGACTACGTGGTGGCGCACGAGCTGTCGCACCTGCTGGAAATGAACCACAGCCCCCGCTTCTGGGCCACCGTGGAATCGATCTATCCCGATTACGACGGCGCCAAGCAGGCATTAAGGAAGCGCTCGCAAGAACTGCCGGTGTTGTTTTAACGGCACTCCCACCAAACGGCGCAAAGCTGGGGTCTGACCCCGGAATTAAACCAACAATAAAGGTTGGATGGCCGCGATGGTGCGCGGCGTGGCACCCCGGTGCTGGTTGGCAAACGCCAGCGCCCGCTCTCCCATGGAAGATAAACGCGCCGGATCCTGCAGCAAGGCCGCCGCCTGCGCCATCAGCGCGTCGGCATCCGCCACCAGCGCGGCGCCGCCGGCGGCAATCGCCTGCTCGGTCACCAGGGCAAAATTGAAGGTGTGCGGGCCGATCAGCACGGGCTTGCCCAGCGCTGCCGGCTCGATCAGGTTCTGTCCGCCCAGTGGCAGCAGGCTGCCGCCGACGAAGGCGCAATCGCAGGCCGCGTAGTACGCAAACATCTCGCCCATGGTATCGCCCAGCAGCACCTGCGTGCCCGCCGCCACAACATCGTCCTGCGCCAGGCCGGACCTGCGCTGCACGGCCAGGCCATGCGCCGCAATCAGTTTTTCCACCTCGTCAAAGCGCTGCGGGTGGCGCGGCACGATCAGCAGCAGCGCATCATCTGGCAAGCTGGCGCGGGTATACGCATCGAGGATCAGCGGCTCTTCCCCTTCGCGCGTGCTGGCGCACAGCAGGACGGGGCGCCGGCCGATGGCGCCGCGCAGCCAGGCGCCTGTCGCCAGCGCCGCCTCGGGCACGACGACGTCGAACTTGATGCTGCCCGTGACGACCACGTCCCGCACGCCCAGCTGGCGCACGCGATCGGCATCGTCCTGCGTCTGCGCCGCCACCAGGCTAATGCCGCGCGCCGCGTCGGCAATGAGTTGACCCAGGCGCTGCGCCTTGCCCAGCGAACGCTGCGACAGGCGCGCGTTGGCCAGCACCACGGGCACTTTGTAGCGATTGCATTGATGGATCAGATTCGGCCACACTTCCGTCTCCATCAGGATGCAGATGCGCGGCGCAAAATGGCGGATGAAACGGGCCGGCATGGCGCCCGTGTCGTACGGCAGATAACTTTGCACCAGGCGCGCGCCGTGCTTGGCGAACAGCGCCTTGCCGGTGGCGCGTCCCGTCGGCGTCATGTGCGTGAGGACGATGCGGCATGCGGGCCAGGCCGCCAGCAGCGCATCGATCAGCGGCTCGGCCGCGCGCGTCTCGCCGACGGAGACGGCGTGCAGCCAGATGGTGTCCGCAGCGGGTTCCGGCTGGCGGCCGTAAAACCCCAGGCGCTCGCCCCAGTGCTGGCGGTAGCCAGGTTCCTGGCGTCCGCGCAGCCACAGCCGCGCCAGCACCAGGGGCAAGGCCAGCCACCAGGCAAGGGTATAAAGAAGTCGCATGATTGTTTGATGTTGAAGTCAGGCGGGAGGATAGTCTGCCAGCAGGCGCTGCGCCGCGGCCAGCACTTCCGGCACGCCGGGCGGCGCGCCCTTGTCGCCCAGGTTGATGATTTTCGGCGACCAGTTGCCTTCCGTTTTCCACAGCGGCGAATCGGCATAGATTTCCACCGTCGGACGCACAAAGGCGGCCGCGATATGCGTCAGGCCCGTGTCGACGCCGATCACCAGCGCCGCGTGGCGCGCCAGCAAGGTGGCGTCGCCCATCGACAGTTTCGGCAGCACGCGGGCGTTCGGCAGGCCGGCCGCCAGTTGTTCGGCTTCCGCCTTTTCCTTGGGCGAACCCCACGGCAGCAAAATCGGCATGGGCGCGAGCGCATGGCCCAGGGCGATCCAGTTCTGCGGTGCCCATTTCTTGGCGTCGCGCGCGGTGCCGTGGAAATACACGCAGTAGGGCACCGCGCCCATCCAGTCCGGGCGCGGCTCGCTGCCGGAGACTTCCGGCAAGCCGAAATCGGCCAGCGTGTCGACCGCGTAGCCAAGTGCGGCGGCAGCCACCAGGCGGCCGCGCGCTACCGCATGCGTGCGCGGGTCGAGCGGAATGCTTTTGGTGTGGAACAGGCGCGAAATGCCTTCGTAGCCGGAGCCTTCGCTGCCGTTGGCCAGGCCGACCTTCTGTCCGCCCGGCGCCAGGCGCGCGGTGCCCATGATGATGCCCGTCTTGAGCAAGCCTTGGGTATCGAATACATAATCGTAGCGCGTCTGGCGCAGGCTGCGGAAGAAGGCGGCGATTTCCGCGCGCGTCTCCTTCTTGCCCAGGCTCTTGCGCCAGCGCCGCAGCGCGAACGGGAAGATGGTGTTCACGCGCGGATTCAGGCGCACCAGGCTGGTGTAGCCTTCCTCGACCACCCAGTCGATGGTCGCGTTCGGGAAATGGCGGGCGATGTCCGCCACCATCGGCAGGTTATGCAGCACGTCGCCCAGCGAAGATACCCGCACCAGCAGGATTTTCAAGGGCGCCTGTGCGCCAGGTTGACCGGCCATGCTGTCAGAACGGCAGGACGGCGTCAGGCTTGGCGGCCAGGATCACGCTCTTGAACTGTCCCTGGATGCGCGCCAGGGCTGCCGGCGTTTCCGCTTCGAAGCGCATGACGATCACCGGCGTGGTGTTCGACGAACGGGCCAGGCCGAAACCGTCCGCGTATTCCACGCGCAGGCCGTCGATGGTGATGATCTGTTCATTGCCGGGGAAGACGGCGTCGCGGCGCAGCATGTCCATCAGCGCGACGTTCTCGCCTTCCTTCAGTTCCAGGTGCAGTTCCGGCGTGCTGTCGGACTGCGGCAGGGAGTTCAGCAAGGCAGAAGGATCGGCTTCGCGCGTGAGGATTTCCAGCAGGCGCGCGGCCGAGTACAGACCGTCGTCGAAACCGTACCAGCGGTCCTTGAAGAAGATATGGCCGCTCATTTCGCCGCCCAGCGGCGCACCCGTCTCGCGCAGCTTGGCTTTCACCAGCGAGTGGCCCGTCTTGTACATCAGGGGCACGCCGCCATGCTTGCTGATCCACGGCGCCAGGTGGCGCGTGCACTTCACGTCGTACAGGATTTGCGCGCCAGGATGGCGGGTCAGCACGTCGGCTGCGAACAGCATCATCTGGCGGTCAGGGTAGATGATCTGGCCACCCTTGGTGACCACGCCCAAGCGGTCGCCGTCGCCGTCGAAGGCGATGCCGATTTCGGCATCCGTTTCGGCCAGGCAGCGGATCAGGTCTTGCAGGTTTTCCGGATGCGCAGGGTCCGGATGGTGGTTCGGGAAATTGCCATCGACGTCGCAGAACAATTCGATGACTTCGCAGCCCATGCCGCGGAACAGGTCGCCCGCGAAGGCGCCGGCTACGCCATTGCCGCAATCGACGGCGATCTTGATCGGGCGCGCCAACTTGACGTCGCCCAGGATGCGCTGCAGGTAGGCGGCGCGGATATCATGCGTGGCGTAGCTGCCCTGCTTGGCGCTGGCACTGCCGTCGTGCGCGACGATGCTGTGGTACAGCGCCTGGATCGCTTCGCCATGAATGGCTTCACCGGCCAGCACCATCTTGAAGCCGTTGTAGTCGGGCGGATTGTGGCTGCCCGTGACCATGATGCCGGAGCGCGTGTCGAGCACATTCGTGCCGAAGTAGACCATCGGCGTGGCCACCACGCCCAGGTCGATCACGTCGACGCCTGCCGCTTGCAATCCCTGCGCCAGCGCCGCCGTCAATTCAGGTCCCGACAGGCGGCCATCGCGGCCGATCACGACCCGCTGCTCGCCCTTGGCCAGGGCGGCCTGGCCAAAGGCCTGACCGATCTTGTGGGCCACGCTGGCATCGAGGGTTTTAGCGATGATGCCGCGAATATCGTAGGCCTTGAAGATCGTTCTGGACAATGGAAGCATGGTGTGGGCGATATATAAGAAGAAATAGGGGCTAAATAAGGTGCCTGGCAAGGTGCAGCGCGCGGCGGACCGCTTGCCACTGCGCCAAGAGTATACCGAATTATACGCGCAGCAGATCGATGGACTTGCCCGATTCCACCCATTGCCTGACCCACAGCGGCTGGCGGCCACGGCCTGTCCATTGCTCGGCCGCATTGTCAGGATGGCGGTAGCGCACCGCGACCTTGCCCGTGCGCGGGTGCAAACCATCGAGTATCAGTTGTTTCAGCGGAATGCCCGCCTGCTGCGCGATGGCCATGATCTGTTCGCGCGCCTTGTTCAAATCTTCACGTTCGCGGCTGTTCAACTCCTGTTTGACATTATCTTCCAGCTTGCGCAATTCCTGCATCGTCATCGTCGACAGATCCATTGGTACATCCTTTATATTAATTTAAATAATAAAATCACGTGGAATATACTACATTGCATAAACATTTGCGCACCGCTGCATAATCCGTCGCCAATTGAATCACGGCCCACTGATTATTTAGCGCGCCAACATTAAGATTAAATGAAGAATATGCCGGAAGCGCGCAGGGGAAATGCATGAACATCGATGAAATGGAATGCCAGGGCGGCAGGCCGGCGGATTATGTATCGATATATGGCAGCGGGAGAAGTCCAATTAAATTCCCATGCAGCATAATCGGCATCCGCTTTTCCTTCCCTCTGGCAAAAGCCTAATCAGGCACCTGCCAGGAATACCCCCGACGCCAAAGGGCAGGCATGCTTATAATGCATGCGCGTAGTTCACTTTACCCGGCACATATGAAAACTTATTTTATCGGCGATCTGCAAGGCTGCCATGCACAAACCGTCGAATTGATCGAACGGATACAGGCGGCGGCGAAAGGCCCGTACCGCCTGCTGTTCGCGGGCGACTTGATCAACCGCGGCCCGGCCTCGCTGGCCACCCTGCGCCACGTGCACGCGCTGGCCCTGCAGGGCCTGGCCGACAGTGTCCTGGGCAACCACGACTTGCATTTGCTGGCCGTGGCCAACGGCATCCGGCCCGAGCACGCGTCCGACACCCTCGCCGAAATCCTCGACGCGCCCGACCGCGATGAGTTGCTCGACTGGCTGCGCCAGCGGCCACTGGCACTGGAACACGATGGCCATGTGCTCGTGCATGCGGGCTTGCTGCCGCAATGGAGCGCGGCCCAGGCCCTATCCCTGAGCGGGGAAGTGTCCGCCATGCTGCGCAGCGATGGCTGGGTGGCGTTCCTGCGCACTATGTACGGCAACGAACCGGCCGCCTGGCGCGACGACCTGCAGGGCGCCGACCGGCTGCGCTGCATCGTCAACGCCATGACGCGGCTGCGCTTTTGCACGCCGGACGGCGTGATGGACTTCAAGATGAAGGAAAGCGGTAGCCCGCCGCCTGGCTCCGGCCTGCTGCCATGGTTCGACGTGCCGGGCCGGCGCAGCGCCGGCGACACCATCGTCTTCGGCCACTGGTCGGCGCTGGGACTGCAATTGCGCGAGCACTTGATCGGCCTCGATAGCGGCTGCGTGTGGGGCGGAAAACTGTCGGCCGTGTGCCTGGAAGACCGCTCGCTGCTGCAAGTCGACTGTCCCGCCTTCCAGCAGCATGGCGGCAAGCGGTAAGCCGCATCGCGCATATGCTTAGTCGAAATCGGTCGTTGGTCTTGCCGCGCGTGGCCCGTATGATGGCGCTTTTGCCATTGCGATCCCATGCATCCTGATACCGACAGACTGGCGCGCTGGCTGCTCGGCAGCCTGGAACTCGACACCGCCGTCCTGCATGTGGGCCAGTACTGCGGCCGCTGGCGCGCTTCCACGGCGGGCCGGGAACTGGGCAGCTTCCACCTGGTGCTCGATGGCCACTGCTATTTGCACCTCGACGGCGCGGCGCCGATTGTGCTCGGCCCGCGCGATGGCGTCTTCCTGCTGCGCGACTTGCCGCACTTCCTCAGTCCCCACAGCGATCCGCTGCAGGCGGTGAGCGCGCAAGCCATGCTGCCGCTGCAGGCGTCCACGGACGGCCCGGCGACGGCGCTGGCCTGCGGCTTCTTTCAATTTCGCGGCGCCCTCTCCGCGCTGATCGTCGACTCGTTTCCGCCGTATCTGCTGATACGCGGCGACGCGCCCGCCTTCAGCGCCGCCGCCGCGCTGTTCGACCTGATCCTGGCGGAGGCGGGCGGCGACCCGGAACAACCATCGCCGCTCATCGCGCGCCTGGTCGAACTGCTGTTCTTTTACCTGATCCGCCACGTGGCGCAGGGCGAGCAGGTGGCGGCCGGCCTGCTGTCGCTGCTGCACCAGCCCGCATTTTCGCCGCTGCTCGAACGCATGCTCGACGCCCCTGCCGACGACTGGTCGATCGAGAACATGGCCAAGGCGGCCTGCATGTCGCGCGCCAGCTTCTGCAAGCATTTCGCCAGCGCCAGCGGCCACTCGCCGGCCCAGTTCCTGCTCCTGCTGCGCATGAAGATCGCGGCGCGCCGGCTGCACGACGGCGTCTCCGTCGAACGCGCCGCCGAACTGGTGGGCTACCGCTCGCACGCCGCGTTTACACGCGCCTTCAAGCGGGTCACGGGCGAGCAGCCGGGCGCCTACCGGCGCGACCAGCGCCAGCGTCAACTGGCCAGCTAAAATCAAGAATCACACAATCACAGACGAACGAGCACAAAAGGACGACGCTGACGTCTGTTGCGTGCACGGCATGGCCGATATAATGCCCGGGTGACTTACTAACTTAGCAAGGTACCCCATGTCCCGTCTGACGCTGCACACTCTCGATACCGCCCCGGCCGACAGCCGCCCCTTCGTGGAAAAGGCCATCGCCAACAACGGCTTCCTGCCCAACCTGATCGGCGTGCTGGCCAATGCCCCGCTGGCACTGGAAACCTATCTGACCGTCTCCGGCATCAATACGCGCGCCAGCCTGACGTTGATGGAACGCGAAGTGGTGCAAATCACGGCTGCGCGCATCCATGGCTGCGATTTCTGCATCGCCGGCCATAGCGCCATCTCGCTGAAAAAAGCGGGCCAGACGCCCGACACGGTGCGCGCCCTGCAGCACGGCCAGCCGATGGGGGATGCGAAGCTCGATGCCGTCGCCGCCTTCGCCACGGCCGTCATCGCCACGCGCGGCGCCGTCAGCGACGCCGAATATCAAACCTTCCTGGCCGCCGGCTACAAGGAACAGCAGGCGCTGGAAGTGGTACTTGGCATCAGCCTGGCCACCTTGTGCAATTTCTCCAACAGCCTGGCCGGCACGCCCGTCAATCCGCAACTGACGCCCTACCTGCCTGGCGCCGTCTGATATGGCGCATCTCAATCACTGGCTGCACATGCATGCCGACCAGCTCGACCAATCATCGGACCTGGCTGAAACCGTATTACCGGCGCTGGCCGGCGACCAGCTGCTGGGCATCGGCGTGCCGCAGGAGCACGGCGGCGCGGGCGGTGACGTGCGCGATGCCATCGACGCCATCGCCAAGGTAGCCGAACAATCGGTGACGGCGGCCTTTGTCTTCTGGGGCCAGCGCTGCTTCATCGAATTCCTGCTGCAAAGCGAGAACCGCGCGCTGGCCGAGCGCCGCTTGCCCGGCCTGCTGGCAGGCACGCAGGCGGGCGCCAGCGGCCTGTCGAACGCCATGAAATTCTTGTCCGGCATCGAGCAGCTGCAAATCACGGGCGCGCGCCACGGCGACGGCTTGCTGGTCGACGGCGGCCTGGCCTGGGTGACGAACTTGCGCAAGGCGGGCTTTGTCGCGGCAGCCGCCGTGGCGCCCAACGACGGCGCGCCACCCGCCATCGTCGCCTTCGACAGCGGCACCCCAGGCGTGCAGCGCAGCGACGACCTGGACCTGATCGCCCTGCGCGGCAGCAATACGGCCTCCGTCAAACTGGCGCAGGTGCACATCCCCGCCGCGGACATCATCAGCGACAATGCGCCGGCCTGGCTGCCGCAGGTACGCCCTTCCTTCCTCGGCATGCAGTGCGGCCTGTCGATCGGCCTGGCGCGCGCCAGCCTGGCCAAAGCGGCGCAGATTTCGGCCGGTTCGCGCAACGCGCTCACGCCGCGCATCGAAGCGCTGCAAGCGACGCTGGAGTCGGCTGTCGCTACCCTGCTGACCGGCGTGCACGATGGCCGTTTCAAGAAAGAGGCGCCGGCCATGTTCCGCCTGCGCATACAGCTGGCCGACGTGCTGCAGCAGGCGCTGATGCTGGAACTGCAGGCCATGGGCGGGCGCGCCTACCTGAACGCCGAACAGCAGGGCTTTGCCCGCCGCTGGCGCGAATCGTCGTTCATCCCCATCGTCACCCCCAGCCTGACCCAATTGCAGGCAGCCTTGCAGCTGTTTGACAGCCAGCAGGCGGCAGCGGGAGCGCCGGCATGACGGCAGCGACGCAAGACTGGGCGCTGCAGGCGCAGGACCTCAGCTACGCCTATCCGGGCACGGCGCCCGTGTTCCAGCACGTCTCGCTGGGCGTGCGCAAGCGCGAAATCGTCTGCCTGCTGGGCGGCAGCGGCTGCGGCAAGTCAAGCCTGCTGCGCGTGCTGGCCGGCTTGCAGCCGCCATCGACGGGTGCAATTCAATTCCTCGATGCGCCCATGCGCGAACCGGACCCGCGCAGCGCCCTCGTGTTCCAGCAGGCGAGCCTGTTGCCGTGGCTGAACGTCACGGGCAACGCGGGTTTCGGCCTGGACTTCAAGCACCAGCCGCAGCTGACACGTGAAGCGCACCAGACGCGCGTGGCGCAAGCCATCGAAGCGGTGGGACTGAAGGGCCGCGAGAAGCTGTATCCATCCGCGCTGTCGGGCGGCATGGCGCAGCGCGTGGCGCTGGCCCGTGCGCTGGCACGCGAACCGGAACTGCTGTTCGCCGACGAACCGTTTTCGGCCCTCGACGCCATCACGCGCGCCGAAATGCAGTCGCTGCTGGTCGACGTGGTGCACCGCTGGCATACTGCCGTGCTGCTCGTCACGCACGATATCGATGAAGCGATCCTGGTGGCCGACCGCATCCTGCTCATGGGCGGCAAGCCCGGCAACATCGTGCGCGAATGGCCCGTCGCCATCGCCCAGCCGCGCATCGGCCACAGCGCCGACGTCATCGCCCTCAAGATGGATATCCTCGACGCCCTGCAAGCGCTACAACAGCAAGATCAGGCCCACGCCGCCCACTAATGCACTTTACTGGAACCTTCATGTCCCTCCCACACGATAACAAACCCCTGCATATCTGCGCCTCGTCCGATTGCGACTGCGGCCTGACGCGGCGCGACTTCCTGCGCATGTCGGCGCTGGCCACGGCCAGCGTCGCCTCTCCTCTGCTGTTCGCCGGCGACGCCATGGCCCAGCAAGGTCCGAAAGGCGACGACCAACCCGTCAAGATCGGCTACCTGCCCATCACGGACGCCACTCCCCTGCTCGTCGCCCACGCCCGCAAGCTGTTCGAAGCGGAAGGCTTGCAGGCGGAAACGCCGCGCCTCTTCCGCAGCTGGGCGCAAATCATCGAAGCCTTCGTCGCCGGCCAGGTCAACGTCATCCACCTGCTGTCGCCGGCTACCCTGTGGGTGCGCTACGGCGCCAAGTTCCCGGCCAAGGTCGTCGCCTGGAACCACGTCAACGGCTCCGCGCTGACGGTGGCCAACGAGATCAACAAGGTTTCCGACCTGGGCGGGCGCACGGTCGCCATCCCGTTCTGGTACTCGATCCACAACATCCTGCTGCAGCAAATCCTGTCCTCGAATGGCCTGACCCCGGTCACGCGCGCGCGCAACGCGGCCATCAAGCCGAATGAAGTCAACCTGATCGTGCTGGCGCCGGCCGAAATGGTCTCGGCCCTGGCCAGCAAGTCCATCGCCGGCTACATCGTGGCCGAACCGTTCAATGCGGCGGCGGAAAACGCCGGCATCGGCAAGATCCTGCGCTTCTCGGGCGACGTGTGGAAAAACCATGCCTGCTGCGTCACCTTCCTGTCCGAGCGCGACATCAACACGCGTCCCGAATGGGCACAAAAGGTCACCAACGCCATCGTCAAGGCGCAACTGTGGACGCGTTCGAACCAGGTCGACACGGCCAAGCTGCTGTCGAACGTGGGCGAGCACCGCTACACGCCGCATCCGCTGCAAGTACTGACCAAGGTGCTGGCCACCACCGATTACGCCGGCTATGAAAAGCAGGGCCTGATCGTGCACAAGAACTGGCAGCAGCGCCGCATCGACTTCCAGCCGTACCCGTTCGCCTCGTACACGGAAGAACTGGTGCGCGCCATCGGCCGCACCAAGGTCGAAGGCGATACGCGCTTCCTGGCCAACCTCGATCCGAAGTTCGCCGCGCGCGACCTGGTCGATGACCGCTTCGTGCGCAAGGCCATCACGGCAGTCGGCGGCCCGGCCGCCTTCGGCTTGCCGGCCAACCTGCTGCGCAGCGAAACCGTGGCGGTCTGACGATGGCAAGCAAGTTGTTGACGAAGTTCGGCCTGCCCCTGGTGGGGCTGGCCTGTGCCTTGCTATTGTGGTCCGTGGGCGTGACGGCGCTGGAGAAATCCACGCCGATCGCCACCGCCTTTGCGCCCTTGCCCACGGCGCTGGCGTTCCAGGAGATGCTGAGCGGTTCGGATATCTGGCTGCACGTGGTATTGAGCCTGCAAAGGGTGGCCGTGGGCCTGGGGCTGGCGATCGTCATCGGCGTGCCGCTGGGCGTGCTGGTGGCCATGTCGAAGAGTTTTTCCGGCGCGGCCATGCCGCTGTTCCAGCTGCTGCGCATGATTTCGCCGCTGTCGTGGATGCCGATCGCCGTGATGGTGCTCGGCGTCGGTGATGCGCCCGTGTACTTCCTGCTGGCGTTTGCGGCCGTCTGGCCGATTTTGCTCAATACGGCGGCCGGCGTGGCGCGGCTCGACCCGAACTGGCTGCTGCTGGCGCACAGCCTGTCGGCCACGCGCAGCGAGATCGTGTTTAAAGTGATTTTGCCGGGCATCACGGCCGATATCCTGACGGGCGTGCGCCTGGCCATTGGCATCATCTGGATCGTGCTGGTGCCAGCGGAAATGCTGGGCGTATCGGCAGGCCTCGGCTACTTCATCCTCGACACGCGCGACCGCCTCGCGTATTCGGAACTGATGGCCGCCATCGTGCTGATCGGGATGTTAGGTTTCATCCTCGACTACCTGGCCCGCGCCGCACATGCGCGCTGGCTGCACGTGAAGAACTAAGCCGCCTTGTCCAGCGGCAGCGTGGCGGCGATAGTCGCCTGCGTTGCCGCTGCCAGTTCACGGCGGTGCGCGTCGAGCGTCGCCACTGGCGCCAGGCAGGTCAGGCGCGCCGTGATCGGCGGACCGCTCAAGATCGCCACCATGCTTTGCGCAAAACTCATCTCGCCGATGAAATCGACGGCGTGATGCAACGCTCCCTTGTCATCCACATACACGAGCGCGAACGGCTGCACCGGCACCTGCGCATCGATGGCCGCCTCGAACAGGTTGGCGTGAAACGGCAGGATCTGCCCTTGCGCGGCGGTCGTGCCTTCGGGGAAGAACGCGATGCGCTCGCCCGCCGTCAATTTATCCACCAGACCCTGGAAGATCAGGCGCAGGTCGCGCTTGCTGCCGCGCGAAATGAAGATGGTGCCGGCGCGTCCCGCCAGCCAGCCCAGGATAGGCCAGGCGCGGATTTCCGCCTTGGCGACGAAACGGCAGGGGTGGACGGCGTTGATGACGAAGATGTCGAGCCACGACACGTGGTTCGCCACCACCATCGCGTGGTCAAGGGCCGGCAAGCTGTCTGCCGGCTGCGCCACATGCACGCCGCAGATGTCGAGCAGCTGCGTCGACCAGCGACGGATGCGCCGGTTACGGCCTTCCAGGTCCAGCCAGGGAAAGAGCACGGCGCTCTTGGCCATGCCGCAGCCCAGGTGAATGGCGATGCGCGCGAGGCGGTAGGTAAGCAGAAGTTTCAAATGACACCAACAAATTAAATAAGGCTCTCAGCCCCAAGCAAAATCTGGGGTCAGACCCGGCGGGACTGACCCCGGCTTCGACACCTTCGCTGGTGCACTAGCTGCAATTAGCGCTGAAACGCCACCTGTCCAGCCACGATGGTCGCCTTGACAATGCCGCTCAGCTCATAGCCGAGGAAAGGCGTGTGCTTACCCTGGCTGGCCAGCGAGGCCGACGACACGGTCCAGCGCGCGGCGGGATCGAAGACGCAGATGTCGGCCGCTTCGCCCACGGCCAGGCTGCCGGCCGGGATGCCGGCGACACGGGCCGCATCGGAAGTGACCTTGGCCACGGCGCGCGCCAGCGGACGCTCGCCCGCTTGCGGCTGGCCCAGCGCATAGTCGTCGGCCCATTTCAGGGCCAAAGACAGCAGCAGTTCCAGGCCCGTGGCACCTGGCGACGCTTCGCCGAACGGCAGCAGTTTTTCATCGTCGTCGACGGGCGTGTGGTCCGAGCACATGGCGTCGACCGTGCCGTCGAGCAGGCCGGCACGGATTGCATCGCGGTCGCGCTGGCTGCGGAACGGCGGCGTAACGCGCGCGTTCGGGTCGAAGAAGCCGATGTCGGCGTCCGTCAGGTGCACATGGTGCACGCCCACGTCGCAGGTGACGGGCAAGCCTTCGGCCTTGGCCGCACGGATCAGTTCCAGGCCCGCTGCCGACGAGATGCGGCACAGGTGCACGCGCGCGCGGCTGGCGCGCATCAATTCAAAGATCGTGTGCAGGGCGATAGTTTCGGACATCACGGGCACGCCGGACAAGCCCAGGCGCGAGGCCAGCGGACCGCTGTGGGCGATGCCGCCACGGCCGATGTGCGGGTCTTGCGGGCGCAGCCAGACGGTGTAACCGAAGGTGTTCGCATACTGCATGGCGCGCAGCAGCACGGTGGTGTCCTCGATCGGCTCTTCGGCTTGCGCAAAGCCGATGCAGCCAGCTTCCGTCAGTTCCGCCATTTCCGTCAGCGACTTGCCCTTCAAGCCCATGGTCAGCGCGCCCAGCGGGTGCACGTGGGCCTTGTTCTGCGTCTTGGCGCGGTATTTCAGCATTTCCACCAGGCCCGGCTCATCGAGCACGGGGTCGGTGTCGGGCGGGCAGACCAGGCTCGTGACGCCGCCTTGCAGCGCTGCCTGCAGTTCCGATTCCAGGGTTGCCTTGTATTCGTAGCCTGGCTCGCGCAGGCGCGCGGACAGGTCGACCAGGCCGGGAGAAACCACCAGGCCGGCCGCGTCAAAGGTGGTGTCGGCCTTGAAGCCGGCCGGGGCGCTGCCCACGGCCAGCACCTTGCCATCGGCGATAAACAGGTCTTGCAAGCCATCGATGCCATTGGCAGGGTCGATCAGGTGGCCGTTCTTGATATGTAGTGTCGTCATGCTCGCTTACTCGTCCTTGGGCTATCAGCCCTGATTACCAGCCAAAATACTCATCACCGCCATGCGCACGGCGATACCGAACGTCACCTGCGGCAGGATCACCGCCTGCGGACCGTCGGCCACGGCCGAATCGATTTCCACGCCGCGGTTCATCGGGCCCGGATGCATGACGATGGCGTCCGGTTTCGCCAGCGCCAGGCGCTCGGGCGTGAGGCCATAGCTCTTGAAGTATTCCTGCGCCGACGGCAACAGCGCGCCGCTCATGCGTTCATTCTGCAGGCGCAGCATGATGATCACGTCCACGCCTTTCAAGCCTTCATCCATGTTGGTGAAGGTGCGCACGCCCATCTGTTCCAGGCCGCCCGGCAGCAGGGTGTGCGGGCCGATGGCGCGCACTTCAGGTACGCCCAGGGTGGTCAGCGCGTGGATGTCGGAGCGGGCCACGCGGCTGTGCAGGATGTCGCCCACAATGGCCACCGTCAGGTTCGTGAAATCCTTCTTGTAGTGGCGGATCGTGTACATGTCGAGCAAGCCCTGGGTGGGGTGCGCGTGGCGTCCGTCGCCCGCGTTGACCACGTGGACGTGCGGCTGCTTGGTGTCGATCAGGTGCTTGGCAATCAGGTAGGGCGCGCCCGACTGCGCGTGACGCACGACGAACATGTCGGCATGCATGGCCGACAGGTTGTCGATGGTGTCGAGCAGGGACTCGCCCTTGCTGGCCGACGAAGCCTGGATGTTCAGGTTGATGACGTCGGCCGACAAACGCTTCGAGGCGATTTCGAAGGTGGTGCGGGTGCGCGTGGAGTTTTCAAAGAACAGGTTGAAAACGCTTTTGCCGCGCATCAGCGGCACCTTTTTCACGTCGCGGTCGGAAATGCCGACGAACGAGGAAGCCGTGTCGAGGATGTGGTTGACGATAGACTTCGGCAAGCCTTCGATCGTCAACAGATGTTGCAGTTCGCCGTGTTTATTCAGTTGCGGATTAAGCATGGTGGGTATCTATGGTGAGCGTGAATTTTCCATCGTCGGCTTGCTTCAGAACCAGGGCCTGGCCCGCCGGCACGGCAGTGAAGGCGGCCACGAAATCGGCGGCCACCGGCAGCTGGCGTTCGCCGCGGTCGACCAAGGCGGCCAGCATGATCTTGGCCGGGCGGCCATAGTCGAACAGTTCATTGATGGCCGCGCGCGTGGTGCGGCCCGTGTACAGCACGTCGTCGACCAGCAGGATGGTGGCGCCGGCCACGTCGAAGCTGATTTGCGTCGGCTTGACGTCGGCATGCAGGCCCTTCTGGGCGAAGTCATCGCGGTAGAACGAGACGTCGAGCACGCCCAGGCGGTCGAGCAGGTTCAGGTCGCGCGCCAGGCGCTCCGCCAGCCAGGCGCCGCCCGAATGGATGCCGACGATGGCGACGTTGGGGATGCCCGCCAGGCCGCTGCGCACCTGCTGCAGCAAATCTGCATACAGGGCCTCGGCGTCGAGTTGGGAAGGATTCGCAGGATGCGGCATAGAGTTCTTAATCATTCAGGAAGGGAGTCTAGGGTCAGATTAATAATTCGCGTCGAAATACTGTTGCAGGATGATGGCGGCGGCGCGGTCGTCGATGACTTCACCGCGCCTGGCGGCAATCACGGCCGAGGAATAGCGCTCGTCGACCAGTTCCACGGGCAGGTTGAAGCGGCCATGCACCTGGTTGGCGAAACGCCGGCAGCGCGCGCTCATCTCGTGCTCCGTGCCGTCCGGGTGGCTGGGCAAGCCCACCACGATGCGGCTGGCGCCCCACTCCTTGATCAGGCTGGCGATGGCGGCGAACTTCGGCTCGTTCGCCGTGGCCGTGATCACGCTGAGCGGCTTGGCCTGGCAAATCATGCTATTGCCGATGGCCACGCCAATGCGTTTCAAGCCAAAATCGAAGGCGAGGATGGTGTCGATGGCGTCACCGCTCATGCGTGGCCAGCCTCGCTCGCCAGCATGAGGGGATCGATGCCCAGCAACTTGATGGCCGCCACGTAGCGCTGCTCGATGGGGAAATCGAACAGGATGTCGGCCGAGGCGCCTACCGTCAGCCAGCCGTTGCGGCCGATCTCGTCTTCCAGCTGGCCCGGGCTCCAGCCCGAGTAGCCGATCGAGACGAGCATGCGCTCGGGACCATCACCCTTGGCGACGGCTTCGAGCACGTCGATCGAGGTGGTAAACGCCACTTCATCGGTCACCGTCAGCGACGAGGAATAGCGCGCGCCCGGCGTATGCAGCACGAAGCCGCGGTCGTCCTGCACCGGGCCGCCGAACATGATCGGCTCGTTGATGATGGGCGTGTCGCTGCCGGCCGCCAGTTTCAGGTCGATGCGGTCGAACAGCACTTCCATGGTCATGTCGGTGGGCTTGTTGATGACGACGCCCAGCACGCCGTTTTCATTGTGTTCGCACACGTACACGACCGTGCCACCGAAGATCGGATCTTGCATGGCCGGCATCGCAATCAGGAAATGGTTGGCCAGATTCAGGGTGGAGGAACCGGTTGCGGCCGGTTCTCCCATCCCCTGCATCAGACGATGTCCTGGTAGAGTCTGGTCGATTTTACTCTTTTTCATACGCGATGCTCTCTCTGTGGGCTTGCTGGCAAGTCTCGCTTACCCCGCTATCGTACGCCTGGCGCAAGCGACCGCACATCCTGGGCGGCGCGCACCGTGTTGCCAAGCGTTATTCTTGTTATGTTGTAAATTAATGATCAATTCGCCATGCCTGCGGGTGCGTTTCAATGCCAATTGTAAAATTGATTGCAAAACCGCTGTCGCACATAAAGCACCACGAACATACCCGGTAGTTTACACTGAATTGCCACCGCAGCGACGCCAAAGGCACGACGCGAGCGGCCATAAAGCCCTGTTGGCGGCAAAAAATCGCCTATCTTTGACCCTGAACATGCGAAATAATGACAATCAAGACTTCCCTGGTGTGGTTCCGGCGCGATCTGCGCGCGTTTGACCATGCTGCACTGCATCACGCCCTGCGCCAGAGCCAGGCCGTGCATTGCGTCTTCGTGTACGACACCGCCATCCTGGCAACGCTGCCGCACCGCGACCGGCGGGTCGACTTCATCCATGCCAGCGTGGCCGAGCTGGCTCATGAGCTGCGCCAACTGGGTGGCGACCTGATCGTGCTGCACGCGGACGCGGCCGAGGCAATCTCGCGCCTGGCCGCCGAATTGAACGCCGACGCCGTCTTTGCCAACCATGACTACGAGCCGCAAGCGATCGCCCGCGACGCCACGGTGGCCGCCGCGCTCACGCGCGACGCGCGCCTGTGGTTCAGCTTCAAGGACCAGGTAATCTTTGAAAAGGACGAGGTGCTGACCCTCTCGCAAAAACCCTACACCGTCTACACGCCGTACAAGAATGCCTGGCTGAAGAAAATGCGCGCCGAACCCGGCTGCCTGGCGCCGTTCGATATCGAACCGCACGCGGCCAGCCTGGCGCCGCCGCGCAATGGCACGCCGGCGCCCCTGCCCAGCTTGGGCGAGCTGGGGTTCGAGGCCAGCAACCTGGCCGCACTGGCCATTCCCACCGGCATGTCGGGCGCCAGCACGCTGTTCGAGGACTTTTTGCCGCGCGTGGCCCGCTATGACGTGGCGCGCGATTTCCCCGCCTTGAAGGGGCCGTCGTATCTGTCCATGCATCTGCGTTTCGGCACCGTGTCGCTGCGCTATCTGGTGCGCACCGTGGTCGACCTGATGGACCGGGGCGGCGGCGGCGATGGCGCGCCCGTGTGGCTGGCCGAACTGATCTGGCGCGATTTCTACGCCATGATCCTGTACCAGAACCCGCACGTGGCAGGCGGCGCCTTCAAACCGGCCTACGACGCCATCGCCTGGGAAACGGGACCCGAGGCCGATGCCGCCTTTGCCGCCTGGTGCGAGGGCCGCACCGGCTATCCGCTGGTGGACGCGGCCATGGCGCAGCTGAACCAGACGGGCTATATGCACAACCGCCTGCGCATGATCACTGCCTGCTTCCTGATCAAGGATCTGGGCATCGACTGGCGCCGCGGCGAAGCGTATTTCGCCCTGCACCTGAACGACTTCGACCTGGCGTCGAACAACGGCGGCTGGCAGTGGGCTTCGTCGTCCGGCTGCGATGCCCAGCCCTACTTCCGCATCTTCAATCCCATCACGCAATCGGAAAAATTCGATGCGGGCGGGCGCTTCATCCGCCGCTACCTGCCGCAGCTCAAGGCGCTGGGCGACAAGGAAATCCACGCGCCCTGGCTGGTGCCGCGCATGCTGCTCGAGCAAAAAAACATCGTGCTGGGGCGCGACTATCCGGAGCCGCTGGTGCAGCACGACGAGGCGCGCAAGGAGACGCTGGAACGCTATGCAGTAGTCAAGGCGGTAGCGTAGATCAGGCGCCCGCCAGCAAGCGCCCCACCTCCGCCAGCAATTCCTCTTCCTGGAACGGCTTGCCGAAATACGCATTCACGCCCAGTTCAAAGGCATGCGCGCGGTGCTTGTCGGCGCTGCGCGAGGTGATCATGATGACGGGAATGGTACGCGTCTTGTCGTCGCTGCGCACATTGCGCGTCAAATCAAAACCGTCCATGCGCGGCATTTCCACGTCGACCAGCAGCAGGGCCGGCATGGCAGCCGCTTCCAGCGCGTGCAATTGCTCCAGCGCGTCGAGGCCATCCTTGGCCAGCAGCACCTGGTAGCCTTCGCGCTCGAACAAACGCTGCATCACGCGGCGCACCGTCAGCGAATCGTCGACCACCATCACGCGCACGGCAGGCGCGGCCAGCGCACTGGTAGCCGCATGCTGCTCGCTGCTGGCCAGCGCATACTGCGACAGCAGTTCCGGATTGTGTTCCAGGTGCTGCGCCAGCGCCACGGGGTTCAGGATCAGCACGATGTCGCCCGTGCCCAGCACCGTGGCGCCGGCGATGCCCGGCATGCGCGCCAGCTGCGCCCCCACATGCTTGACCACGACCTCGCGATTGCCCACCACGTCATCGACCTGCAAGGCCAGCCTGTCATTGCCATTCCTGAGCAGCAGCACGGGAGCATGACGCTGCGTGGCTTGCGCCGCCGGCGTCTCGCCCAGCATGGCCGACAGGTGGTGCAGCGCCAGCGACTGCCCGTGCGACTCGACGCGGCCGGCCGCCCGCACCTGCTCCAGCTGTTCGCCTTTCAGATGCAGCACCTGCTCGACCAGCACCGATGGCAAGGCATACGTCTTGCCGTTCGCCGCCAGCAGCACCACTTGCGTGACGGCCAGGGTCAGCGGCAGGTGGATGGTGAAGCGCATGCCCAGGCCCGCCTGCGTCAGCGTTTCCACGCGCCCGCCCAGGGCCAGCGCCTCGGAGCGCACGATGTCCATGCCAACACCGCGTCCGGCCAGTTCCGTCAGGCTGTCGGCGGTGGAAAAACCGGGCGTAAAAATCAGTTCGGCCGCCTGCGCGTCGGACAATGGCGCGTCCGTCGCCACCAGGCCGGCGCCGTGCGCCTTGGCGCGGATGCGTTCCAGGTCCAGCCCCGCGCCATCGTCGGAAAAGGCGATCGCCACTTCATTGCCCTGCTGGCTGACCTGCACCAGCAGCTCGCCCGTCTCGCTCTTGCCGGCGGCCAGGCGCGTATCGCGCGGCTCGACGCCGTGCACGATGGCGTTGCGCAGCAGGTGTTCGAAGGGCGCCGCCATGCGTTCGAGCACGCTGCGGTCGATTTCCACGCCGCCGCCGCGGATGTCGAGGTTGACACGCTTGTCGACTTCCTTGGCGCTTTGCCGCGCCACGCGGAACAGGCGTTCGGCGATGCTGGCAAACGGCACCATGCGGATCTGCATCAGGTCGCGCTGCAGCTCGCGCGTCAGCCGCGCCTGCAGCACCAGGTCGTCCGTCACCGCATCGACGCTGTGGCTGAGGTTTTCGTGGAACGAGGCCACGTCGTTGACGCTTTCAGCCATCATGCGCGTGAGTTCCTGCAGGCGCGTAAAACGGTCGAATTCGAGCGGGTCGAATTCGCGCTCGCTGCCGACGGCCATGCGCGAGGCGATCTGCGATTCGGCCTGCATTTCCACTTCGCGCAGCTGGCGCCGCAGGCGCGCCAGGTTGTCGGAAAATTCAGACAGCGAAGCGCCCAGCACGCCGACTTCATTTTCCATCTTCGAGCGCGTGATCGACACTTCGCCGGCCTGGTTCACCAGACGGTCGAGGATATCAGCGCGCACGCGCACCAGCGCCGCCTTCGGTTCGGCCACCGGCGTGTCTTCCATGCCCGGCAAGGGCAGCAACGGTTGCTGCAACTGCTCGAACAGGTGCAGCGCATGGTCGTAATGGGCCAGCAATTCCTCGAAAGCTTGCGGCGTGGCGGTACCGGCGTGCAGCATGTTTTCGATATGCGTCTCGATTTCATGCGCATGCTGGCCCAGGCGCATGGCGCCGGCCATGCGCGCGCTACCCTTGACGGTGTGCAGGGTGCGCAGCAGCATCTGCGCCTGGCCGCTGTCGTGCGGCTGCTGCTGCCAGCTGCGCAGCGCTTCGCCGATCTGCGGCAGCAGGTCGGCGCCCTCTTCCAGGAAGACGGACAATAAATCGAGGTCGAGTTCATCGCTGATACCGGCGCTCGCGGCCAGCAGCGCGGCTGCATCGGCCGGCATGATGGCGGGCGCCGGCGCTTCCGGCGCCGCGTGCTCCAATGGCGGCGCGTGCTCGAAGCCGGCATCGAACAGGTCGTCGCTGGCGCCGGCATCAGCTGCCGGCAAGGCGGCAGCCTCCTGCTGCTGCAGCGCGTCGGCGACTATGCTTGCATACGTCGCCTCGAACAGGGTTTCGAGCTGCGGCACAGGGAGCTCGGAGAGCAATTCGGACGGCTGCGCGGGCGCGCCGACGATGCTGGCGTAAGCGGCCGCAAACAGGGCGTCGAGCCGCTCTTCCCGGCTCTCGCCGGGCGGCGCCGTCAAGGTGCGCCACAGGGTGTTGAGCGCTTCGATCATGTCCGGCTGCGTTGGCGCCAGGTCGCCCAGCGCGAACGCCTGCAGCATTTGTCCAATGCGCTGCGTGGCCTGCTCCAGCACGTCGTGCTGTTCAGCGCGCAGGCCGGCCAGCGGCGGCACCACCGTTTCGATCACCGTTTCCAGCGCGTGCGCCAGGTCGCGCAGGGACTGGAAGCCCACCGTGCCCGACGTCCCCGCCAGGGTGTGCACGGCTTGCAGCGCCTCCGCGCTGACGGCGCGCTGTTCATGGCGCCATTCGCCGAAGTCGCGCGTGAGCACGCGCAGCAATTCATCCGTCTCGGCCAGGTAGATGTTGTACAAGGGAAGGCTGATGCGCAGTTCGCCCACGTGCTTGAGGTGATCGTCAGGCGCTTCGTGCAGCGCGGGCGCCGTGGCCAACGGAAGTCCGATCACATTACCATTGCCGGCCAGCGGCGTGGCCGGACGCGGCTTGCGCAGTTCGAACGGCCCGCCTTCGCGCACGCGCTCTGCCGCCGCCAGCAGCATGCCGGCCTCGCGCTCGCGCCCCGCGCCGCCTTCCAGTTCGGCCACCCATTCGCTGAGCTGGTACCAGCCGTAATTGAGCAAGGTAAACAGATCGTCGCTGACGGGGCGCGCTTCGGCCAGCCAGGTATTCATGACGCGCTCGATGGCGCCGGCCGCTTCGGCAAACTGCGCCAGGCCGATCATGCGGCCGCTGCCTTTCAGGGTGTGGAACGAGCGGCGCAGCATGGCCAGATGGTCGCCGCTGGCGGCCTGCTCGCGCGGCAAGGCCAAGGTGGTGTCGACAAAGGCCAGCACTTCGCGCGCTTCGGCGATGAAGATGTCGAGCATTTCCGCGTCGACGTCGGTCACTGCCGGCACGGCATCCATGCCGGCGGGCGCGGCGGGCGCCAGGGCCTGGTCGAGCAAGGGCACAGGCACGGCGCCGGCGGCGGCGACTTTTTCAAAGGGCAGGGCGCGGAAAGTACCGGCGACCGCATCGAAATGAAAACGCCCGCTGGCCGCTTGCGCGTTGCGGCCCAGCATATCGACAAAAAAGCCCAGCGCACTGACATTCTGCGCGATCTCGTCGAGCGCCTCGGCGTGTGACTCCGCCTTGGCGTCTGCATTGGCATCGCCACCGGCCAGCTGCCGCACGGCCGCATCGACCTGCAGCACGGCGGCGCGCGCGTCGTCCTGTCCCAGCCCGGCCAACTGCCGCTGCAACTGCTCCAGCACGGGCGCGACGCCATCGAGTGCCCCCGCCCTCCCCGCACCCGCTGCATCCGCGTAATAGGCGTTGAGCACCTTTTCCACCTGGCGCAGTCCCGTCTTCATGTCCTCGGCCAGCGCGGCCACGGTCTGCCCCTGCTCGATCTGGCGCGACAGCTCGCCCGCCGTGACGGGCGGCGGCGCATCGCCAGCCAGCAGCGCCTGCAGGCGCGCGGCGATGGTTTCCGCATTGCCGGCGAAATCGTCGGGCAGGCGGCGCAGCTGCTCCAGGCCAGTGTCGGCAAACAGCAGCGCCATGCCGATTTCATTTTCCAGGGCCGCGCTGCGCCCGCTGGCAACGGCTTGCCGCGCCACGGCCGCGCATTCGCGCAACAGGCTGGCCAGGGCCGGCTGCTTCAGGGTCTCCACGTGTGCCGCCACCGCTTGCAGCGATGCGTCAAACTCCGTGCCCAGGACTGGATCGAGGTCGGCTTGCGCCAGGCGGCTCCAGCTGGTGCGCGCCCGCGCCAGGGCCGTGCGCGCGCCTTGCAAGGCATCCTGGTCGACCTGGCCGTAGCGCCGCGTTTCCACGTCGGCGGGCAGCATGCCGTCCAGCGCGAAGGCGGCGCGCAGCTGGCATGCCTCCGGCGTCGGCTCGCGTGCGGCGGCGATGAAGAACAGGGCGTCGCGCAGCATCGCTTCGGGCAGGCTGGCCGTCCCCTGCGCCAGGCGGCGCAATTGCAGATTGATCAGGCCGAACAACTGTTTGACGTTGAGCGTGCCCATGCCCTCTCCGCTGGCCGCCAGCCCCGCGAACGCCTGCATGGCGAACCAGAAGGTGCGCGCCGGCCCTTCCTGCTGCGCGTCGGCCACCAGGGTCAAGGTGGCGTGCAGCTCGCCCGCGTGCTGGCGCCGCGCCGCATCATCCTGCGCCTTCAGGAAAGGCAGCAGGGATTTTTCAAAGCGTCCGCGCCAGGCAGGATAGTCCGCCACGGGCGGCGTGTCGGCCAGCGCGATGGCCTGCCCTTCCAGCATCGATGAAGGCGGAAAAAACAGGTCGGCCGGGTGGATGCGCTCGGCGCCCAGCAGGGTTTGCAGGTCGCGGTAATAGGGGAACAAGCGCGCCGGCTGCGGCGGCGTGCCGGCCACCAGGTCTTCCAGGTATTCGGTTAATGCCTGATACAGCCCGGCGACGATCTGTGCATGGTCCAGCGTGTATTCCAGGCTGCCGTCGCGAAAGCGCGCCAGCGCCTGCTCCGCGCCGTCCGTCAGCAGGCTGGCGCCGGCCACGTCCACCATCACCAGCGCGCCATGCGCCTGGTGCAGGTGCGAGCGCGCGTGCTGCAGGGCCGTGGCGCGTTCCTCGCGCTCGCGACCGCCTGCCTCGAACAGGGCTGTTTTGGAGCGGCCCAGGGCTTCGCGGATTTCCACCATCACCCACGACAAAGGTTCGCTGTCGAACGGCTTGGACTGCTGTGGACTATCTGGTGTGCTCATGCATGCCTCGGTAAGGAAATCGCCCTGGACTGGCGCGGCGTTCAGGCGGCGACGCGGAAGCGCGACACCGAATTTTTCAGTTCCTGCGCCAGCATCGACAGCTTATGGATCGATTGCGCCGTTTGCTGCGTGCCATCCTGGGTCTGCTCCGTCACGCTCAGGATATGCTGGATATTCAAGGCCACGCCGCTGGCCGAACCGGCCTGCGTGCCGGTGGCGAACGAGATGCCCTGGATCAGTTCGGCCAGGTGTTTCGACACCTGGCTGATGTCGTTCAAGGCCGCACCGGCCGCATCGGACAGGTGCGCACCCTCGACCACGCCCTGCGTGGACTTTTCCATCGCGCGGGTGGCGTCCTGGGTATCGGCCTGGATGGTGCGCACCAGCGCGCCGATCTGCTTGGCGGCGGCGGCCGAACGTTCGGCCAGGCGCTGCACTTCCTCGGCGACGACGGAAAAGCCGCGCCCCGCCTCGCCGGCCGATGCGGCCTGGATGGCGGCGTTCAGCGCCAGCACGTTGGTCTGCTCGGTGATGTCGGAAATGAGCTCGGTGATTTCGCCGATTTCCTGCGACGATTCGCCCAGGCGCTTGATGCGCTTGGACGTATCCTGGATCTGCTCGCGGATTTCATGCATGCCCTTGATGGCGTTTTCCACCGCCGTCGAGCCCTGCTGCGCCGCCGCCACCGACTGGCGCGCCACGTCGGCCGAGACGCTGGCCGACTTCGACACGTCGGTAATCGCATTGGCCATCTTGACGACGGTAGCGCTGACGCCCTGGATTTCGCGCGACTGCTGCTGCGATGCGATCAGCAGCTTGCTGGAGATGCTTTGCGCCTGCGTCGAGGCGCGGTTGACCTGTTCGGCCGTCGCCGTCACCCTCCCCACCAGGCCGCGCAACTCCTCGACCGTGTAGTTGACGGAATCGGCGATGGCGCCCGTGATGTCTTCAGACACGGTGGCCTGCACCGTCAGGTCGCCGTCCGCGACCTTCTGCAATTCGTTCATCAGGCGCAGGATGGCCGCCTGGTTCTGCTCATTCTTGGCCTTGGCCTGCTCCTCCTTTTCCTGCGACAGCAGGCGCTGGATTTCCGCTTCCTGGCGCCGCCGCTCGGCGTCGCGGGTGCGGTTGACGGAGTCCTGCAGCAGCACGCGGCCAATGCCGGCCGCCGCGATCAGCGTCAGCAAGACGCCGCCGACCATCAGCCAGAAGGCGAAGCCCAGGGTTTCCTGGTTCACGTGGTACATCTGCTGCAGCAGGGTCAAGCGCTGGCGCAGGTCCTCGTTCTCGTTGAAGATCAGCTGTTCGGCGCTTTTCGCCGAACTGAACTTGTCGAGCCGGTCGAGTATCGACGACACCAGCTTCTGGTAACTATCAAAAGTGGCTTTCAGCGCCACCAGCCGGTCACGCAGTTCGGCGTCGCGCGTGGGCGCCAGTTGCAGCGACACGCTGCCATTCAACAGGCCTTCGACGGCGGTGCGGAAATACGTCGTGTCGCGCCCCAGCGAAAACGCCGTTTCCGAGCTGATGCTGCCTGACGACAGGAATTCGCTGGCGCTGCGGCTCATGCGCTGGCTCAGCATCATCAGGCGGCCGATGACGGCCAGGTCGCGCGCATTGCCGCCGCGCTGCACCTTCAGCGCCGCGATTTCCTCGGTCTGCGCCAGCAGCGCCGGCGACAACGCGTTCAACTGCTGCAAGGTCTTGTCGAATTCGCCCAGTTCCGTTTTCAGGCGCAGGATGGTGCTGGCCGCGCGGTCGCTGCTGGCCCACTTCTTGCGCGCGTCGGCCACGGCCGCCAGCAGGGCGGAACGCGACTCGCCGATATCGCGCCCGTGATACGTCCCGCCGCGCAGCATCAGGCGGAAATCCTGATTCAGTTCATTGCGGCTTTCCTCGAGCTGGCGGAACGCTTCCGGATTGCCTTGCACGGCGTTCGGCGCGGCCTTGCCGAGGCGCTGCGAATGCATCAGCGCATCGCTGGCCAGCTGCGTCTGCGCCGAGGCGATATTGCCGCTGCGCGTATTGAGGCCGACGAACAGCAGACTGGCGGCCAGGCTCAGGGCCATCACCGTCGACAGGATGCTCAGCTGCTTTTGCAGTGGAAAATGGCCGATCAGCGGCAGCTTCCAGTCCCCGGCCGGCGCGCTGGCCAGCGACTTGCGCCGTCCCAGCGCGTCGCGCAGGCGCAGCGGCAGGTCGGCTGCCGATGCCGGCTCGCCGGGCGGGT
This sequence comes from Janthinobacterium sp. GW460-12-1-14-LB5, assembly GCF_059423585.1. NCBI lineage: Bacteria > Pseudomonadati > Pseudomonadota > Betaproteobacteria > Burkholderiales > Oxalobacteraceae > Janthinobacterium > Janthinobacterium sp. GW460-12-1-14-LB5. The sequence goes on along the minus strand of NZ_JBWKYD010000001.1, from coordinate 370,962 downwards.
GCTGCGCTTCGGGCATGCCGGCCGCCAGGATAGGAGAATGGGCGCCCATCAGCAAATGTCCTTGTGGAGGGCCGCGCCGCCAAAGCCGGCATCGAGGAAGCGTTCCGCTTGCGCCAGCTGCGCCAGGTCCAGGCGCAGCCACTGCTGTCCTTCGCTGTCGCGCAGCGTTTGCGCCGCCCACGATGGGAGCACATCCTGCGGTGCATCCGGCAAGGAGACGGACTGCATCGCGCGCAGTTGGCGCAAGCCCAGCACGCGCTCGACCAGCAGTGCGCAGTTCAGACCCAGGCGTGGAGAAAACGTGATGATGCGGCAGTGATTGCCGGGCGCGCAAGCCGGTTCGCCCATGTAGCGGGCCAGGTCGACGACCCCCGTCAGGCGTCCGCGCATGGCCGCCAGGCCCAGGTACCAGTCCTGTGCCAGCGGCACGCCCTGGATCTGCACGCCGGCGGCAATGACGATTTCACCGAGCTGCGTCAGGTCGAGCAGGCAGGGGCGGCCGCCGAGCATCACGCCCAGTTCCTTGCGCGCCGCCAGCGCGCCGCTGCGTGCTGCCTGTATCCGCTCGATCAATTGCAGCTGATACTGGCGCAAGCGCCCCTGCCGCGCGCCCGTTTCGAGGGATGGCATGGCGGCAGCGGCAGGTGGAAAGGCCGCTGTGGACACGCCGTGACCTGGCATCGTGTGCATTCTCAGGAGAGCGCGGCGATCTTGGCCAGCAGCTCGGCTTCCACCACCGGCTTGACCAGGTAATCGCGCGCGCCCTGGCGCAAGCCCCAGATGCGGTCCGTTTCCTGGCTCTTGCTGGAGCAGATAATCACCGGCACGTCCTGCAGTTCGGGATCGCGCGCGATGGCGCGCGTGATCTGGAAGCCATTCGCACCGGGCATCACCACGTCCATCAGGATCAGGTCGGGCCTGGCCTCTTTGAGTTGCGCCAGCGCGTCGGCGCCGTCCTGCGCCGTGAGGACGGCATAACCAGCGCGCACCAGCATCTCGCTCAGGTAGTAGCGTTCTGTCGGCGAGTCATCGACGATCAGAATTGTGTGTATGGCCATCTGCTTCCTTGCTGCGTTGTCAATCAATAAAAACACTTACTCAAAATGCCCTGCCAGGTGCAGCCGCACGGCCTCCAGCAGCGCCTCGCGCGCCAGCGGCTTGGCCAGGCAGGCGCTGGCGCCCGCCATGGCGCCGCGCGCGCGGTCGAACAAGCCTTCCTTCGACGACAGCATCAGCACCGGCGTGGCGTGATATGCCGCGCTGGCCTTGATCAGGGCACAGGTGCGGTAGCCGTCCAGGCGCGGCATCACGATGTCGCACACGATCAGCGCCGGCTGGCAGTCGGCGATCTTGGCCAGGGCCTCGAAGCCGTTTTCCGCCACCACCACGCAATAACCGGCCTCGCGCAGTATCTTCGCGGCCGCGCTGCGTATCGTCGCACTGTCGTCGATGACGAGTATCGTGGCGCTGGCGCACACGGCATCGGACGGCGCCTCGGGCGGGAAAGGTCGCGTCATGTGATTATTCGACAATCTTTCATACCATAGCACAGGCGGCCGCGATACCAGCGTGCGGCAGCGGCATCCGGTGGATCGGATTGATTACAGCGCCACCATCTCGAAATCATCCTTGCGCGCACCGCATTCAGGACAGGTCCAGTTCATCGGAACATCGGCCCAACGCGTGCCCGGAGCGATGTCTTCGTCGGGCAGGCCGGCCGCTTCATCATAAACCCAGCCGCAAATAAGACACATCCACGTTTGGAATTGCTGCGTTGTTTCGTTGCTACTCACGTTCTGCCACCCTTCAATCAAGTAAAATGCTGAATTAGGTATCTTAATCTACCCGCCGTGCAAAACCAAACTTCTCCCCTCATATTAAGCTTCGGCGTGTCCGATCCGGTCGGCGCGATCGGTATCCAGGCCGATCTGGCCACGTTTTCAGCCTTCGGCTGCCACGGCCTGTCCGTCACCACGGGCCTGCTGATCAGCGACACGGCGCGCGTCGAAGACGTGCAGGCGGTCGACCCGGACTGGGTTTCCGACCAGGCGCGCGTGCTGCTGGAAGACATGTCCGTCGCCGCCATCAAGATCGGCGCGCTGGGCAGCGTGGAAAACGTCACGGCCATCGCCGAAATCGTCTCCGACTATCCGAACGTGCCGCTGATCCTCGATCCCTTCATCTCGGCGCTGCCGGAACAGGGCATGGACGACGAGGACATCCTCACCGCCGTGCGCCAACTGCTGATCCCGCAAACGACACTGCTGGTGCTCTCGCCGGTGGAGCTGGAGCGCCTGGCCGAGACCTGGCGCGACGCCGATCCGGACGACACCCTGCAAAACGACGTCGACTACCTGGTGGCGCTGGGCTGCGAATACGTGCTCGTCACCGGCATGCCGGCCGACGCCAGCAAGTCCGGTACGGGCGAAGGCAAGTTGCGCGCCAATACCCTGTTCGGCGAGGATGGCGTGGTGCGCCACGACGAATGGCAGCACCTGCCGGGCATCTTCAACGGCGCCGGCAGCACCCTGTCGGCGGCGGCCACAGCCCTGCTGGCCCTGGCGGAAAACGAAGACGATGTGCCGCAGGTGGTCGTGGCGGCGCAGGAATTTACTACCGGCGCGCTGGCCCACGCGCAGCGCCACGGCATGGGCAAGCTGGTGCCGAACCGGCTGTTCCGGCAGCAGCGCCAGCGCGGCGCCCAATAATCCCGTCCAGACAAACACAGACGACACAGACAACGATCCACTTTCAAGGCACGATTATCATGACGACGACTTCACAGAACGACATCCTGTTTGCCCGCGCACAAAAAACCACGCCAGGCGGCGTCAATTCGCCCGTGCGCGCCTTCCGCTCCGTCGGCGGCACGCCGCGCTTCATCACGCGCGCCGAAGGCCCGTATTTCTGGGATGCGGACGGCAAGCGCTATATCGACTACATCGGCTCCTGGGGCCCGGCCATCGTCGGCCACGCCCACCCGGAAGTGGTGAAAGCGGTGCAGGATGCGGCCGCGCTGGGCCTGTCGTTCGGCGCGCCGACCGAAGGCGAAGTGCTGATGGCAGAGGAAATCACGCGCCTGGTGCCGTCGATCGAGCAGGTGCGCCTGGTGTCGTCGGGCACGGAAGCGACCATGAGCGCCCTGCGCCTGGCGCGCGGCGCCACGGGACGCGACAAGATCGTCAAGTTCGAAGGCTGCTACCACGGCCACGCCGATTCGCTGCTGGTGAAAGCGGGCAGCGGCCTGCTCACCTTCGGCAACCCGACCTCGGCCGGCGTGCCGGAAGATTTCGTGAAGCACACCCTGGTGCTCGACTATAACAATGTGGAGCAGCTGAAGGACGCCTTCGACAGCTTCGGCGCGGAAATCGCCTGCGTCATCGTCGAACCGGTGGCCGGCAACATGAACCTGGTGAAAGCCACGCCGGCATTCCTGCAGGCGATGCGCGAGCTGTGCACGCAGCACGGCGCCCTGCTCATTTTCGATGAAGTCATGTGCGGCTTGCGCGTGGCCCTGGGCGGCGCGCAGGCGCTGTACGGCATCCAGCCCGACCTCACCGCGCTGGGCAAGGTGATCGGCGGCGGCATGCCGGTGGCGGCCTTCGGCGGCAGCGCGGCGCTGATGCACCATATGGCGCCGCTGGGCGCCGTCTACCAGGCCGGCACCTTGTCGGGCAACCCGGTCGCCGTGGCGGCCGGCATGGCCACCTTGAAACTGATCCAGCAGCCCGGCTTCTATGAACAGCTGGGCGCCACGGCCAAGCGCCTGGCCGAAGGCTTGACCACCGCCGCCAAGGAGGCCGGCGTGGTCTTCTGCGCCGACTACATCGGCGGCATGTTCGGCATCTACTTCAGCGCAACGCCACCGACCAGCTACGCGGAAATGATGGCGGGCGACCGCAGCAAGTTCAACGCCTTCTTCCACGCCATGCTGGACGAAGGCGTGTACTTCGCGCCAGCCGCTTTCGAGGCGGGCTTCGTCTCGGCGCAGCACGACGATGCCGTCATCGACGCCACCATCGCTGCCGCGCGCAAGGTGTTCGCCACCCTCGCTTAAACGTTTTACACTGCCGCGGTGTCCATCACCGCGGCCACCAGCGCCGGCAAACTGGCCATGTCGTTGAACACGACATGCGCGCCGGCCGCTTTCAACCTATCTTCCTGGCCGGCGGCGATATGCCCGCCGCCGATGAATCCCAATACCGTCATGCCCGCCGCCACGGCGGCCGTCACGCCCGTGACGCTGTCTTCCAGCACCAGGCACTGGCTTGGCGGCACGCCAAACGCGCTTGCTGCCGCCAGGTAGACGCCCGGATGCGGCTTGGCGTGGCCCACCAGGTCCGGCGTGAAGACGCGGCGCTCGAACAGGGGCGCCATACCAGTGCGCTCAAGCGCCGACAGCACGCGCGCGCTGACGCTGTTTGAGGCCACGGCCTTGGGCAGCGGAATGGCGGCCAGCGCCTGCGCCACGCCGGGCACGGCGCGCAATTGCGCGTCGCAAGCCGCATCGACGGCGTTGCCAATGGCCATGATCTCGTCAGCCGGCAATTGCGGCAAGCCCAGTTCCTTGTAGATATCCTGCATCAGCGGCACCAGTCGCTGCCCCAGGCGCGGCTCGATCAAGCCTTGCACGGTGACGCCCTCGGGCAGGTTCGGCAGGCGCGGCCCCAGCAATTCCAGCAGCGCTTGCAGGGCCACGGCTTCGCTGTCGATCAGTACGCCATCGCAGTCGCTGATCAAATGGGTAAAGCGCGGTGGGGCGGTAGCGGTATCAGGCATGGATTCTCCAGAAGAACAACGGTGGCAGGAAATGCGGCGGCCAGCCGGCAAGGCTGGCATCGCAACGATCATAGGTGGAACAGGCGGACGCTGCCACGCAGAAAACGTCTGAATGACGATACTATTCTGCAAAAGGCAGACTACGGGGAAAAGAATCGGGCGCCAGGCAAGCGCCTAAGCGCAAATACCAATTCAATACCACGCAATACCAATGATTATCGCTGATTTTTGAAATTGCTGCGCTCGCCTTGAAACCGGGACGCAGGAGCGCCCCGGCGAGACCGTTTATTTCAGCCAGCCGCGGTGGCGGAAATACAGGAAGGGCGCGATGGCGCTGGTGATCATCAGGCCCCACGCCCATGGATAGCCGAACGACCATTCCAGCTCCGGCATCAGCTTGAAGTTCATGCCGTACACGCTGGCGATCAGGGTGGGCGGCAGGAAGGCCACGCTGGCCACTGAGAAGATCTTGATGATCTTGTTCTGGTTGATGTTGATGAAACCGACGGTGGCATCCATCAGGAAGTTGATCTTATCAAACAGGAAAGACGTGTGACCGTCCAGCGATTCGATGTCGCGCAAGATCTGCCGCGCTTCCTCGAACTGCTCGGAATTGAGCAAGCGGCCGCGCATCAGGAAACTCACGGCGCGGCGCGTATCCATCATGTTGCGGCGGATACGGCCATTCAAATCTTCCTCGTGGGCAATGGCATTCAGCGCTTCGGCCGCGTGCGCATCGGTAAATTCCTTTTGCAGCACGCGCGTGCTGACTTCTTCCAGGTTCTGGTAGATGCCTTCGAGCACGTCGGCCGAATATTCGGCATCGGTGGCGTACAGGTCGAGCAGCACGTCCATGTAGTCGGCAATCGAGCCTGGCCGCGAGCGGGCGCGCATGCGCACCAGGCGGAACACGGGCAAGTCGTCCGTATGCATGGAAAACAAAATCTTGCGGGCCAGGATGAAGGCTACCGTGATGACGCGCGACGGGCCGTCGTCTTCTTCGCGCAAGAAATCCGTGCGCAGGTGCAAGTCGCCGTTTTCCGCTTCGTAATAGCGGGCCGACGCTTCAATATCCTTGACTTCGTCTTCGCCCGGCAGGGTGACGTTGTAGATGGCCTTGACCCAGGCCCGTTCATCATCGGTGGGGTCGGTCAGGTCGACCCACACCGGTTCGGCATTTTCGAGGTCTGCGCGGCTGTCGATCGGCACCTGGTTGAGCCGGCCATTCTGTAATACAAAGACATTGATCATGCGCGCTCTCAGCCGGATGTTGGGTTATCGTGATGTGCTGGCGCTGGCGCCAAAAATGAAAACAGCGCAAGTGTACCCGCAAAGGCCTTTTCACGACCACCCCCGGCACCGCTTTTTCACGGAAAAAGTGCGGCGTTGCACCAACCGGGGCCGATTAAGATGCTGCGCCGCAATAGTGCCAATCAAACAGCTTTAATGTTATGCAAAGAAAGCCCGTTGCCATCAAGGCAGTTCCGCCGCTCCCATACGGCGCAGGATGACGCCCGTGCGCCGGTTCAGGTAACCCGTATCGCGGTGGCGGTCGTAAAAGCGGGGATTCGGCAGCATCACGGCCAGTTTCGCCGCCTGTCCCGCGCTCAGGCCCGCCGCGCTGACCTTGTAATAGTGGCGCGCGGCCGCTTCGGCGCCAAAGGTGCCCGTGCCAAATTCCACCACGTTCAGATAAATCTCGAAAATGCGCTGCTTTTCCATCAGGTTTTCCAGCATATACGTGATGATCAGTTCCTGGCCCTTGCGCACATAGCTGCGCGAACCGGACAGGAACAGGTTCTTCGCCAACTGCTGGGTGATGGTGGAGCCGCCCGCCACGACTTTCTGCTTCTTGCTGTTCTTTTCATATGCCTTTTGCAAGGCTTCCCAGTCCACGCCTTCGTGCTCGGAAAAATTCGCGTCTTCCGAGGCGATGATGGCCCGTTTCAGGTTGTTCGAGATGCGGTTGTACGGCACCCACGTCTGCTTGATCGTGGCATTCGGATTCTTTTCCTGCAAGACAGACAACTGTTCGCGCATGAAAGCCGTGCTGGACGGGTTATGGTCGACCCACCACCAGATTTGCAGGAAAAAATACAGCTGCACGACGATAAAGGCCAGCACGGGCACGATGAACAGCCACTTGATCCAGCCGTAGCGGCTGCCGCTCTTGCGGGCCCCCTTCTTGCCGCCGCTCACAGGGCACCGCGCAATTGCGCCAGCAAGTCTTGCGTCTGCGGCCGCACGCCGCGCCACACGTAAAACGCTTCGGCTGCCTGCTCCACCAGCATGCCCAGGCCGTCGCGCACCTGCGCGCCGTGCTGGGCAGCAAAGTCCATGAAGACGGTGGGCTGGGCGCCATACATCATGTCCAGCGCCAGCGTGTGGCTGCCGAAGATAGCCGGCGGCACGGGCGGCAAGTCGCCCGCCAGGCTGGCTGAGGTGGCATTGATGACGATATCGAAAACGCCATCGGGCTGCGTGAAGCCGCCGGCGCGCAGCTGCTCCGGGTGACTCAGCGCATCGGCAAACTGCGCCACCAGTGCCTCGGCCGTGGCCACGGTACGGTTGGCAATAAAAACTTCCTGCGGTCCCTGTTCCAGCAAGGGTAGCACGACGCCGCGCGCCGCCCCGCCCGCGCCCAGCAGCAGGACGCGCTTGCCGGCGATGGCCACGCCCGCGTTGCGCATGATGTCGGCCACCAGGCCCGCGCCATCGGTATTGTCGCCAAGAATGGTGTCTCCATCAAAACGCAGGGTATTGACGGCGCCGGCGGCCCTGGCCCGCGGTGTCAGGACGGTGGCCAGCGCGCACGCGTCGAGCTTGAAAGGCACCGTCACGTTCGCGCCCTTGCCACCCTCGGCGGCAAACGTGCGGGCCGCCAGGGCAAAACCGTCGAGCGGCGCCAGCCGGCGCTCATAGACGATGGGCTCGCCCGTCTGCTGGGCAAACGCGGCGTGGATCAGGGGGGACTTGCTGTGGGCGATGGGATTGCCGAAGACACAATATTGATCAGGATTCATCTCTTGCTTGTTCAATTGCTGCCGCCAGTCAGGTTAGCTTCCATTTTTTCTTCGCGGGTAAATTTGAAACGGGTGATGACGACCCACAGGTCATCTTTGTCGCTCGACAACATATTCGGTGGGAATCGGCCGAACGGCGCCGCGCGGCGCACGATGGCCAGGGCCGCCGCATCCAGCGCGGGATTGCCCGAGCTTTTTTCCACGCGGGCGCCGCCCTCTTTCTGGTAAATCGTGCCGTCCTGGAAGATGGGGATGTACACGACCAGCTCGCCATACATCTTGCGGCCATTCTTTTGCGGGAAATTCAGGGTGCCGATTTCCTCGATGCGCTTTTGCAGGGTCTTGTAATACATGGCATAGCCGACCTCCTGCGTGCTGGGCGTAATAAAAGTCTTGCGCGGACGTTTATTCTGGTCTTCCACGGTCTGGCTGATCTCGGCCGCCATGCGCGCGATGGCCTTGCTGCTTTCCATCAAGTCCGAACCGGAAGCGAGGGGATTCGGCTTGTCCTTTTCCGTGACGGGCGCGGCGCTGTAAGGCGTCGGCCTGGCCGCCTGCGTCAGCAATTCCTGCTGTTTTTGTTCCAGTTCGGCAATGCGCCGGGCGCTGGCCTTGACGCTGTCGCCCTCTTCCACCTTGCGCATGTCGGGCAAGGGCGACTTGGCGCGGCCCTTGTCGGCCTGGCCACCGCCATCGAGGTTGGCTTGCGCCAGGGCATCGGCCTTCAGCGGCTTGTTCGCATGCTTGGCGTTGACCAGTATCACTTCCAGGCCGGGATCGGTGGCCACGGCCCGCTGCGGGGCCGGGGCGACAAAATGCATCGCCAGCAAGGCGCCATGCGCCAGCAGCGATACCGCCACGGCGATCATCAGGAAACGATTCTCTCGGAAAGACTTCACGCGCAACCCAGTTCCTTACAACACAAGATACAAGATGGCTGAATTCTACGTCAAAGGGCGGCGCGGAAAACAGTTTTAGTCCCGTTTTTCACGCCGCCCCGCGGCCTTACTTGACCTCGGGTTCGCTGACCACGTCTTCGCTGGCCAGTTCCGCCACTTCCGCGTCGGCGTCGCTGACCTGGTTCGCCGCTTCCGGCGAGGTTTCCGGCGCCACTTCGCCCTCTTCCGCGCCTTCGTCGCCCGATTCTTCCTCGTAGTCCAGCTCGGCACCGGCCGCCGCGTCGGGCACGGCGGCGATTTCCAGCAGGCGCGCTTCGATGCTCAGGTCGACTTCATCCCAGCGCAAGAGATCCAGCTTGACCTGCGCACCGCGCGCCACCGATGGCATGCCCGGCAGCTTGATGACCAGCGGAATGTCGACCAGGCGCAGGATTTCGTCTTTCAGCACCACGGCATCGACCTGGCGCGCGTTTTCCTGGTGCAGCCAGCGCAAGCACCAGTAGCGTTCCATGTTCGACTGGAAATCGCCATACGCGGCATACGCGGCGTCGAAGGCCGAAACGATGGCGAACAGGTTTGCGTCGCGCGGCTTGAACGGTGCCACCAGCGGCGCCGTCACGCCATGCTCGGCGCAAGCGATGATTTGCCACTGGTTCACCAGGTCCGTATAACGGCGCAGGGGCGAAGTGCTCCACGCGTATTGATCCACGCCAAGACCCTGGTGCGGCGCCGCATGGGTGACCATGCGCACCTGCATCTTTGCCGCCCAGCTATTGCCACTGCCGCCGCCCTGGCTGCGGTAGATGCCGGGCACGCCATGGTCGTGCAGCATCTTGCCCCAGGTACTGTTGGCAAAAATCATCAATTCGGCAACGATCTTGTCCAGCGGCGCGCCACGCTTGCGGCGCGCCACGGTGACGATGTCGTTTTCTACATAGAAGTTGAAATCGACGCGGTTGTTCTGTTCCGGCTTCAGACCAAACGCTTCGCGCTTCTTCATGCGGCCCTGTTCCAGCTGCTGCGCCCATTGCCACAGCACGGCAAAATCGGCCTTGTGCGGGTATTCTCCCTCGCCGCTGGCCAGGGTTTCCTCATTGACCACGTCGTCCAGCTGGTTATGGCGCAAATTGCTGGCGATCGGCACCAGCTCGGCGCGCGTCTGCGTGCTGACCACGGCCCAGTCCGCTTTCGGGTCCAGCGTGGCATACAGCGACAGGGCCGGGCACGTCGTGCCTTCCGCGAGCGTGAACGCATTCACGATTTCGTCGGGCAGCATGGTGATCTTGTCGCCCGGCATGTAGACGGTGGACATGCGCTGGCGCGCCATCTTGTCGATCACGTCTTCCGGGCGGATGCCCAGACCCGGCGCGGCGATGTGAATGCCCACTTTCACGGTGCCATCCGGCAACGGTTGCACGGAGAAGGCATCGTCGATCTCGGTCGTGGTCACGTCGTCGATCGAGAAGGCGGCCACGTCGGCCAGCGGCAGCTTGGCCGTCACGGCGGGCACGGGCACGTTGGGGAAACCGGCGCCTTTAGGGAAATTCTCGAAAAGAAACTTCGACAGGTGCAAATCTTTCGGCGAAGCAATGCCGCCGACCGCCAGCATCAAACGCGGCGGCGTCGTGTGCAATTCCGTGCACGCCGCTTCCAGCGCCTTGTATTCGATGGTGTTCTTGTCCGGCTTGAACAGCAGTTGCAGCACCATGGGCTGCATCGAGGCAGGCAAGCGGTTCTGTTTCAGCTCTTCCACATAGCCTGCCTGCACCAGCGCCTGCTGCTTTTTCTTTTCGATGCCGGCCAAGGCCGCCTTCAGCGACGCTTCCGGCGCCGCCTTGTAGCGGCCACGGCCCTTCTTGTAGAAATACACGGGCGCCGAATGCAGGGCCAGGATCAGGCCGGCCGCTTCCGGCGGCAATGGAGCATGGCCGAAATACTCGGCACCCAGCTCGGCAAAGCCGAACTCGTCTTCGCCCGCCACTTCCCACAGGAAATCGAGATCGATCTCGGCAGCAACGGCCTTGGCTTGTTCCAGCAGCTCGGCCGGGGCCGGCTTTTCATATTGCAGCAGCACGTCCTTGACCTTGACCTTGGTGCGCTTGCCGCTGGCCATTTCGACCTGGTACGCTTCACCCGCTTGCGACAGGACCGTGCCGACCTTGAAATCGCCGGATTCTTCAAAAAATAGATTCATTGTTATGCTTTGTTTATTAATGTGTCGGTTGCAACGGTGCGAGTGACGGACGTCAACTCCAGCACCGCCGGCAAAAATACTTCGGTTACCAGCAGCAAGCCCTGGTGACGCTGATACAGGCAACGGCGGGCAAAAAACAGCGACTTGGCGTCAAAGCGCCGCCCTTCCAATGCCAGCGCTGCCTGCGCCCGCTGCACCAGCGGGTGGCCGGCGCGCAAGCGGGCAAATTCAAGGTCGCCGCGGCGTACCATGCGGTCGCCAAACAGGGTCGTGCCCAGCGAACGCTCGCCCAGCGCGGAAAACAGGGGCCAGTCCGTGGCCGTCGCCTGCATGGGCACGACGGTATGGCCAAACACGGCCGGTCTGTTATCACAACGCAACAGCACTTCGCGTTCCCATACCCGCCCCGCGCGGTGCAAACCAATGATCGCGGCCTCGTCGCTCAAGCAGCGTGCCGTTTCCTGATGTAAACATTGCACGCGGAACGCCTGACTATGCGCTTTCAGCTTGGCCGTCAGCGAACCGCCGCCCGTCAGCCAGTGGCGCAAGGCCGGCGGCGCATTAACGGCGTTGACGTGCGCATGCCATTGCGCCTGCCGCAGCGAACCCGGCCTCACTGGGCCGCGTCCGTCGGGATGCCGCAAAATGCCAGCACGGGCGCCAGGTAGGCGGCAAATTCGCTGATGCCATGGTCGCTGCCGTCGATGACGCACTGCTGCGCCCCCTGATAATGCGCCACCATGTCGCGGTAGTCGAGCACTTCATCGCCGGTGGCGGCAATCAGGAAATAGCGTTGCGGCTCAGTAATTTTCTCTACAGCAAACGTGCGCAGCTCATCGATGTATTCGCGCTTGAACTCGAATGGCTTGTCAGAATGGAACTCCGTCGTCACGCCCACATGTTGCTCCAGGTCAATCAGGGGAACAATCGCAGGATTGAGCAGCACGGCGCGGCAGCCGAGCCGCTCGGCCAGCCAGGTGGCGTAATAGCCGCCCAGCGAGGAGCCGATGATGGTCAGGTCGGCCGGCGCCACGTCCTTGACCAAGGACAAGGCCAGTTCGATGGCCAGCTTGGGCGAGGCCGGCAATTGCGGGCATAGCCACTCTGCCTCGCGGCCCAGCGCCTGCATCTGCGCGGCCAGCAGGCGCGACTTCATCGACAGGGGCGACGAGCGGAATCCATGCAGGTACAGAATCATCGGCCCAGCGCCTCCAGCAATTTCTGGTGCACGCCGCCAAAGCCGCCGTTGCTCATGACCACGATCTGGTCGCCGGGACGGGCGCTGGCGGCCACGGCCGCCACCAGGGTATCGATGTCTTCGTAGGCGCTGGCAATCTTGCCCAGCGGCGCCAGCGCGTCGCCCAGGCTCCAGCCCAGCGCGGCATGGCTGCCGAAACCGAAGACCAGGTCGGCATCCTTCAGGCTGCCGGGCAGCGCATCTTTCATGGCGCCCAGCTTCATGGTGTTCGAACGCGGTTCCAGCACGGCCAGGATGCGGCCGCTGTTGCCAATCTTCTGGCGCAAGCCGCCCACGGTGGTGGCAATGGCCGTCGGGTGATGCGCGAAATCGTCGTACACGGTAATGCCGTTGACCACGCCGCGCACTTCCATGCGGCGCTTGACGCTCTCGAAGGTGGCCAGCGACGCGCACGCCTGGGCAATGGGCACGCCCACGTGGCGCGCGGCGGCGATGGCGGCCAGCGCATTACTGCGGTTGTGCTTGCCCGTGAGCGCCCACGCCACGTGGCCTTCCTGCTGGCCATTGAAATACACGTCGAAGCTGCCGTCGGCCTGCTCTTGCAGTTGCCAGTTGGCATCTTGACCAAAACTTTCCTGTTCACTCCAGCAACCACGCGCCAGCACGCGCTGCAGCGACGCCTCGTCGCCGTTGTACACGAGGCGGCCGATACCGGGCACGGTGCGCACCAGGTGGTGGAATTGCGTCTCAATCGCGTGCAGATCGGGGAAGATGTCGGCGTGATCGTATTCCAGGTTATTCATGACGGCCGTCTTCGCGTGGTAATGCACGAACTTGCTGCGCTTGTCGAAGAAGGCCGTATCGTATTCATCGGCTTCGATGACGAAGAAGTCGGACTCGGCGCTCTTGCCGTCGATCTTGCCGCTGAGGCGAGCCGAAATGCCAAAGTTCATCGGCACGCCGCCGATCAGGAAGCCCGGCGCGTAGCCCGCGTCTTCGAGTATCCAGGCCAGCATGGCTGATGTTGTCGTCTTGCCATGCGTGCCGGCCACGGCCAGCACCCACCGATTGCGCAAGATGTGTTCGCCGATCCACTGCGGGCCGGACACGTACGGCAGGCTGCGGTTGAGGATTTCTTCCACCAGCGGGTTGCCGCGCGAGACCACATTGCCAATCACATACAAATCCGGGTTCAACTTGGTTTGTTCCGGATCAAAGCCTTGAATCAGTTCGATTCCCTGCGATTCCAGCTGGGTGCTCATCGGCGGATAGACATTGGCATCGCAACCGGTGACTTTATGGCCGGCTTCCTTGGCCAGGACAGCCAGGCCGCCCATGAAGGTACCGCAAATGCCGAGAATATGAATATGCATGTGATCAGTGCGAAAGGTGCACGCTTAAGTAAGTAAGGCGGTGAGATAAAAAACAGCAAGTGCAGGATTTTACCTGACGCCATGACTTTTTCCGCTTCGGAGTATCATCTCGCTCATGACGAACGATGCATTTGACGATAGCGCGCAGTTGCGCCTGGAAATCGCCGCCGCTGCCGCGCGCCTCGTGGCGCAGGATGGCGCCGACTATGGCAGCGCCAAGCGCAAGGCGGCGCGGCAAGTCCTGGGCGACGCGCCGAACCTGCCGAATATACTTCCTGACAACGAGATGATCGAAGAACAGGTGCGGCAATACAATGCCCTGTTCCTGGCCGACAGCCAGCCGGCACGGCTGTTCCAGCTGCGCACGATTGCGCTGCAGGTCATGGAAGCGTTGCAACAATTTCATCCCCTGCTCAGCGGCCCCGTGCTCAACGGCACGGCCGGCCCCCACGACGAGATCTATCTGCAACTGTTTGCCGAGAGCGCCAAGGAAATCCACATCTTCCTGCTGAATAAAAATGTCGTGCTCGACATGTCGGAAAGCCCGCATTTCAAGGGAGCGCGTTATGATGCGGTCGAGACAGCCAGTTTCCTGTGGAAAAATGAAGGCGTGCACGCAGCCATGTATGAGCTCGACGATATGCGCGGCGCGCTGAAAGCCAAGGCCGACGGCAAGGTGCTGCGCACCGATATCGCCGGGCTGCGCAGCCTGCTGGCCGCCAGCCTCGCCGATGGCGTGCCGGCGGCCGACTAACATTGATATAGATAAAGTTATGACAAAAAAGAATTGGATCGCCTGCGCCATCGTCGCGCTGATGTTTGGCGGCATGGGCGCCTACGTCGGTTTGAGCAAGGAAAAAGCGAAAGCAGCGGGACCGCAGACGACCGTCATCGCGCCAGGCGCGACGGGGCCGGTGAATGAACTGTATGCGCTGTCCCTGCCGGACGCGGCGGGCGCCACGCAAGCCTTGTCGCAATGGAAAGGCAAGAATTTGCTGGTCAATTTCTGGGCGCCGTGGTGCCCGCCTTGCGTGGAAGAAATGCCGGAGTTATCCGAAGTACAAGGCCACTACGGGGCGAAAAACCTGCAGGTGATCGGCATCGGCATCGATTCGGCCAGCAATATTGCCACTTTTGCCAGCAAGGTCAAGATCGCCTATCCCGTGTACGTGTCCGGCATGAGCGGCACCGATCTGTCGCGTCATTTTGGCAATGCCACGGGCGGTTTGCCCTTTACGGTGCTGATCGGCGCCGATGGCGAAGTCAAAAAGACCTATCTGGGCCGCTTGAAATTTGATCAGTTGCGCGCCGATCTGGATAAATTGTAAATTCGGAGCGTGCTTTTTTCTCTTGCCAATGCGTATCTTTGGCGGCAAAATGCGGAACTTTCGCTAAAACGGTCTTCCATACATGGCAAAAAACCTCCTTCTGCTCAACGGTCCCAACCTGAATTTGCTGGGAACGCGCGAGCCTGAGGTCTACGGCGCCAGCACCTTGGCCGATATCGAGCAGGCAGCAATGGCGCAAGCCATGGCGGCCGGTGCCGACCTGGTCTGCTTTCAAAGCAACCACGAAGGCGCGCTGATCGACCGTATCCATGCCGCGCGAGCGGAAGGGATCGATGCCATCGTCATCAATCCGGGCGGCCTGACCCATACCAGCGTTGCCTTGCGCGATGCGCTGGCCGGGGTCGCCATTCCGTTCGTGGAAGTCCATATCTCGAATATTTATCAACGCGAAACGTTTCGACATCACTCATTTCTCAGCGCGATCGCGCAGGGGACGATCTGCGGGCTAGGTATCGATGGATATCGGTTTGCCATCGACTTTGCGCTTAAAAAACGTTAATCTACGCGATCTGCACGCATTTAGCGCGGCGATAGGTTCTTGGACATCACCGCATCACTCATAAAACAAACTACATTCCTAGGGGTTTTACATGGATCTACGAAAACTCAAGACCTTGATCGACCTGGTCGCCGAATCGGATATCGCAGAGCTGGAAGTTACCGAAGGCGAAAGCAAGGTTCGCATCGTCAAATCGTCGGCCATGCCGCAAAACCAGATGGTCATGATGCAGCCGCAAGGCATGCAAGCGCAATACCAGCCAGCCGCGCCAGCCGCCGCTCCCGCTGCGGCACCTGCCGTCGTGGTCGCCGCCGAGCCAACGGGCTATGTGGTCAAGTCGCCGATGGTCGGCACCTTCTATCGTTCGTCCGCTCCTGGCAGCGCCGCCTATGTTGAAGTGGGCTCGACCGTCAAGGAAGGTGATACCCTGTGCATCATCGAAGCGATGAAGCTCCTGAATGAAATCGACTCCGATAAAGCCGGCGTCGTGACCCAGATCCTGGTCGAAAACGGCCAACCGGTCGAATTCGGTCAACCCTTGTTTGTGATCGGCTAAAACCCAGTCCACACGGCCGGCAACGGCCGTTTGCAGTTTTAGCCCCTCACACTTGTTGTTTCGCCGGCTCGCCGGCTCTCACAGACATACGCGAACCTACCATGTTTGAAAAAATCCTGATTGCCAACCGTGGTGAAATTGCCCTCCGTATTCAGCGCGCCTGCCGCGAAATGGGCATTAAAACGGTTGTAGTCCACTCCGAAGCCGACAAGGACGCGAAATACGTCAAGCTGGCCGACGAATCCGTTTGTATCGGCCCGGCACAGTCGACCCTGAGCTACCTGAACATGCCCGCCATTATCAGCGCCGCTGAAGTGACGGATGCGCAAGCGATTCACCCAGGCTATGGCTTCTTGTCGGAAAATGCCGACTTTGCCGAACGCGTCGAGAAATCGGGCTTCGTCTTCATCGGCCCCCGTTCCGAATCGATCCGTTTGATGGGCGATAAAGTATCGGCCAAGCAAACCATGATCAAGGCTGGCGTACCGTGCGTACCGGGCTCGGAAGGCGCGTTGCCGGACGATCCGAAAGCGATCGTGCAAATTGCCCGCAAGATCGGCTACCCGGTCATCATCAAGGCCGCCGGCGGCGGTGGCGGACGCGGCATGCGCGTGGTGCACACGGAAGCTGCCCTGATCAACGCCGTGGCGATGACCAAGACGGAAGCGGGCACCGCATTCGGCAACCCTGAAGTGTACATGGAGAAGTACCTGGAAAATCCGCGCCACGTGGAAATCCAGATCCTCGCCGACGAACACAAGAACGCCGTCTGGCTGGGCGAGCGCGACTGCTCCATGCAGCGCCGCCACCAGAAAGTGATCGAAGAAGCACCAGCGCCGGGCATCCCGCGCAAACTTATCGAGAAAATCGGCGACCGTTGCGCCGAAGCGTGCCGCAAGATCGGCTACCGCGGCGCCGGCACGTTTGAATTCCTGTACGAAAACGGCGAGTTTTATTTCATTGAAATGAATACCCGCGTGCAGGTGGAGCATCCCGTCACCGAGATGATCACCGGCATCGACATCGTGCAAGAACAGATCCGCATCGCCGCCGGCGAAAAACTGCGTTTCCGCCAGCGCGACGTCTTGCTGTCGGGCCACGCCGTCGAGTGCCGCATCAATGCGGAAGACCCGTTCAAGTTCACGCCATCGCCAGGCAAGATCGTCTCCTGGCACGCACCGGGCGGCCCTGGCATCCGCGTCGACTCGCATGCCTATGCCGGCTACTATGTGCCGCCGCACTACGACTCGATGATCGGCAAAGTGATCGCTTACGGCGCCACGCGCGAGCAAGCGATCCGCCGCATGCAGATCGCCCTGTCCGAAATGGTGGTCGAAGGGATCAACACGAATATCGCCCTGCACCGCGAGCTGATGATCGATGCGCGCTTCATCGAAGGCGGCACCAACATTCACTATCTGGAACAGAAGCTGGCCGACATGCCGGACCTGGGCAAGAACCTCAATAGCGGCAGCCCCAGCATCGCCAAGAAATCCGAAATCAAGGCGGGCGCATGAGCTGGACGGAAATCGTCATTGAAATCGCCCGCGACAACGCCGAGGCCATGTCCGACGCGCTGATGGAAGCGGGCGCCCTGTCGGTGTCGGTGGAAGACGCCGACGAAGGCACGGAAGCCGAGCAGCCGCTGTTTGGCGAGCCGGGCATGGAACCGAAGGAAGCGGCGTGGGAACGCAGCCGCGTGGTGGCGCTGACGGACGTCGACGCCGACCAGGCCGCCATCGTGGCCGCTGCCGCGCAAGCGGTGGGCATGGCGGAAGCGCCCGCCTTTACCGTGCGCCCCGTGGAAGAGCAGGACTGGGTGCGCCTGACCCAGTCGCAATTCGCACCGATTCACATCGGCAAGAACATCTGGGTCGTGCCCAGCTGGCACGAGGCACCGGACCCAAGCGGCCTGATCCTGGAACTGGACCCGGGCCTGGCCTTCGGCACGGGCAGCCATCCGACCACGCGTTTATGCATGGAATGGCTGGAAGCCCATCCGGCCCCAGGCAAGACCGTGCTCGACTACGGTTGCGGTTCCGGCATCCTGGCCATGGTTGCCAAGAAACTCGGCGCGCAAACGGTGGCTGGCGTCGATATCGACCCGCAAGCGATCGAATCGGCGCGCGACAATGCCGAGCGCAACCAGTGCGACATCGAATATTTCTTGCCAGACACGTTTGCCACTTCGGCACACGCCACGGCCAAGTTTGACATCGTCGTTGCGAATATCCTGTCGAGCCCGTTGAAACTGATGGCGCCGATGCTGTCGGGCCGCGTTGCCGACGGCGGCGCCCTGATCCTGTCCGGCGTGCTGGCACGCCAGGCGGAAGAAGTGGCTGCTGCCTACGCCCCATTCATCCAGTTGGGTGTGTGGGCAGAGCAAGACGGCTGGGTAGCCCTGCATGGCCGCCTGGGCGCCACGCAAGCGCCTGCGCCTCGCGCGGAAGGTGCATAAGCACAGCAATGGCCCTCGCCACCAAATGCCCCCATTGCAACACGATATTTCGGGTCGCTGCTGACCAGTTGAAGTTACGTGGGGGCATCGTGCGCTGTGGCACGTGCAGGGAAGTATTTGACGGCAATGCCGCGCTGGTCGATCCAGCCGCGGCATCGCCGTTTTTAACATCCGCCCCCGGCACGGCCGCCCCGCCGTCGGCCAGTTACCTAGCCGACAACAGTCTGGCGTCCGCCATGGACGACGAACCCATTTATTCCCTCGACTTCGACACCTCGTTCGACCCGTTCGGCATCTTGCCGGAAACGGCGCAGCTCAAGGATGACGCAGACGATGGCGAACACATCGAGCTGGACCTCGACGTGGTCCTGCCCGACGAGGCGCTGGCCGACGCGCCGGCCGCCGCACCGCTCGACATACCTGAACCTGAAGCAACACCGGCAGAAACACTGCCAGAACCGCCAGAACCACCGTTGCCCCAGCCGATGGCGCCCTTCAAGCGCCGCCAGGTGGATGACGCGCCCGCCTTCGCCACGTATTTGCGCGATAGCCGCCGCGAACCGAACCTGGAAGCTGGCGCCGCACCGGTGCTGCCTGCGGCCGAAAAAGTCAGCCTGGACAAGCCTGCGACCGCGCGCCGGGAACCCACGCTGGCAGACCACTCGTTCGAAGCGCTGCCCGCCGCCCCCGTTGCGCCGGCGCCAGCCGAAGAGCAGGAAGAATCCGTCCTGCCGCCGGCCGACGAGGAACCGGCCTTCGTCACCCAGGGCCGGCGCCGCGAACAGAGCGGCAAAGCCTTGCGCGTGGCCATGGCCGCCGGCTCCGTGGTGCTGCTACTTTTGTTATTCCTGCAAGTAATGACCACCTTCCGCAATCCGCTGGCGGCACAATTTCCGCAATGGAAGCCGACCCTGGTCGCGCTATGCAAGCTCAGCGGCTGCCAGGTCGACTTGCCGGCGCAGATCGAGGCGCTGTCCATCGAGCAGGGCGAGCTGCAGACCTTGAAGGAACAGACCTTTTCATATGTGTCGCTGCTGCGCAACCAGAGCCGCAGCGCGCAAGCCTGGCCCAGCATCGAACTGACCCTCAACGACGCCAACGACAAGCCGGTCTTGCGCCGCGTCATCGCGCCGCGCGACTACCTGCCAGCCGCTATCGACGTGCGCCAGGGTTTTGCGCCGCGTTCGGAACAAACCATCAAACTGTACTTTGCATTAGACCAGCTCACGGCGTCTGGCTATCATATCGCCATCTTTTACCCCTAACAGACACTATCATGACCAAAACATCGCTGATCTGCGGCTCGCTTGCCACCGACACCATCATGCAATTCCCCGGCCGCTTCGGCGAATCCCTGCTGGCCGACCAGTTGCACAAGGTGAACGTCTCCTTCCTCGTACCTACCATGCGCACGGAGTTTGGCGGCTGCTCGGGTAACATCGCCTACAGCCTGAAAATGCTGGGCGGTGACCCGCGCATCGTCGGCGTGATGGGGCAAGATAGCGCCGCCTATCTGGAACGCCTGCAAAAGCTGGGCATTTCCACCGCCAACATCCTGATCAAGGCCGATAGCTACAACGCGCAGTGCTTCGTCACGGCCGATGCGGACAATAACCAGATCAATGCCTTCCACCCTGGCGCCATGTCGTTCGCGCATGAAAACCCCATCGCCAATGCCGGCCCGGCCAAGGTCGCCATCATTTCGCCGGACGGCGACCAGGGCATGCTCAAGCACGCTGCCGACCTGGCCGAACTGGGCATCCCCTTCATGTTTGACCCGGGTCAACAGTTGCCACGTTTCAATGGCGAACAGTTGATCGACTTCATCAACAAAGCCACATATGTGTCGGCCAACGATTATGAGATGGAAATGTTGA
Source organism: Janthinobacterium sp. GW460-12-1-14-LB5 (assembly GCF_059423585.1). Lineage (NCBI taxonomy): Bacteria > Pseudomonadati > Pseudomonadota > Betaproteobacteria > Burkholderiales > Oxalobacteraceae > Janthinobacterium > Janthinobacterium sp. GW460-12-1-14-LB5. The sequence goes on along the minus strand of NZ_JBWKYD010000001.1, from coordinate 350,757 downwards.
TGGAACGCACGGGCTTGGCTCTGCCGGACATCGCCAGCCGCCTGGAAGCGCTGATCGTCACGCGTGGTGAAAAAGGGTCGGAAATCTATACGGACGGCAAGCGCATCGACATTCCTGTCGTGACCGCCAAGGAAGTGCTGGATCCGACCGGCTGCGGCGACGCCTACCGTGCCGGCTTGCTGTTCGGCATCACCAACGACCTGGGCTGGGAAACCAGCGGCCGCCTGGCAAGCCTGCTGGGCGCCATCAAAATCGCCACCCAGGGTGCGCAAAACCACGTGTTTACGCCAGAGAGCATTGCCGAGCAGTTCGAAGCGGCGTTTGGTTACCGTTATTAATCCAGCAAAGCCCGCGTAAGGCTGGGGTCGGACCCTGAGTGTCCGACCCCGGTATCTGCATTTGGGCTTCTAACAAGCAACGAGATCCTCTCTCGTTTTACCTCAGCACAATAATCATCCCCACCAGCACCTGCGCGATCTGCAGCAGGATCAACGCCACCAGCAGCGACAAATCCAGACTGCCCACCAGCGGCACCACCTTGCGGATCGGACGCAGCAGCGGCTCGTTCAGGGCCCGTACGAACGGCGCCAGCGGCGCATGCGGGTTGACCCAGCTGAAGATGGCTTCGATGATCAGCAAGGCCATGAAACCGTAGAGTATCCATTGCAGGAAGCGTTGCAGCGACTTGAGCAGCACCACCTCGACGGGAGCCCCGGAAATAAACAGCACCGAGCTGGCCAGCAGCACGATCAGGAAGGCGCCGATCAGGCTGGCCCAGTCATACCCGCCCACGCCCGGCACCACACGGCGCAGGGGGCGCACCAGCCAGTCGGACAATTGAAACGTGAATTGCGCCACCGACGAGGGCGGCCGCACGCGCACCGCCTGCATCCAGAAGCGCAGCAGCAACACGCCGCCCAGCAAGGTGGCGATGGTATCAACGATCAATGTAAGGATAACGATCAGCACGACTAATTCTCCAAAAAAAAACCGCTGTGTGATTGAGTCACACAGCGGCGTGTTGCCTCATCCAGGCACCCGTATCGCAGGAATTACGATGGGCGGGTGCTGGTTGGGAATGGCCAGGCTGCAGCCGGTGCCAACACGGTTTTTGCTACAGGTGCGATAGGCGCCGATGGCTTGGCGACAGGCGCTGCCTTCTTCGGTGCGGCTTTTTTAGGCGCGGCCTTCTTGGCGGCTGGCTTGGCGGCCACGGCGGCTGGTGCCGCTGGAGCTGCTGCCGGCGCTGCTGCCACGACTGGCGCGGCGGCTGGCTTGGCGGCAGGTTTCGCTGCTGCTTTCGCTGCCGGCTTGGCCGCTGGCTTGGCTGCAGCTTTTGCTGCCGGCTTCGCTGCTACCTTGGCCGCTGGCTTGGCTGCCACTTTCGCTGCTGGCTTCGCTGCAACTTTGGCAGCAGGTTTCGCTGCTGCTTTGGCTGCCGGCTTGGCGGCTACCTTGGCTGCTGGCTTGGCGGCCGGCTTCGCTGCCACCTTGGCCGCTGGCTTGGCTGCGGCCTTGGCTGCTGGCTTCGCTGCTACCTTGGCTGCTGGCTTCGCTGCTACCTTGGCCGCTGGCTTCGCTGCAGCTTTTGCTGCTGGCTTGGCTGCTGCTTTGGCGGCCGGCTTCGCTGCTGCCTTGGCGACGACTTTTTTCGCTGCTGGCTTGGCTGCCGCTTTGGCGGCCGGCTTGGCTGCTGCCTTGGCTGCAGGTTTCGTTGCGGCTTTTTTCGCTACCGGCTTCGCTGCTACCTTGGCTGCTGGCTTGGCTGCAGCTTTGGCTGCTGGCTTGGCGGCTGCTTTGGCGGCTGGCTTGGCGGCTGGCTTGGCGGCTGCCTTGGCGACGACTTTTTTCGCTGCTGGCTTGGCTGCTGCCTTGGCTGCAGGTTTCGCTGCGGCTTTTTTCACTGCTGGCTTGGCGGCTGCCTTGGCGGCAGGTTTCGCTGCGGCTTTTGCCGCCGGCTTGGCAACGGCTTTTTTCGCCGCTGGCTTGGCGGCTGCCTTGGCGACAGGTTTCGCTGCCACTTTCGCTGCCGGCTTGGCGGCTGCCTTGGCTGCCGGCTTAGCTGCCGGCTTGGCTGCCGGTTTTGCTGCTGCCTTGGCCGCTGGTTTCGCTGCGGCTTTCGCTACTGGCTTGGCAGCCACTTTTGCTGCAGGCTTGGCTGCGGCTTTGGCGGCTGGTTTTGCTGCTGGTTTCGCTGCGGCTTTGGCAGCTGGTTTAGCGACAACCGTCTTCGCTGCGGCTGCCGGCTTCTTCGCGGCAGGAGCAGCCTTGGCGGCTGGTTTCTTTACTTCTGATTTCTTAGCGGCTGTTGCCATTTGTCTCTCCTTCATCTGAGATGAGAAATTTAAGCTACAAGATTTAAACCCGTCCGGCCCACCACTGGGATAGGCCAGGCGAATTATTCATCGGCACAAACGGTCGTTTGCGCTAATGAATTCGGCACCAGCTGAACTGCTGCAACTCCTCACGTTTGCAGCACTTCAGCCATCGTCGGTGCCACCCTGCTTTATCTCGCAGCTGGTGGCAAAGTCTGAATTCGGTCATTCGTTTTCGATGCCGTGCGTTTTTTCGCTCCTCGCATCGCGCTCGCCACAACACCCATGCGTCAAATAAAAAACCGCCATGCCTGAAAAAATTCGGGCACGGCGGCAGACGAAAACGGTGTGGTTTTGTGCATATCCGTGTAAATCTGTATCCCTGTTTTGCGAGGTTTTTTCGCTACCGCGCTGGTTAAAAAACCCCGCATTCTAACGCTCGCATTTGCAATCTCATAAAGTACACGAAAACCTTGTCAATGCGCAACCGGCACGACACGTTTTCGCCCGCTTTTTTGCACGTTACGCGTGCTATCGCACAATCGCGCGGCAAATGCCGCCGCCAGCGTCTCCGGAAATGCTTTTTCGGGTGTGCGATGCGGCCATGCGCGGCATCCGGAAATCCTGGCGCAGGCCTCGTCGCATGCACCGATGATGCGCGCATTTTTCCGCCGCCACACACGCAAAAAAAAAGCGCCGTCACGATGACGGCGCTTGTTGGCGTAGCCTGAAAAAGAATTACTCCCAGTTCAGCGCACCGCCCGTTTGGTACTCGGTCACGCGGGTTTCGAAGAAGTTGCGTTCCTTCTTCATGTCGATCATTTCGCTCATCCACGGGAATGGATTTTCTTCCTGCGCGAACAGCGGCTCGATGCCGATCTGCTGCGCGCGGCGATTGGCGATGAAGCGCAAATAGCCCTTGAACATCGGCGCGTTCAGACCCAGCACGCCGCGCGGCATGGTGTCTTCTGCGTACGCGTATTCCAGTTCCACAGCCTTCATGAACAGATCCTTGATCTCTTCGCGGAAGGCGGCCGTCCACAGCTGCGGGTTTTCCATCTTGATCGTGTTGATCAAGTCGATGCCGAAGTTGCAGTGCATCGATTCGTCGCGCAGGATGTACTGGTACTGCTCGGCAGCGCCCATCATCTTGTTCTGGCGGCCCAGCGCCAGGATCTGCGTGAAGCCGACGTAGAAGAACAAACCTTCCATCAGGCAGGCGAAGACGATCAGGGACTTCAGCAGCTTCTGGTCGTTTTCCACCGTGCCGGTGACGAAGGCCGGGTCGGTCAGGGTGTTGATGAACGGGATCAGGAATTCATCCTTGTCGCGGATCGACTTGACTTCGTTGTAGGCGTTGAAGATCTCGCCTTCGTCCAGGCCCAGCGATTCGACGATGTACTGGTAGGCGTGCGTGTGGATCGCTTCCTCGAACGCCTGGCGCAGCAGGTACTGGCGGCACTCGGGCGCCGTGATGTGGCGGTAGGTGCCCAGCACGATGTTGTTGGCGGCCAGCGAGTCGGCGGTAACAAAGAAGCCCAGGTTGCGCTTGACCAGGCGGCGCTCGTCGTCCGTCAGGCCGTTCGGGTTTTTCCACAGCTCGATATCGCGCTGCATGTTCACTTCCTGCGGCATCCAGTGGTTGGCGCAGCCGGCCAGGTATTTGTCCCATGCCCACTTGTACTTGAACGGCACCAGCTGGTTGACGTCCGTCTTGCCGTTGATGATGCGCTTGTCGTCAGCATTCACGCGGCGCGCCACTTGCTCGGCGTTCGCTTCGGACGGCTCGGCGCCGGCCGGCAGGTTCAATTCGGTATTTCCCAGTGGCGCTTGCTGCGCCGGACGCGGCACAGCTGCCGACGTGGTTTCATCATCCCAAGACAACGACATATTCTTCTTCCTTTCCATGCCGGCGAGCCGGCGATCCACAACAGGCCCGTTGAATCGGACAATGCGGACATTGACAACATTGAATCAGCCCAGAAGTTCTGGGCTGACAACTAAAATCTTACTGGCAGGCTTCGCACTCTTCAAAGCCGTCATCACCGGGACGCAGATAGCAGGCTTCGCCATCGGCGTCATCCGCCGCCGCTGCCACTACCGGCGCCACGGCCACTGCTGCTGCCGCCACGACGGCTGCCTGGGCGCTCTGTGCGCTGGCCGACATGCCGCCATCGACTGCCACGGCGTTCAGGGCGCCCGTCTTGGAGGTCGATTTCTCCATGTGGGTAGCGGCGATGGTACGCAGGTAGTAGGTGGTTTTCAGGCCACGCAGCCATGCCAGCTTGTAGGTCTCGTCCAGTTTCTTGCCCGAGGCGCCAGCCATGTAGATATTCAGCGACTGGGCCTGGTCGATCCACTTCTGGCGACGCGAAGCCGCTTCCACCAGCCAGCTTGGCGACACTTCAAAGGCCGTGGCGTAGATATCGCGCAGGTCTTGCGGGATGCGGTCGATCTTCACCAGCGAGCCGTCGAAGTACTTCAGGTCGGAGATCATGACTTCATCCCACAGGTCGCGCGCCTTCAGGTCGCGCACCAGGTAGCCGTTGATCTCGGTGAATTCGCCCGACAGGTTCGATTTCACGTACAGGTTCTGGAATGTCGGCTCGATACAGGCCGAGACGCCGATGATGTTCGAAATCGTCGCCGTCGGGGCGATCGCCACGCAGTTCGAGTTGCGCATGCCGAACTTGGCGATGCGTTCGCGCACCGGGGTCCAGTCCATGGCCGACGAGGAATCGACTTCCAGGTAACCGCCGCGCTCTTCGGCCAGCAGTTTGACCGAGTCCTGCGGCAGGATGCCGCGGTCCCACAGCGAACCGGCGTACGATTCATAGCGGCCGCGCTCTTCGGCCAGTTCCGTCGACGCCAGGTAGGCGTAGTAGCAGACGGCTTCCATCGAGGTGTCGGCAAACGACACGGCGGCGTCCGAGGCGAACGGCACGCGCATCATGTGCAGGCAGTCCTGGAAGCCCATGATGCCCATGCCGACCGGACGGTGGCGCATGTTCGAGTTGCGCGCCTTGTCGACGGCGTAGTAATTGATGTCGATGACGTTGTCGAGCATGCGCATGGCGGTGCGGATGGTCTTGGCCAGCTTGACGTGATCGAGCTTGCCTTCCTTCATGTGCGCCGGCATGTTGACGGAACCGAGGTTGCAGACGGCGATTTCGTCAGGGCCCGTGTTCAGCGTGATTTCCGTGCACAGGTTCGAGCTGTGGACGACGCCGACGTGCGACTGCGGGCTGCGGATGTTGCACGGATCCTTGAACGTGATCCATGGATGGCCCGTTTCAAACAGCATCGACAGCATCTTGCGCCACAGGTCCAGTGCCGCGATCTTCTTGAAGACGCGGATTTCGCCGGCGGCGGCCTTGGCTTCGTAGCCCAGGTAAGCCTGCTCAAAAGCCTTGCCGACCTTGTCGTGCAGGTCTGGCGTGTCCGATGGCGAGAACAGGGTCCAATCGCCTTTTTCCATGACGCGCTTCATGAACATGTCGGGAATCCAGTTCGCCGTGTTCATGTCGTGCGTGCGGCGGCGGTCGTCGCCCGTATTTTTGCGCAGGTCGAGGAATTCCTCGATGTCCATATGCCAGGTTTCCAGGTAGGCGCAGACGGCGCCCTTGCGCTTGCCGCCCTGGTTGACTGCCACGGCCGTGTCGTTGACCACTTTCAGGAACGGCACCACGCCTTGCGACTTGCCGTTGGTGCCCTTGATGTGGGCGCCCAGGGCGCGTACCGGCGTCCAGTCGTTACCCAGGCCGCCGGCGAACTTGGCCAGCAATGCGTTGTCCTTGATGGCGTCGTAGATGCCTTCCAGGTCATCGGAGACGGTGCTCAGGTAGCACGACGACAACTGCGAGCGCAGGGTGCCCGAATTGAACAGGGTCGGGGTCGAGCTCATGAAGTCGAACGAGGACAGCAGGCTGTAGAACTCGATGGCGCGCGCTTCGCGGTCCGCCTCGTTCAGCGCCAGGCCCATGGCCACGCGCATGTAGAACGCCTGCGGCATTTCGATGCGTACGTCCTGGATGTGCAGGAAGTAGCGGTCGTACAGGGTTTGCAGGCCGATGTAGCCGAATTGCAAGTCGCGGTCGGCCACGATGGCTTTCGCCAGGCGCTCCAGGTCGAAACTGGCGAGTACCGGGTTCAGCAGCTCGGCGGCGATGCCCTTGGCGATGTATTGCGGGAAATAGGTCAGGTATTCGGCGGCAGCGGCCGCTTGCGGCACTTCCTTGCCGAACACTTCCTTGCGCACCGTGTGCAGCAGGATGCGCGCCGTGACCTGGCTGTAGGCCGGGTCTTTTTCCATCAGCGCGCGCGCCGCCAGGATGGCCGACTTGTGCAGCTCTTCAACGGGCACGCCGTCGTACAGGTTTTTTACGGTTTCAGCCAGGATGGCGTCGGCATCGACGTGCTTTTCCAGGCCGGCGCAGGCGGCGTTGATCAGGTCGCGCACTTCCTGCATGTCCAGCAGGCGGCGCACGCCGTTGTCAAGCACGTTCAATTGTGGTGCGGAAACTTGCGCGGACGCGCCCAGCGCTTCCTTCTGCAGGCGGCGCTCCTCCATGTGCTTGGCACGGTACAGCACGTAGGCACGCGCCACGTCGTGTTCGCCCGAACGCATCAGCGACAGTTCCACCTGGTCTTGCACGTCTTCGATATGGAAGGTGCCGCCGCCCGGATGGCGGCGCACCAGCGCGGCGACGACGCCGTCCGTCAATTGTTCCACCAGTTCGCGGATGCGTGCCGAGGCTGCGCCCTGGCCGCCGTTAACGGCCAAAAACGCCTTGGTCATGGCGATGGCGATCTTCGAAGGCTCAAATGCCACCACTGCGCCGTTGCGGCGGATGATGCGATAGTCGCCCAATGCCGCGCCCGTGCTCGCCACGCTGTTGGCCGCGCCTGGCGCTGGCGATACTGGCGTTGGATGGATGGAAATATCTTGTGGTGATTGCATTGAAGCTCCCGTTGTCAGCTAAAGTCAGCCTGCAGTTTTGCTGCCGCGTGTGTTGTTGAATAGAACGCCCGATGGTCAGGGTTTCTTCAGGTATTTGTTGCTAAATAGTAAATTAATGATACATAAAACAGGGTCAGAATTCATATCGCCACACCGCACTGCCCGGCTGGCGCGAAACACGATCGAGGGTGATAAACCGCCAGTTCCAGTGCTTTATCAGCAATCTGGGTAGCTTTGACAATAATTCTGAAAACGTCTGTGATGGCACTACATATAGTCTTTACATCCAACTTCTGCACTAATTGTAGTGCCCATCGAAGGGCGATGCAATAGTTTTCCGGCATCCGTCGGCGTAATTTTTTGTATTTTCATATACGATTTCGGTTGACTTTTCAGGGCATGGATGGAAAGCCCAATCCCCGCGAAGTAAGCGCTAACGCAGGCTGCCCGCACAGAGTTTCCAGCCAGCATACTTGGTAAAAATACCAGTCAAAAAACGGCCCCGGATCCGTCTTCCTCCCCGGTGCGATATGCTCGTGGCCACGCACCTGGGACAGCCCGTAGCGCGCCACCAGCGCCGCCGTCAGCGCCGCCAGCACGCGGTATTGCTGCGGCTGAAAGGGGACAGAGTCCGAACCTTCCATTTCAATACCGATGGAATAGCCGTTGCATTGCGGGCGCCCTGCGAACATGGACGCGCCGGCATGCCAGGCACGTTGATCAGCAGAAACATATTGCAACAGCGCACCATCGCGCCGCACAAAAAAGTGCGCCGATACCTGCAAGCCACGCAGGTCGGCGAAAGAAGGATCGGCATTATAATCTACCCGGCCCGTAAACAAGTCCGACACATGCGGCCCGCCAAAGTGGCCGCCCGGCAAGCTGATGTTATGGATCACCAGCAAGTCGACTTGCGCACCATCCGGGCGCGCATCGTGGTAGGGGGAGTCATAGCGCAGCGCGCCATCGCACCAGCCGTCTTCATCTATCGTCCATGCGCTCATCAAGTAGGGCTTCCTGTATCGTCAATTTCTGCATGCGGTAACGCAACTGGCGCACGCTCAGCCCCAGCTGGCGCGCCGCGCGCGCGCGGTGGTAGCGCGCCTGCACCAGCGCGTGCATGATCATATCGCGCTCGGCCTGGCGCAAATACACGTCCAGCGGCAGAACCGGGCCCACGCCATATGCCGCCATGCCGGGCAGGCACAGTTGCCGCTCCAACACAGCCGGCATTGCCGGCGCCGCCCGCCACGGCATGCTGCCCGGCGCGGAGGGCAAGGCCAGCCCGTCGAGCGCGATCACGCCGCCGTCGGCAAAGGCCAGCGCCCGCTCCAGCACGTTTTCCAGTTCCCGCACGTTGCCGGGAAACGCATATGCGGCCAGGGCCGCCAGCACGGGCGGCGCCAGGCTCACGGCCCGGCGTGGCGACAGGCGCGCGAGGATCACCTCACATAATACCTGCAGATCGCCGCGCCGTTCGCGCAGCGGCGGCAGCGCCAGTTCGATCACATTCAGCCGGTAAAACAGATCCTGGCGGAACGTGCCGGCGGCCACGCCGCGCGCCAGGCCCTGCTGGCTGGCACACAGGATGCGCACGTCGATCGCCTCGTCAGTACTGCCGCCCAGCTTGCGCACGCGGCGTTCCTGCAGCACGCGCAGCAGTTTTACCTGCATGGCCAGCGGCAGGTCATCGACTTCATCGAGCAGCAAACTGCCGCCATGGGCCGCCTGGAACAATCCCTGGCGCTCGTGCAGCGCGCCCGTATAGGCGCCCGGGCGGCAGCCGAAGAATTCGGCTTCCATCAACGCTTCGGGAATGGCACCGCAGTTGACGGCAATAAACGGGAAGCCGGCGCGCCCACCCTGCGCATGGATGGCGCGCGCCGCCAATTCCTTGCCCGTGCCCGATTCGCCGCGGATGGCCACCGGCGCGTCACAGCGGGCGATGCGGCCGATCTGCGCGCGCAGCGCCTGCATGGGCAGCGAGTTGCCGCTCAGTTGCGGCGCCCCCGGCTTGCCAGTGGTGGTGGTATGCGGGCTGAAGCTGGGACGGGACATGGCACGCGCCTTTCTGCAATGGCGGTGGCGAACCGCCTGCTGCAGATGCTACGCCGGACGGATGCCGGAGGCCGTTACGATACGGATGAGCAACGGGGTGCAGGCCGGCCCTTATAAGGTGGCGTGCGCGTGGCTGCAGTAATCGTGACCCTTGGCTTGCACGTTTTCCGAGGCCGGGTAATACACGCCGCAATGGGCACAGCACAGCATCAGCTCGGCATCGGGCAATTCCTGCGGCCGCACCGGCGGCGCATACGGGTTCGGCTGCTGCTGTGCGCGGGCGCGCTGCTGCATGCCCCGGATCTTGCTGCGGATAGCAAACAGCACCAGGAACACCAGCGCCAGCCAGAATAAAACACGTGTCATGCGAATCCCCGGTGTAAAACCACTTCCAGTACAAAACGGCTGCCGACATAGGCCAGCAGCAAGGTGGCGAAACCGGCCAGCGTAAAACTCAGGGCCGTCTTGCCGCGCCAGCCGCGGAAGCGGCGGCCTGCCAGCAGCGAGGCAAACAATAGCCACGACAGCATGGTAAAGACGGATTTGTGATCCCAGTTGAGCGGCTTGCCAAATAATTGCTCGGAAAACACGATGCCAGACAGCACGGTCAGGCTGAGCAGGATAAAGCCCAGGCCGATCATGCGGAACAGCAGCTTTTCCATCGTCAGCAGGGCGGGCAGCTGGTCCAGCGCGCTGCCGATGAAGCCGCGGCTTTCGCTACGCGTATGCAGGCGCGATTCCTGCAGCGCCATGAGCACGGCGTGGAAGGCGGCAATCGTCAAGGTGCTGTAGGCGAGCACGGCCACGGCAATATGCCAGCCGAAGACAGCCGACTTGCCTTCCAAGCTGACCTGGCTGCCGGGAAAGGCCCAGGCCAGGCCGATGGCAATGACGGCGCTGGGCATGACCATGCGGCGCAGTCCATCCAGGCTGAAATTGCGGTTCTCTATCCAGTAGGCGCCCACCGAGACCCACAGCGCGGCCGACAACATGGCGGAAAAGCCGAAGCGCAAGGTGCCCGGCGCCATCAGGTCGAACCACAGGGTGGCGGCGTGCGCCAGCCAGGCGACGCCGGTCAGGCCGGCAATAAGCCGGGCGCGGGACGAGGGAAGCACCGCGCACGCCGCGTACAACAGGGCGGCGATGAAAAAGAAATAAGTCTGCATAGTTTAAGTTTACACCATAGCCGGCAAGCGCGATTCAAGCGACAGTATGGGCTGGAGGCAATTGGCCGCCAGCCCATACCGCAAGCCTGCCATGATATCGCGCCTCGGCCGCGACGGGGTGGCGCACCCTCAAGATTTCGGCAATCTTTCCTCCGATGCACTGCCGGCGCGCCGCAGGCACGTTGCCATCCTGATTAGCCAGTCCTATAATTATGTCCACAAAGCAATATTTATCCAACCTGACGCCACCGCCCTCCACCATGTCTTTTCGAAAAATTTCCTGGACCTGCCTCCTGCTGGCCGCCTGCACCATATTAAGCGGCTGCATGAAAAACGCGCCTTCCCAATCCACGTACGAGGAATACTTCCGTACGTCCATCCAGAGCTATGACCTGTACAAGGACTACTTCGACATCGCGAAGCTGGAAAAGCTGAATGGCTGGAAAGAAAACGAACAGTACGAAATCAAGGGCTCGGCCGTCCTGCGCGCCAAGGTCGGCTACCTGGAATTGCTGGCCGACGTGGCCGACAAGCTCGAGGCACAGGCGAAGACGGACAGCTCCGTGGGCATGAGCATGGGCCTGGGCCTGATGGCGCGCGGCATGGGCGGCGAAAACAAGGTTTTTCGCGATTTCTGGGTACAGCAGCAGGAAAAGAAGGCGATCCCCGCGCCGCTGCTGGCCCGCCAGGCGGCGATGACGGCCGAGCGTTTCGAAAACCTGCTGCAATGGTCGGACCAGATCGTGCAAGACAATTACGGCGCCATCATCAGCCGCCAGCTCAAGAAAGGCGATGAGCTGACCCGCATCTACACGCTGAGCTTCCGCCAGACGGAGAAGGGCTGGATGGGTTTTAACGCCCGCTAAGGCCATCTCCCCATCAAAAAACCTCCGCACCATTGCTGGCACGGAGGTTTTTTGAATGGTTTCCTGATTTACTTCACGTTCAAGCTCTTTTTCGCCTGCTCCAGCAAGTCCGTCTTGACCCAGTCCTTGGCCACGGGCGGCTTCGTCATGCGGCCCACGCCCGTTTTCACCATCACATCGGTGGTCACCTGGATGTGCTCGGGCGAGATGTCAAACGAATACGGCGAATTGCTGATCGCGTCGTCGAAGTCATCCTTCGTGATCTGGCCGCGGAACACGACTTCGCGCACATACTTTTCCGCCGTCCCCTTGTTGTCGATAAAGGTTTTCGTCGCTTCGACGAAGCAGCGCATGAATTTTTCCGCCACGGGACGGCGTTCCTTGTAGAACTTTTCCGTCATCACCATGGTCCGCACGGGCTCGCCGATCGGCGTATCGTACGGTTTGATGACTTCGGTGCCGAAGCCCTTGTTGATCGCCTGCGACGATTGCGGCTCCGACTGCATCATGGCATCGATATTCTTGCCCATCAGCGCCTGGTTCAAGTCGGCGTAGGCGAGGAACACCAACTGCACATCCTTGCCCTTGGTTTCGGAATACGTCAGGCCCGCCTGCGACAGTTCGGCCAGCAACAGCACTTCCTGGATGCCGCCGCGCGTCACGCCCACGCGCTTGCCCTTGAGTTCCTTGACGCTGGCGATCTTTTGCCCGGCGCCCGCCACCAGGCGCGCGCCGCCCTTGGCAAAGCCGGCCACCACGTAGATGGGCGCACCGCCGGCGCGGCCGGAAATGGCTGCTTCGGAAGCCGTCGCGCCCACGTCCAGCTCACCCGCGATAATCGCCTGCATCACGTCGAGGCCCTTGGCGAAGACATGCTCCTCGACCTTGATGCCGCACTTGGGCGCGATTTCCTTGATGTACGACACGGCGCCGTAATGGGCGAATTTCAAGTTACCCAGGCGCACGACTTCCTGCGCCTGGGCAGCGCCCATGCCGAAGGCCAGCACGAGGGCGGCGGCGATACCGGTCTTCAAGGTTGATTTTTGCTGCATCGGGTTCTCCTGTGGTGGTTGGTATGTGCCCGCAAGGGCATAAAACACGAAACACTGCTCTTATTATGGGGAGATAGTACCGTGTGTTGAGTCAGGAGCAATCTTTTTTATGGAAAGCCTGCCTTGGCGCTGTTGCAGCAGCGCAAAGACAGGCGAATCCGGGAGCAGCAAGCCCGGCTGCGTGAAGTGTTACTGTCCCGCCAGCGCCACCACCGGATCGAGTCCCGACGCCTTGCGCGCCGGCATGAAGCCAAACACCAGCCCCGTCACCACGGCGCAGGCAAACGCACCGGCGATGGCGCTCAGGGAAAAGATCACCGGCACGTCCCATACCAGCAGCAGGCCGGCCACCGTCACGCCGACCACGATGCCGGCCACGCCGCCCACTACCGACACCAGCACGGCTTCGGTGAGGAACTGGCGCAGGATGTCGCGCCGGCGCGCGCCCGTCGCCATGCGGATGCCGATTTCGCGCGTGCGCTCGCGCACCGTCATCAGCATCACGTTCATGACGCCGATGCCGCCCACCACCAGCGAGACGGCGGCGATCAGGCTGAGCATCATGGTCATGTTGTCCTGCGTCTTGGCTTCGGCGGCGATCGACGCGGCCGCATTGCTGATGCCGTAGTCGCGGATGCGGTGGCGCTCGAACATGGTGGCGTCGACCGCCGCCTCCACCTCGGTCACGCGCTTGACGTCGTCCACCGCCATTACCGTGTACGTCGGCTCGCGCTGGCCAAAGACGCGGATGCCGGCCGTGGAAAACGGCAGCAGCAGCACGTCGTCTTCATCCTTCTCGCCCGTCAGCGCGCCCTTCGCGCTCATCACGCCGATCACCTGGAACGGCACGTTGCCGATCAGGATGCTCTGCCCCACGGGGTTGGCCACGTCGGGCATCAGCTTTTCGGCCAGGTGCGCGCCCAGCACGGCCACGGTGGCCATTTCGCGCTCGTCTTCCTCGGTAAAGAAACCGCCCTTGGCCACGGGCCAGGTCTGGATCTGCGGCAGGGCCGGCCCCGTGCCGCGCACATAGGTCTGCACGTCGAGGTTGCCGTGGCGTATCACCTTGTTGCCCGTGACATTCGGCAGCACGTGGGAAATGCCCGGCACGTCCTTGAGCGCGTCGAGGTCGGCCAGGGTGATGCTGCGCCCGGGGATGCGCGAGCTTTCGCCGCGCGACGCCATGTACAGCAGATTCGAGCCGAACGCGCCTAATTGGGCCATCACTTGCTGGCGCGTGCCCAGGCCGATGGCCAGCATGACGATCACGGAAGCAACGCCGATGACGATGCCCAGCAGGGTCAAGCCCGTGCGGAAGCGGTTGATCCACAGCACGCGCCAGGCGGCGCGCGCCGCGTCGAGCAATTCCGTGCCCAGCGACGCGCCGGTATCGTGGGCGGCGCGCGACATGTCCAGCGGCGGCAGGGACGCCGACGTGGCAGGAATGGCGATGGCGCCCGAGTCTGCGACGATCTCGCCATCGCTGATCTCGATCACGCGGCGCGCCTGGGCCGCCACCTTGCGGTCATGCGTGATGAGGATGATGGTGTGGCCCACGTCGGCCAGTTCGCCCAAGAGGGCCATGACTTCGGCGCCGCTGCTGCTATCTAACGCCCCCGTCGGTTCATCGGCGAGGATGATGCGCCCGCCATTCATCAGGGCGCGCGCGATCGACACGCGCTGCTGCTGCCCGCCGGACAACTGGTTCGGCCGGTGGTCGAGCCGCTCGCCCAGGCCCAGGCGCTTGAGCAGCGCTTCCGAGCGGGCGTGGCGGGCCGCGGCCGGCATGCCCGCGTACAGGGCCGGCACTTCCACGTTTTCGCGCGCCGATTCCGTGGCGATCAGGTGATAGCCCTGGAAGACGAAGCCGAACGCTTCGCGCCGCAGCCACGCCAGTTCATCGGGATTCAGGCTGGCCACGTCCTGCCCGGCGAAGCGGTAGCTGCCGTCGCTGGGCCGGTCAAGACAACCCAGCAGATGCATCAGGGTCGACTTGCCGGAACCGGAGGCGCCCACGATGGCGACGAATTCTCCGGCGCCGATGGACAAGGTCAAACCGCGCAGCACTTCCACGGCCGGCGCGCCGTCATGGCCGCCGTAGCGCTTGCGGATGCCGGCAAGCTCGATCAGGGGCGCCGGCTGGCCGCCTTCTCCGGCTTGTCCCAGAGAAGCGGCCTCGCTCATGGCGCTCACAGCTGGAACCTGCTGCTGCCGCTGCCGGCCGGCTGTTCGCCCGTGACCAGCAATTCGCCTTCGCGCAAGCCTTGCAGCACTTCCGCGCTGAGGCGGTTGCGCACGCCGACGGTGACGGCGCGCGTATCGACCTTGCCGTCCGCATCCATCACGCGGGCCGTGAACTGCCCCGGCTTGGCGCCTTCTTCCATCGAGGGCTTCAACGCCGGCAAGGGCACGGCCAGCACATTGTTCGCCGCCGCCGTGACAAACACCACTTGCGCCGTCATCTGCGGCATCAGTTCGCCATCGGCGTTATCCACGTCGAACAGCACGGTATATAAAATCACCTTGCTGGTCGACGGCGCCAGGGCCGTGCCGGCGGCGGAACCACCGGGCACTGGCGGCGCCGGCAGCACTTGCCGCACCTTGCCGCTCCAGCGCCGCTGGTCGCCGCCCAGGGTGGTGAAGTACACGGGCATGTCCGGGCGCACACGGCGCACGTCCGCTTCCGACACTTCCGTCCATACCGTCATGGCCGACAGGTCGGCGATACGCAGGATGTTCGGCGTCTGGTACGTGGCGTTCAGGGTTTGCCCTTCCTTGGCATCCAGGCCCACCACCTTGCCGGCCATGGGCGCGTAGATGCGCGTATAGCCGAGGCGCGCCTCGTCCGCCTTCAGGCTGGCCTGGGTCTGGTCGATCTGCGCCTTCAGGTGGTCGATCTTGGCGCCGGCCGAGGCCAAGGTGGCTTCGGCCGTCTCCAGGTCGGCCAAGGGAGTCGAGTCAAACTTGGCCATCTGCTTCTGGCGCACGTGCTGCTGGCCCGCCAGGCGGTGCTGCGCCTGCTGGTCGGCCAGCTGCGCGCGCAAGCCCGCCAGCGCGGCACGGCCCGCGTCGACCGTGGCTTGCTGCACGCTGGGGTCGATCTCGGCCAGCAGCTGGCCTTTTTCCACGGCGCTGCCCGGCTGCACGTGCAGGCGCGTGATCTGGCCCGACACCTGCGCACCCACGTCGACATAGGTTTGCGGCTGCAGGGTGCCGATGGCCGTGACGCTGGCCTCGATATTGCCGCGCTTGACGGGGGCCGTATCGAACACGGTCGTCGGGCCGCGCGTAGCCCACAGTGCGCCGGCGCCAAACAGCGCCAGCAAGACCACGCCGCCGAGGATGCGGGCGCGGCGCGAAGGCAGGCGGGCCGCCATCAGGAAACCGCCTTGCGGTTACAGGTACAGTAAAACGGTGTCGCCAAACGTGAAAAATACATCGGTCTATCCTTGAAAATAGCGGTGGACATCACCGCAGGAACGTCACAAGACCTGCCAGCGCGGCGACGGCTGCCAGCAGGGAACTACGCAACAGCAATCGGGGGGCATACGGCAGCAGCAGGGCCACCAGCAGCGCGCCGGCCGATATGAAACCCAGCCAGGCGACCACGCCGACGGTGGCGCTCCAGCCGGCCACGCAGGGCCAGATGGCCAGCGCCAGCAGGATGGCGCCCGCCAGTTGCAGCGCGCGCCGCACGTTCGGCGCCGCGTCCCTGCCCCAGACCTGGCCATGGTGGCGGTCCATCGCCAGCGAGAGGCTGGCCATGCCCGCATACGACAGGCCCAGCGCACACAGGATGGTATTGATCATGACTGTCCCTCCGCATTGACTTGCAGGCTGGCCGAGGGCGCAGCGCTTTCCTTGGCAGCAGCCTTTTTCACCGGCTTTTCCTTGCGCTTGTGGACCTTCCACGCGCCCCAGGCGGCCAGCAGGCCGAAGGCCATGCTGCCCAGTTCCACGCCGGCGCTTTCCCAGTCGCCGCGCGCGACCTGCGCCGCCAGGTTGTCGCCCGTGCTCAGGACATTCAGGATGGGCAGCAGCAGGCACAGGGCCGCCAGCAAGCCCAGTTGCTCGATCCACGCGCGCTTTTCCGCGCGCAGGCAGGCGTGCACCAGCATCAGGAACCACACGCCGAAGAAGGCGCGCACTTCCCAGCCGGCACGGTGCTCGATGCCGACGGGGATCAAACGGTTGGCCCACAGGAAGCCCGCGCAGGCGATGGACAGGCCGGCAATCGCCGCCACGTTCAGGCAGGCGATGACGCGGTACACGCGCTGCGTATAGGCGCCGAACTCGCCGCCGGACTTCTGGCGCCGCTTGACCATGAACAGGATGGCGCCCGTGCCCATCATGGCCGTGCCGGCCAGGCCGCAGAAGAAGTACAGCCAGCGCATGGGCGTGCCGCCGAAACCCACCATGTGCAGGTTCGACATGACGGAGCGCGTCAGGCCCGCGCCGCCCGTGTCGGACGCGCCGGGCAGGCGCAATGCGGTCTGCTCGCCCGTGGCCAGCGCATAGCAAGCCCTGCCCGTATTGGCGCTGAGGCGTTCCATTGTGTCCGTCTCTTCATTCCAGCCGTACATGCAGACACGCATGGAGGCGTCGTTCGGATTGTCCAGCACCACGGCGCGGATTTCCTGGCCGATGGCCTGCTCGGCGCGCAGCGCGAACGATTCCAGCGCGGGAATGGCCAGCGGCTGGCCCGTTTTCACGGGTTTGCCCGCATCGTTCCAGTCGGCCAGGAAGGCCTTCTTGGGATTATCCATGCCGTATTGCGCCGCCACGGGGGCCGGCACATAGTCATCGCTGAAGAATGCCAGGCCCGTGTAGGCGATCATGAACTGGAACGGCAAGGTGAGCACGGCCACCGCGTTGTGCGCGTCAAGCCACGAACGCTGGCCCTTGGCCGGGCGGAAGGTGAAAAAATCCTTGAAGATGCGCTTGTGCGTGATGACGCCGCTCACCAGCGCCACCAGCATGATCATGGTGGTGATGGCGACGATCCATACGCCGATGCGTCCCGCGTGCAGCTCGTAGTGAAAATCGACGAAATGGTGGCCGCCGATGGTTTCGCGCTCCGTTGCCTCGCGCGCATGCTCGATGACGGCGCCCGTCAGCGGATCGAGATCCGCCGAGCCATAGCCGCCGCTGGGCTGGAACCAGTAGGCGGACAGGCCGTGGCCGGGACGCTGCACGGGCCAGATTTCCCACATGTCCGCCTTCGGATGCTCCTTGGCCATGAAGTCGAGCGCCAGTTCCAGGCGGTGGCCACGGTCCGTGACCTTGGGCAGCGGCGGATCGTTCGCATGCGCCGCCTCTTCCAAGGCGTGTTCGGGCGTCATCCAGTGGCCGATCGGATCGTCGAAGACGGCCAGGGTGCCGGTCAGGAAGATGGCGAACAGCAGCCAGGAAATCCACAGGCCGCTCCACGTATGCAGCCAGGCCATGGCCTGGCGCAAGCCGCCCTGCTGCGGCGTCTTGACCACTTTGTCTACCTTGACGGCGTTCATGCCACACCTCGCGACAGCAGCAGGCCGATACCGCCGCAGGCGATGGCCGGCAGCAGCATGCCGAGCCAGGCGCGGCGCAGGTCCTGCACGGCAAAGACCCAGATCACGGCACAAGTGTAGGTGACAAAGGCGCTCAGGGTGGCCGTCAGCACGGCTTCGGGACGCGACAGCGGCAGCACGGCCGCCAGCAGCACGGCCACGCCGGACGTCAGCGCATAGCCGCCAAAAACAGCGGCAAGCACGCGCGAAAACAACATCATGTGGGCCGATTTCATCATCGCGGCGCTCCCTGCAACACCAGCGTGGTCACGCCATCGCGGGCCAGGTTCAACTGCACATCCATAAGCCATACATCCTTCATCAAGATAGATCATTCAAAGTTATTAAGTTATAGCTTGTAGTTCAAGGTCAGCATCAGGTTGCGCGGCGTGCCCACCAGGTTGCCGAGGACATCGGAGTAGATGCTCTGGTAATAGCGTTTGTCGAGCGCATTGTTGACATTCAGGCGCAGCTCGGCGCGGCTGTCGATTTGCCACGCCGCGTTCAAGCCGAGGATCGCGTAGCGGCCCTGGCGCAGGTGGGCATCACCGTCCGTTGATTCCGTCGCGCCCTGCCCGTACACCGAGGCGCCGACGCGCCAGCCCTGCGCCGCGCCGGACAGGCGGTAGCTGGTGGCCAGCTTGAGCTGCTGGCGCGGATAGCGGCTATTGAAATCCTTGCCGATATTGGCCGGATCGCTGTCGCGCGTAAATTGCGCCTTCACATACGTAAAACCGGCCGACAGCTGCCAGTCGGGCGTCAGCGCGCCCGCCACGTCCAGCTCCACGCCTTCGCTGCGCACTTCGCCCGACGCGCGCTGGCAATAGCCCCACGTGCTGCCGGGGCAGGGATCCGGGCCGGTCAGGTCGTCCACGCCGCGGTTTTGCTGGCGGATCTGGAACACGGCCGCGCTGGCATTGAGGGCGCCGCCGAAGTATTCGCCCTTCACGCCCGCTTCATAGTTGGTGCCGCTGACCGGCTTCAAGGGCTGCCCCTTGGCGTCGGTGGACGCTTGCGGCTGGAAGATCTCGGTCCAGCTGGCGTACACGGAATGCTGCTTGTCGAGGTCATACACGACACCGGCGTACGGCGTGAATTCGCGCGCCAGCGAGTAGCCGGCATCGTCCTTGTACCAGCTCACGCGCCCGCCCAGCACCAGCGACAGCGGGTCGGCCAGGCGCAGGCGCGTGCCTGCATACACGCCGCTTTGTTCGGTGATGCTGGCCGTGCCCCACTGCGCGTAGTTGATGACGGGGCGCGCCACGCTGCCCGCATCCCAGTGGAACGGGTCGATCACCGGCGCGCTATCTTGCCGGGTGTACGATGCCCAGCCCCCATAGCTGTTTTTCGACGAACGGCGGTGGCTGGCGCCGACCGTCAGCTCGTGCTCGCGGCCGAACAGGCTGTAGCTGCCGCTGGCATACGCGTCATAGCTGGTGTTGGCCAGTTCGGCGCGGTAGCTTTGCGAATTGAAGCGCAGGGTGCCGCCGCGGCGGTTGATGCCGGAAAACGTCGTGTCGATCTCGGGCGTCTTGCGCGTGGCCGCCAGCCTGGCTTTCCAGCCATTGCCGAAGCGGTGTTCCAGTTCGGCGAAAATGGTTTTATCCGTCTGGCGCCAGCCGTCGAAGTCGGTGCCCAGGTAGGTGGAGCGAGGCAAGTTCAAAAAGGTCCCGTCGGCGGCCGTCACCACGCCCGTCGCGACGCCGTCGTTATCGGTCTTGCGGTAGTGCGCGCCCACGGTCAACGTGGTGTCAGGGCGCAGGTCGGCCTCGATGATGCCGTACAGCTGGTGATTGCGGCCATGCAGCACGTCGACAAAATCCTTCTTGTCCTGCACCGTGACGACCATGCGCCCGCGCAGGGTCTTCGCTTCGTTGAGCGCGTTGGCCGCATCCGCTTCCAGGCGGTAGTTGCTCCAGCTGCCGATGCTGGCCGAGAATGACGCCTGCGGCGTGGCCGTCGGGCGCTTGCGCACCATGTTGATGGCCGCGCTGGGCGTGCCGCTGCCCGTCATCAAGCCCGTGGCGCCGCGCACCACTTCGATGCGGTCATAGATGGCCAGGTCGTCATTGTCGCCATTGAAAGTGCCGTTCGCGCCCAGGCTGGTAGGCAAACCGTCGAACAGGATGTTTTCGATTGGAAAGCCCCGCGCGCTGAAACTGCCCGAATCGCCCGTAAAGTTGCCTTTTTGCATGACCAGCCCCGTGATCGACTGCACGGCGTCGTCCAGGGTGGTGATGCCCAGGTCGTCGATCTGCTGGCGCGTCAGCACGCTGACCGACTGCGGCGTCTCGCGCAGCGACAGGTTCAGCTTGGTTGCCGTATTGCTCACGCCCGTCGTATAGGAACCGCTGCCTTCGGTCGTCGCATCGCGCCCCGCCGTGACGGACACGCCAAGCATGGTTTGCTCGGCCGCGGGACTGGCTGGCGCCTGCTGCGCCAGCGCCGGCAGGCTGGCGGCCAGGCACAGGGCCGCGGCCGCTTGCGCCAGCGGACGCAGTGAAGAGTGAGATGATGGCAAACTGACAAAAGGCAAAGCGTGCGACATGAAAGTTCCTGATGGTGGTGTCATGAGACGGTGAAAAACAGGCGTCCTACCTTGTAGGTGCCGCAAGACTGCAAAACGGGCAGCCGGATGGAAAAATATTTTTATCGAACGCTACGGCGCCGGTTCGACGCTGACCCAGTACCGCGTGCGGCTGCGTACCTGCACCGGCAGCGAGTTGGGCAGCATGTTCAAAATGCGCTGCGTGTCGGCCAGCGGGAACACGCCCGACAGGCGCAGCTGGGCCACTGCCGGCGCACAGTCGATCACGCCGGGGCGGTAGCGGGCCAGGTCGGCCAGGAAATCGCCCAGGGTCACGTCGTCGACGATCAGCTGCCCGCGCGACCAGGCGTGCGCATACGCATCGATGACGTGCGGCGCGTCCGCCGCATGGCGGGAAAAGGCTACGCCGCGCCCGGCCGCCAGCAGCATTGGCGCGCCAGCACCGTCGCGGGGGCGGATTTCAACGGCGCTTTCCAACACGTCCACGGTGCTATAGTCATCTTGCTGGCGCACGGCAAAGCGCGTGCCCAGCGCGCGCACCAGGCCTTCGCGCGTGGCCACCACCAAAGGCACGGCGCTGCCGGCACCGTGGCCGCTGGCCACGAGGATCTCGCCGGCCAGCAGTTCGATCAGGCGGCGGCTGGCGTCGAAACGCACGTTCACGGCCGATCCCGTATTCAGGCTGAGCACGCTGCCATCGTCCAGCACCACGTCGCGCCGCTCGCCTGTGGCCGTGCGGTAGTCGGCACGCAGGGCGCGCATGCCATCCCAGGCATCCGTCTGCGCGGCCAGCATGCCGCCGCCGGCCGCCACGCCCAGCCACGCCAGCAACTGGCGCCGCTTGCCGTTGACGGCTTGTTGCTGCGTGCCGGCCAGCGCCTGCGCGGCCGCACCGCGATGCAAGCCGTTGAAGCGCCGCGACACCGCGTCGATATGCTGCCAGGCCCGTTCATGTTCCGGGTCGGCTGCGCGCCAGCGCTGCCAGGCGGCGCGTTCCGCTTCGCTGGCCTCGCTCGACATCAGCACGGTCAGCCACTCGGCAGCCTGCTGCTGCACGTCCTCGCGGATGGCTGGCGGTGCCGCCGGCTCTGCCAGCTTGCTCATGCCGGCAGGGAGAAAAACACCTGGCGGTTGGCGCGCGTCAGGTATTGCTTGACCGAGCTGGCCGATACGTTCAGGCGCGCGGCGATCTCGGCATAGCTGAGACCTTCGAGCTGCGCCAGCAAGAACGCCGTGCGCACGGGAACCGGCAAGCCGTCGAGGGCCTGGTCGATTTCCCGCAGGGCTTCCAGCGCCAGCAGCCGTTCCTCGGGCGCGGGCGCCGTCTCGGGCGGCAGGCAAGCGAGCGCTTCCAGGTAGGCGTCTTCCAGCACTTGGCGGCGGTAGCGGTGCGCCACCAGGCGGCGCGCGACGGTGGCGAGAAAAGGCCGCGCCTCGCGGATCTGCGGCGCGGAAGCGGCCGTCAACACGCTGATGAAGGTGTCTTGCGCCAGATCCGCCGCGTCGCCCGCATTGCCCAGCTTATGCCGCAGCCAGCCCTGCAGCCAGCCATGATGGCTGCTGTAGAGCGCGTGCAGGTCCTGTTGCTGGGCAAAATCGGCGGCCGACATGGCATCCCTTTCCGGTCTGGCGCGGCGCGCCCACGAATGTAAATAAGAATTATTCTCATTTTAACCGTGTTTTTGACTTTCATGCAATCGTGGCGTTGGCAGAAATACCAACTAATTCAAAAGCCGGCCAACCGCCAGGCGCTACAGCGCGGGACCGCCAGCCACCCGCGATAAGGTAAAATGACGGCCATCGTCCGGCTTTCGCCGCCCACTCCCAAGCTTTTCATTGCAGGTTCATCATGCTAGATAATCTCACCCAACGGCTTGCCAAAGTCGTCAAGACCATGCGCGGCGAGGCGCGCCTGACCGAAGCGAACACCGCCGACATGCTGCGCGAAGTGCGCCTGGCGCTGCTCGAAGCCGACGTCGCCCTGCCCGCCGTGCGCGAATTCATCGCCAAAGTCAAAGAAAAAGCCATGGGCGAGGATGTCATTTCCTCGCTGACGCCAGGACAGGCCCTGGTGGGCGTGGTGCAGCGCGAGCTGGCCGCCCTGATGGGCGCCGACCTGGGACCGGAAGCGTCGCAGATCAGCTTTGCGCAGCAGCCGCCCGCCATCATCCTGATGGCCGGTCTGCAGGGTGTGGGTAAAACCACCACCGTCGGCAAGCTGGCGAAGTACCTGAAGGAAGAAAAGAAGAAGAAAGTGCTGACCGTCTCGGCCGACGTGTACCGCCCT
The DNA here is from genome assembly GCF_059423585.1 of Janthinobacterium sp. GW460-12-1-14-LB5. Classification (NCBI taxonomy): domain Bacteria; kingdom Pseudomonadati; phylum Pseudomonadota; class Betaproteobacteria; order Burkholderiales; family Oxalobacteraceae; genus Janthinobacterium; species Janthinobacterium sp. GW460-12-1-14-LB5. The sequence goes on along the minus strand of NZ_JBWKYD010000001.1, from coordinate 327,956 downwards.
GCCGCGATCGCCCAGCTGCAATCGGTCACCGCGCAGGTAGGCGCCGACTTCTTCCCGTCCACCAGCACGGACAAGCCGGTCGATATCGCCCTGGCCGCGCTGGACTGGGCGAAAAAGCATTACCACGACGTGCTGATCATCGATACGGCGGGCCGTCTCGGTATCGACGAAGAGATGATGCGCGAAATTGCCGCCGTCCACGGCGCCGTGAAGCCGATCGAAACCCTGTTCGTCGTCGACGCCATGCTGGGCCAGGACGCCATCAACACGGCCAAGGCCTTCAACGATGCGCTGCCGCTGACCGGTATCGTGCTGACCAAGCTCGATGGCGACGCGCGCGGCGGTGCGGCCCTGTCCGTGCGCCACATCACGGGCAAGCCGATCAAGTTTGCCGGCGTGTCGGAAAAACTCGACGGCCTGGAAGCGTTCGACCCGACCCGCATGGCCAACCGCATCCTCGGCATGGGCGACATCCTCGCCCTGGTGGAGGAGGCGCGCAAGGGCGTCGACAGCAAGGCGGCAGCCGACCTGGCGCAAAAGATCAAGGTGGGCGGCAAGTTCGACATGAACGACTTCAAGGCGCAACTGGGGCAAATGAAGAAAATGGGCGGCATGGCCAACCTGATGGACAAGCTGCCAGCCCAGTTCCAGCAGGCGGCAGGCGGCAAGAACATGGATCAAGCCGATAAACAGGTGCGCCGCATGTGCGGCATCATCGACTCGATGACGCCGCAGGAACGCGCCAAACCTGAACTGATCAAGGCCACGCGCAAGCGCCGCATCGCCGCCGGCGCCGGCGTGCAGGTGCAGGAAGTGAACCGCATGCTGACGCAATTCGAGCAAATGCAGACGATGATGAAGAAATTGTCGGGCGGCGGCATGATGAAGATGATGCGTTCCATGAAGGGCATGATGCCCGGGATGAGGTAGTGGAAGGCTTCAAAATCCGCTGCGCGGGGCGCCTTGCGGCCGGCGATGCTCAGCGCACCAGAGTGCGCTTGCGCTTCTCGGCCACAAATCATCCCCGCTCGCTGTGATTTTGAAGGCCTTTTTTACGCCGCGTGAGGCGTAGTTCAAGTCAAGAAACACCGTTATAAAATAATGCCGGATTGCATTTTCATGTGTCCGGCATCCTTTCTTTCCTCCCCCGCAGCGCCCCTCCCCGCATAGCCAGCAACCATGCCATTTACGGGCAAAAACGCCGTTCTGCGCTCCCAAGCGGTGCGCCCGGGCGACAGCATTGCCATTTCCCTGCTTTTTCCTCGTGAAAACGTGAAAAACACTTGCATACAAGGTAAATCCACACCAATATTAGCCGTGCGATTAATTGCGCAATTTCCCATGTGTTTGTTAAGGAGGCTCGAAGATGGCAACAGCCAAAAAAACCCCAGTAGCAGCGCCAGCCAAAGCAGCAGCAGCCAAGCCTGCAGCCGCCAAGAAAGCAGCACCCGCAGCCAAAGCAGCAGCTAAACCAGCAGCGGCGAAGAAAGCGGCAGCACCGGCAACACCACGCAAGCCAAACGCAGCATTCATGAAAGCAATGACGCCATCGAAAGATCTGGCCGCCGTTGTTGGCGTAGCACCACTGCCGCGCACGGAAGTGACCAAAAAGGTATGGGATTACATCAAAAAACTCGATCTGCAAGATCCGGCCAACCGCCGCATGATCAATGCGGACGACAAGCTGAAAGCAGTTTTCGGCGGCAAAGCCCAAGTCTCCATGTTTGAAATGACGAAACTGATCTCCGATCATTTGAAATAATCAGATACGCACAGGGCGTTTTACGCCGTGTGAGTGCCCCGCCGCATGACTGCGAGCGGGGCATTTTTTTGGGGTCAGTCCCTGCGGGATCGGAATTCGCCCCACTGGAGCGCACTCCCCCTTCGGGTCTGACCCCAGCCTTCATCTGAACTCCCACTGCTTCCAAGCCGCCCTTACCGCGTTCGGATACTCGGCCTTGCCCCGGCTGCCGTTGTACCGCCCCAGCGCCAGGTACAAATCGCCCTTCTCCATATCCAGGTACATGCGCAAAATCGCGCAACCGTAGCGCAGATTCGTCTGCATGTGGAACAGCTTGCTGCGGTCGCTGTCGCCGATGACGCCCGTCCAGAACGGCATCACCTGCATGTAGCCGCGCGCGCCGGCCAGAGAAACGGCATATTTGCGGTAGGCCGACTCCACCTGGATCAGGCCCAGCACCAGGGCCGGTTCCAGGCCCGCGCGGCGCGCTTCATACCAGACGGTTTCCAGGAATTCCGTGCGCAACTGGGCGTCCGGCAGCTTGCGCTGCAGGCGCTGCGACATCTGCGCCAGCCATTGCTGGTAGCGCTGCAAGTCGGTGGGAGTGGCAAATTTGGGTTGAGGCGGGCGTTCGTCGCGGATCGCGTGCGACAGCGCCAGACGGACAGAGTCGGCCAGCGCCTCCTCCTTCTGGTTGCCGGCCTGCGCCGGAGAGACGCAGGCCAGGCAGGCGGCCAGCGCGAGCGCGCCAGCCGTTTTACTTACCGATAGGCGCTTCACTGCGCCATTTTGCCCTGGATGAAGGCGACGATCTCGTCCGGCGCCACGCCGGTGGCTTCCGCATCGCGGCGGCCCTGGTATTCCAGCTTGCCTTCTTTCAGGCCGCGCTCGCCGATGACGATGCGGTGCGGCACGCCAATCAGTTCCCAGTCAGCAAACATCGCGCCAGGGCGCAAGCCGCGGTCATCGACGATGACGTCCACGCCAGCGCCTTGCAGGGCCGCGTACAGCTTCTCCGTCTCTTCCTTGACCAGTTCGCTGCGGTCCATGCCCATCGGGCACAGCACGACTTCGAACGGCGCGATCGACGCGGGCCAGATGATGCCCTTGTCGTCGAAGTTCTGTTCGATGGCGGCGCCCAGGATACGCGTCACGCCGATACCGTAGCAACCCATCTGCAACGGCGCAGGCTTGCCGTTTTCGTCGAGGAAGGTGGCTTTCATGCTTTCCGAGTACGCCGTACCCAGCTGGAACACGTGGCCCACTTCGATGCCGCGCTCGATGGCCAGTGCGCCCTGGCCGTCCGGCGACGCGTCGCCGGCGACGACATTGCGCAAGTCGGCCACGATGGCAGGCTCGGCCACGTCACGGCCCCAGTTGGCGCCCGTGTAGTGGAAACCGGCGTCATTCGCGCCGCAAACGAAGTCGCTCATGTGGGCGACCGTGCGGTCCGCCACCACGGTGACGGGCGCCTTCGTGCCGATCGGGCCCAGGTAGCCGGGAATCGTGCCGTAGACTTCCAGGATTTCCGCTTCCGTCGAGAAACGGTGACCGGCCAGGCCGGCAACCTTGCCCACCTTGATCTCGTTCAATTCATGGTCGCCGCGCAGCAGCAGCATGAAATGCTGTTTCGTGATTTTTTCGTCCTTGCCCGTCGTTTCCACCGTCAGGGCGATGGTTTTCACGGTGCGCGACAGCTCGATGCCCAGCAAGGCTGCCACGGTTTCGCACTTGACGGTGTCCGGCGTGGCCGTTTTCGTCAGTGCCTGGGTGGCGGCCGGGCGCTCGCCGGCTGGCGGCAGCGCTTCGGCCGCTTCCATGTTGGCGGCGTAGTCGGAGGTCGGGCAGTACACGAGCGCGTCTTCACCCGTGTGGGCGATGACGTGGAATTCATGCGAACCGGAACCGCCGATGGCGCCGTTGTCGGCAGCCACGGCACGGAATTTCAGGCCGAAACGCGTGAAGATACGCGTGTAGGCGTCAAACATGACCTTGTACGACGCCTGCATGCCGGCCAGGTCGCGGTCGAACGAATACGCGTCCTTCATGGTGAATTCGCGGCCGCGCATCAAGCCGAAGCGGGGGCGGCGCTCGTCGCGGAACTTGGTCTGGATATGATAAAAGTTCAACGGCAGTTGGCGGTAGGACTTGATTTCCGTGCGCACGACGTCCGTGATGACTTCTTCCGACGTGGGCTGGATCGCGTATTCGCGGCCGTGGCGGTCTTTCACGCGCATCAGTTCGTCGCCCATCTTGGTCCAGCGGCCCGTTTCCTGCCACAGCTCGGCCGGCTGCACGAGCGGCATCAGCAATTCGATGGCGGCGGCTTTGTTCATCTCGTCACGGATGATGGCTTCCACCTTGCGGATCACGCGCAAGCCCATCGGCATGTAGGTATAGATGCCGGAACCGAGGCGTTTGATCATGCCTGCACGCATCATCAATTGGTGGCTGACGATTTCCGCGTCAGAAGGTGCATCTTTAAGTGTGGAAATAAAAAAACGGGAGGCGCGCATAACGGTGAATTCTTTTTAAAAAGAGAGGGTTATAATCAACCTAATTTTAAAGGATTAGCTGGCTGATGCGTCCATACTTTACACAAATGCGCTCAATTGGTGCGATTCCGGCGCTTTTCGCACCCCGAAAAGGTCACCGGCTTGCGAAGTTGTGGGTAATTATGTAAAAAAAGGACGCACTGTCGCAGAAAGTTTGAGGTGCATTATGCTCGACCGTGAAGGGTTTCGGCCCAACGTCGGCATCATCCTGCTAAACGCCCAGAACGAGGTGTGGTGGGGCAAGCGGGTGCGCGAGCACTCATGGCAGTTTCCGCAAGGCGGTATCAAATATGGCGAAACACCGGAACAAGCCATGTTTCGCGAACTTGAAGAGGAAATCGGACTCAGACAGGAACACGTCAAAATTGTCGGCCGCACCCGCGACTGGCTGCGCTATGAAGTGCCAGACCACTTCATCAAGCGCGAGATTCGCGGCCATTACCGTGGCCAGAAGCAGATTTGGTTTCTGCTGAGAATGTGCGCGCGCGACAACGACGTCAATCTGCGCCTGACCGACCATCCCGAGTTCGACGCCTGGCGCTGGCATGAATACTGGGTCCCGCTCGATGTCGTCATTGAATTTAAACGCGATGTGTACCAGCGCGCCTTGCAGGAGCTGTCCCGCTTCCTGACCTGGCCCGTGCATGGCAACGCGCAGCAAGCGCACCGCCACACGTCGCGCTACCTGCGCCAGCCCCATGCGCCACGGGCACAGGACGGTGCGGCACTGGCCAAGCCCTGCGACGGCATCGCCGCCGAAGGGTGTACGCCGGAGCTGATCTTGCCGGGCAAGGGGTAGTCCGCCGCAATGAACACACGCTCCCACGCAAAAGGGGCAGCCTGAACAGGCTGCCCCTTTTTTCATGCCGGCAAGAAACTTTCCTGCCGGTCAGGCTGACTTAGTTTGCTGCCGGCGCTGGCGCAGCGCTTGGCACGTCGAGCGTAATCGCCTTCAAGCCCAGGATATTGCTGCTGTAGTGGCGGATCTTGTTGGCCAGGGCCGGGTCGTTGTTCAGCTTTTGGCCGTACGACGGCACCATTTCCACCATCTTCGCTTGCCATTCCGGCGTGGCCAGACGGCCCTTGAATGCCGTTTGCAGCACCTTGATCATGATCGGCGGCGCGGTCGAGGCGCCTGGCGAGGCACCCAGCAAGGCAACGATGCTGCCATCGGCGGCGCCGACGACTTCCGTGCCGAACTGCAGCAAACCGCCTTTGACGGGGTCATCCTTGACGATCTGCACGCGCTGGCCGGCATTTTGCAAGGTCCAGTCTTCCATCTTGGCGTTCGGCAAGTATTCGCGCAGGGTCTTCAAGCGGTCTTCCGGCGTGTTCATGACCTGTTCCACCAGGTATTTCGTCAGTGGAATATTGTCGTAACCAGCTTGCAACATCGGTTTCACATTGCCCGTGCCGATCGAGGCAGGCAAGTCGATCCACGAGCCGTTTTTCAGGAATTTGGTCGAGAAGGTGGCAAACGGACCAAACAGCAGGGCTTTCTTGCCATCGATGATGCGCGTGTCCAGATGCGGCACGGACATCGGCGGCGAACCGACGGACGCCTTGCCATAGACCTTGGCCGCATGCGCCGCCACCAGTTCCGGATTGGTGGTCACCAGCCATTGGCCGCCCACCGGCACGCCGCCGTAGCCCTTGGCTTCAGGAATGCCCGATTTTTCCAGCAGCGGCAGCGAACCGCCGCCGGCGCCGATGAAGACGAACTTGGCGCGCATGGTTTTTTCCTTGCCGGCAGCCAGGTCTTTCACCGTCACGTTCCATACGCCGTCGGCGCCGCGCTGGATGTCTTCCACCTGGTGGCGCAGGTGCAGGACCATGCCGTGGCTGTCCGTCAGGTATTTCACGAGGCCGCGCGTGAGGTTGCCGAAATTGACGTCGGTACCGATTTCCATGCGCGTCGCGGCCACTTTCTGGCCCTTGTCGCGGCCTTGCATGACCAGCGGCGCCCATTGCTCGATCTGCGCCTGGTCTTCCGAGAACAGCATGCCTTTGAACAAGTTTTCCTTTTGCAGCGCAGCATAGCGCTTCTTCAAAAAGGCAATATTGTCGTCACCCCACACAAAGGCCATGTGCGGCACGTTGTTGATGAAGGTCTGCGGCGCGCCCAGGTGCTTGTTGGCTACCTGATAAGCCCAGAATTGCTTGGAAATTTCGAATTGCTCGTTGATGGCAACGGCTTTCTTGGTCTCGATGCTGCCATCGGCCGCTTCCGGTGTGTAGTTCAGTTCGGCAAACGCCGAGTGGCCCGTGCCTGCATTGTTCATCGCGTCCGAGCTTTCGGCCGCCACGGAATCGAGGCGCTCGACCATTTCCATCGTCAGCGAGGGATCGAGTTCCTTGAGCATGCTGCCCAGGGTGGCGCTCATGGTGCCGGCGCCGATCAGCAGCACGTCGACCGGTTTTTCGGACGAGGCCGGAGGGGTCTTGTTACATGCCGCCAGGATCAGGCACGACATCAAAAGTAATAGCGATTTACGCATTCGTAACTCCATTTTTGGATACTGAAGGATGATTCTTGCGCGCCACCGTGGCGGCACCATCGCTGTGTTGAATGAAAAACAGCCAGCCAGCCGGAACGCCAGGGCGGCCGGACAGGTCAAGGTCGATGGTGATAGGCATGCTGCCGCGCTCCGGGATAAGCCAGGAGCGAGATCTGGTGGCAAAGGTGCGGGCAATGGAAGCACGCAATGGCAACAAAATCGCCATCGTGTCCAGAGCAAATATCAAGAGCGGCGATTTTATCACCGTTATTTGGCGCCGCCGGGCCGTGGCGGTAGTGGATAATACTTACTGCAGGGTATTAAATTGCGGTGACTATCGGGTCACGAAAGCGGACGCCGGACGGCAAAAAGGGCATCCCCGATGCCTTGAATTGATGTACGCGGTACAATGCCGGCTGCCCCTTAGCCATAGTCCTACAGCCATGTTCAACCCCTCTTCCGACGACGTGCGCCGCTTCTTTTGCGACACCTTGCGCAAGCACCGCGCCCACGAAATCCTCACGCCGATGGAAGCCATCGCGCTCGACTGGATCCTCGAACACCCCGAGTATGAAAACGAGCTCTCCGACGTCGAAGCGGCACTGGCGCGCGACTATTCCGTCGAAGGGGGCCAGGCCAATCCTTTCCTGCACCTGTCCATGCATCTGTCGATCACGGAGCAGGTACAGGTGGACCAGCCGCGCGGCATCCGCCCGGCCGTTCAGCAACTGACCCAGCGCCTCGATTCGGCCCATGCGGCCCAGCACGAAGTGATGGAATGCCTGGGCCAGATGATCTGGGCTTCACAGCGCTCGGGCTTGCCGCCCGATACGGACGCCTATATCGACTGCGTCCGCAGGCGTTAACCCGGCTACACCGCTGAAGGCTGCAGTACTGCTGCCTTCGGCGCCTTGCCCATCAATCCCAGCACCACTTGCAATGCCATGGCGACGGCGCCGACGATGAAGACCACGTCGCCGAAGGTGCGTATCCAGCGCAGGTTCTGCAACAAAGGCTGCTGCATGAAGCCTTCGCTGCGCGCATACCACAGGCCTTCCGTCACGCTGGCGTGGAACTGGATGATGCCAATCGGCAACAGGCTGGTAAAGATCATCAGCGCCAGCCCCCCGTTCAAGCCCCAGAACGCCGTCTTCATCAAGGCAGGGCTGAAGCCGTAGTCGGGCCGCAGATAGCGCAGCACCAGCAAGGTAAAGCCCAGCGCCAGGAAGCCGTACACGCCGAACAGCGCCGCATGCGCATGCACGGGAGTCGTGTTCAGGCCCTGGATGTAGTACAAGGCCACGGGCGGATTGATCATGAAGCCCAGCACGCCCGCGCCCAGCATGTTCCAGAAGGCGACGGCGACAAAGCACATCAGGGGCCAGCGCAGGTTTTCCATCCACGGCGCGCGTTCCTTCAGGCGCCAGTTTTCCCACGCTTCATGCCCCAGCACGATCAGCGGCACCACTTCCAGCGCGCTGAAGCTCGCGCCAATGGCCATCACGGGCGTGGTGGTGCCGGCAAAGTACAGGTGGTGAAACGTGCCGGGAATCCCGCCCAGCATGAACAGCGAGGCCGACGCCAGGCTGGCCGTCGTGGCCATGCGCACCGATACCAGACCCAGGGTCGAGAAGATGAAGGCCAGCGCCGTGGTGGCGAAGACTTCAAAGAAGCCCTCCACCCACAGGTGCACCACCCACCAGCGCCAGTACTCCATCACCGATAAATGCGTGCGTTCGCCGTAGAACAGGCCGGCGCCATAGAACAGCCCGATGGCCCCCACGGACGCGGTCAGCAGCGCCAGCAGGTTCTTGTCGCCGCCCTTCTGGCGCAGGGCGGGCACAACGCCGCGCAGCATCAGCACGAGCCACAGCAGGATGCCGATGAATTTGCCGATTTGCCACAAACGTCCCAGGTCCACATATTCATAACCCTGATGACCGAGCCAGAAATTCCATTCGGGCGGCATGACTTGTGCAATCGCAAGGTAATTGCCGATAAATGAGCCGACGACGACCGCGACCAGCGCCCAGAACAGCACGTCGACGCCGAGGCGCTGCCACTTCGGGTCCTTGCCGCCATTGATCAGCGGGGCGAGGAACAGGCCGGCGGCCAGGAAGCCCGTGGCGATCCAGAACAGCGCCGCCTGGATATGCCAGGTGCGCGTGAGCGCATACGGGAACCAGCGCGACACGTCGATGCCGTAGAACTGCTGTCCTTCCACCGTGTAGTGCGCCGTGAAGCCGCCGATGAAGACCTGGAAGATGAACAGCGCCACCACCAGGAACAGGTATTTGCCCAGTCCCCGCTGCGAAGGCGTCAGCGCGAAAGTGGTGAGCGGGTCGCGCGGACCGGCGGCCGGCAGCGCTTCGTCATGGTCGCGCAAGAAGGCCCAGCCCCAGACGAGGAAGCCCACGCCGGCCAGCAGCACCACCACGCTGGCGACCGACCAGACCAGGTTTTCGCCGCTGGGCTGGTTGCCGATCAGCGGTTCGTGCGGCCAGTTGTTCGTATAGGTCACTTTCTGGCCAGGGCGCTCGGTGGCGGCGGCCCACGCCGTCCAGAAGAAGAACTGCGTCATCTGCGCACGCCGCTCGGCGCTGGGCAAGGTGTTTTCCTTCATGGCGAAATGCTCGCGGCTGGCGAGCAGCGCAGGCGCGTCGGAGAACAGCTGGTCGTAATAGTGCGCCGTGTTGGCGATGGCTTGCACGCGGCGCGGCGACAGGCGCAGCACTTGCGCCTCATCGACCCGATTGCCGCGGTATTCCTGCTTGAGCGCTTCGCGCAGCGCCGCCTGCGCGGGGCCGTCGAGCGCCGCGTACGCCTTGCCATGCTGCTCTTGCGCTGCCAGTTCCAGCCAGGCCGTCAATTCGCGATGCAGCCAGTCGGCCGTCCAGTCGGGCGCCTGGTAGGCGCCGTGGCCCCAGATGGAGCCCAGCTGCATGCCGCCCACGGATTGCCAGGCCGTCTGGCCGTCGAGGATGCCCTCGCGGTCGAACAGTTGCCTGCCATCCTGCGCCAGCACTTGCGCGGGAATCGGCGGCGCCTGGCGATACACTTCCGTGCCGTAATAGCCGAGCAGCGAAAACGTCACGATCAGCACACCGATCAGGGTGAACCAGAGTTTTTTGTAGGGACCCATGGGTCTTTCCTTTGTCAGTGCACCACGGCCGGCGCGAAGCGCTCGAACAGGATATTGTTTTCAGTATGGATGTGCGCCATCAGGTCTTCGCGGAAGGTGCGCAAGCCCGTGTACAGCGCGCGCCAGGTGGTGCAGGCGCCGCCAGGTGCGGTGATATCGTTCGTCATCGCCTCCATCGCGCGCAAGGCCACACCATGGTCGTCGTGCTCCATGCGCATCACGTTGATGGGCGCGCCGGCGCGTGGACCCTGGCCGCGCACGATCATGGGGAACAGCACGTCTTCCTCCTTGCGCATATGGCTTTCCAGTTCCTGCGCCATGGCCGACAGGTGTTCCGCCAGCCCGTGCGGACAGTCGGCGCGGTCGCCATGCACCTGCTCGACCTTGCGCGCCAGGCGTATCAGCTCTGGCAGCTGCTCGCGGTGCACGGCGTGGTAGCGCGCCAGGATGTGTTCCACCAGCTCGGTGGCCGGGGCGTCCTGCCAGTCACGCGCGCCGCTGGCGTCAATCCGTCCGGCCAGCACTTCCAGTTCCTTGACGATGGGCGCCGTATCCACGCCGGCCGCTTCGGCGGCGGCGCGCAGGGTCTTGTTGCCGCCGCAGCAGAAATCCAGGCGGTGCGCATCGAACAGGCGCGTGGCGCCGGGGATGCGGCGGGCCAACTGGCCCAGGGATTGTTCGATCATTTCCATAGCAGTTCCTTGATGATGAATGGGGGGGTGTTTTATTGGACGGCGCCCGCGTGGTAGACGCCGGGCACGGCTTCGCCAGTCACTTCCAGCACGCCCACGGCGCCCTTGCCGGCGCGCGACAGCGCATGGTCGACCAGCAGATAGCTGCCAGGGTGCTGTACCTTGAGTTCGACGATGGTCGCGCCGCCCGGCGCCACCAGCGTGGTTTGCACGTCGTTTTTCGGGCTGCTGATCGAGCCTTCGCTGTACACCTTGTCGAAGATCTCGCCGATGATGTGGAACGACGAAATCTTGTTCGGGCCGCCCACGCCGAAATAGATGCGTACGGTCTCGCCGACTTTCGCCTGCAATTTGTGCGTCTTGCTCAGGGCGCCCACTTCGCCGTTGAAGACGTAGTAGTCGGGCAGTTCATTGGCCATTTTTTCCAGGTTCGGTTCCTGATGCACGGGGGCGCCGTGCGGACGGCCCGTATACATCTCGCCCTGCATCACGTAATACTCGCGGTCCACTTTCGACAGGCCGCCTTCCGGTTCGACCAGGATCATGCCGTACATGCCGGCCGCGATATGCTGCGGCACCAGCGGCGTGGCGCAGTGGTAAACGAACAGGCCCGGATTGAGCGCCTTGAAGGTGATCGTCTTTTCCTGCCCCGGCGCCACCTGCGTGTGCTGTCCGCCGCCATGGCCGCCCGTCACCGCGTGCAGGTCGATCGAGTGGATCATCTTGCTGTCCCTGGCGTTGAACAGGGTCAGTTCCACCGTGTCGCCCACCTTCGCGCGCAACATCGGGCCGGGCACTTGCCGGTTGAAGGTCCAGTAGGTAAAGCTGGTGCCGTCATCGAGCTTGCCCGGCAGTTCCACCGTCTCCATGCGGTATTTCAGGGTTTGCGGCGCGCGCGCGCCGATGGCGGAAGGCACCTGCGCCGGATTGGCGGCCACGCTGACGGCCGATGGATCGGGGCCGCGCATCGGCGACGGCGCGGGCGTGTACAGGGCCAGCGCGGCGGCCTGGCTCGATTCGCCCGCTGCGCTGCCGGCGCCGGCGGCCTTCGGTGCCCCGGCTTCAGCCAGCGAAGTGCCGGCGACTTCCAGCTTGCCTTCCATGCCGATCTGGCGGTGGCCGGGAATCGAGCAGTAATAGGTGAACGTGCCGGCGCGCGTGACCTTGAAGCGCACGGTGGTGCTGCCGCTGTTGGCGCTGAATTTGGCGGAGGCCACGTTGAGTTCCGGGATCAGCAGGTCGTGCTCGGCGCCTTCGCCGCTTTTCAGCACCAGTTCGACCGTGTCGCCCACCTTGGCCGCCAGCACGGGGTTGACCTGGCCCTTGGCGTCGATGAAGACCATCTTGCCGTCGACGATATTGGTTTGCAGCTCATAGCGCTTGAGCGTCACAGGCGCGGCTTTGGCCGCAGTGGCGGCGGCGCTGGCCGGCAGGCTCGCCTGGGCTTGCACGGACAGGGGCATGGCCAGGACACAGACGGCGGCGGCAATGGCGCGGAGGGAGGGAGTCGTTTTCATCAGGCTTTCCTTGGTCTTGTATGCCGGTTTGGCACCCTTACCTAGGCAAACCGTGTGCCAGGAAAAACTTGTTTTAAATCAACGATTTGAAAAATGCAGGGTCGATATGACCCTTTTCAAGCGTGGTCCGTTGTACCCTGCATGGTACTTATGACCACCACCGCCATCCACCTGCTCTTGCTCACCGACCTGGTCGCCGACCTGCCCGTGGCCGTGCGCCTGCAGCGCCTCGTGGGCAGCCTGCGCGCGCACTTCGGCTGCGAGGCCGTGGCCTTGCTCAAGCTCGATGGCGAGCACCTGCGCCCCGTGGCGATGGCCGGCCTGGCCAGCGACGCGCTGGGACGCCGCTTCGCCGTCGCCGGCCATCCGCGCCTGGCCGCCATCCTGCAGCGGCGCGGCGTGCTGTGCTTCCATCACGACAGTTCCCTGCCCGATCCCTACGACGGCCTGATCGCCGAGCGGGCCGGCGAACCGCTGCCCGTGCACGACTGCATGGGCATGGCGCTGGACCTGGAAGGCGAACGCTGGGGCGTGATCACGCTCGACGCGCTGCGGGTGGGCACCTTCGATACGCAGGCGCAGCGCGACCTGGGCGAGCTGGCCTGCGCCATCGAGGCGGCCGTGCGCGTCACGCGTCTGGAGACGGAAATCCGCGCCCTGCGCCTGTCGGGCGGCGCCATGCTGGCCGATGCGCAAGCGCCGCGCGAAGAACACGATTTCGTCGGCCAGAGCAGCGCCATCACGCATTTGCTGCACGAATTGCAGGTGGTCGCCGATTCCGAGCTGCCCGTGCTGCTGCTGGGAGAGACGGGCGTGGGCAAGGAATTGTGCGCGCACCGCCTGCATCGGCTATCGCGTCGCGCTGGCAAACCGCTGATCCACGTCAATTGCGCGGCCTTGCCGGAATCGCTGGCCGAGAGCGAATTGTTCGGCCATGTGCGCGGCGCGTTTTCCGGCGCCGTCAGCGACCGGCCCGGGCGCTTCGAGGCGGCCGAAGGGGGCACCCTGTTTCTCGATGAAGTGGGGGAGTTGCCGCTGTCGATACAGGCCAAGCTGCTGCGCACCTTGCAAAATGGCGAAATCCAGCGCCTGGGCGCGGACCGGCCGCGCCGGGTCAACGTGCGCGTGATCGCCGCCACCAACCGCAGCCTGCGCGAACATGTGCGCGACGGCTCGTTCCGTGCCGATCTGTACCACCGTTTATCCGTGTATCCCGTGCCGATTCCGCCGCTGCGCGAGCGGGGTAACGACGTGCTGCTGCTGGCCGGTGGTTTCCTGGAACTGAACCGCGCGCGCCTGGGCTTGCGCAGCCTGCGCCTGTCCGCCGCGGCGGAAAACGCCTTGTGCCACTACCGCTGGCCGGGCAATGTGCGCGAACTGGAACATGTGATCAGCCGGGCCGCGCTGAAAGCCGTGATCCGCGGCGCGGACCGCAAGGACATCGTGACCCTGGAAACGGATATGCTCGACCTCGATGCGCTGGAAGCGCCGGCCGGCACGGACGCGCTGCTGCCAGCGCCGGCCGCGTGCGGCACGTCGGCGGCGCCGCTGCTATCCATGCATCAGATCGTGGAAGCGAGCCAGCGCCAGGCCATCCGGCAAGCGCTGGCGTTGCATCAGGATAACTGGGCCGCTGCGGCGCGGCAACTGGGGCTCGACGCCAGCAATTTGCACAAGCTGGCGCGCCGGGTCGGACTGAAAGCCTGAACCGAACTCAAACGTAAATTCAAACTCAGCGGTGGGTCACCAGGGTGGTCGGCAGGCTGTGCAGGTAAGCGGCCAGGTCCTTGATATCCTGGTTGCTCAGCGGTTTCACCTGGCCCGTCATGATGGCGTTGTTGCGGCCGTTGGCCTTGTCGCCCCGTTTATACGCCGTCAAGGCGTGTTCCAGGTAATCCCTGTGCTGGCCTGCCAGTTTCGGGTAGGACGGGTCGATGGGCGAACCGTAATCCTTGCCGTGGCAGGTGGCGCAGCTGTATTTTTCGGCCAGGGCCTTGCCCGTGTTGATATTGCCGGCGGCGCTGGCGGAAAACGAGACGGTGGCGCAAACGAGGGCGGCGAGTAATTTTGTCATCTGGCTGGTCCTCAGTTCGGCTTGGCTTGTTGCGCATAATACGCGGCGACATCGGCGATATCCTGGTCGGACAGGCTGCTGGCGATGCCCTTCATGCTGGGGTGCTTGCGGTCGCCCTTCTTGTAGGCTTGCAGCGCATTCTCGATATATTTTGCCGGCTGGCCGCCGATCATCGGCACCTGGAACACTTCGGGGAAGGTCGCCTTGTAACCGGGGATGCCGTGGCAGCCGATACACATTTCCACCTTGGCAGGGGCTGCCTTGGCGTTTCCTACAATGTCAGCCGCTGTGACGGCATTTGCTATGCCGGCAAGCACGAGAAGTGCAAATATTTTTTTCATAGTGGCAATGTGAACAAAGGTAATCGGAGAAACGCCAGAGCTGGTTTTTATTGATTTTATGTGTTGACAATTAAGGTTGACAATTAATCTGCTGCTTGCCGATTCTAGCCAAGATATTCTTGCAAGTCCACCTATAAAACCCGCATTGTAGGCAGGCAGGCACAGGCCGTCCGCGTGACGCTGCGCCACAGTTCTGTTTATACTCACCATTTCCCTACTTTGGCAGACCGCTCATGCAAGCACAGCACCCCCAGCAAGGCCAACGCTTCGAAGGTTCCGACAGCTATGTCGCCACCGCCGACCTGAAACTGGCCGTGAATGCGGCGCTGACCCTGCAACGCCCGCTGCTGATTAAGGGTGAGCCGGGCACGGGCAAGACCATGCTGGCCGAGGAAGTGGCCGCCGCGCTGAATATGCCGCTGATGCAATGGCATATCAAATCGACCACCAAGGCGCAGCAGGGCCTGTACGAATACGACGCCGTGTCGCGCCTGCGCGATTCGCAGCTGGGCGACGAGCGCGTGCGCGACATCCAGAACTACATCGTCAAGGGCGTGCTGTGGCAGGCATTCACGGCGCCCGAGCCGGTGGTGCTGCTGATCGACGAGATCGACAAGGCCGACATCGAATTCCCGAACGACCTGCTGCGCGAACTGGACCGCATGGAATTCTATGTCTACGAAACGCGTGAAATGGTCACGGCGCGCCACCGCCCGCTCGTCATCATCACCTCGAACAACGAGAAGGAATTGCCGGACGCCTTTTTGCGCCGCTGCTTCTTCCATTACATCAAATTCCCGGACAAGGACACGATGGAGCAGATCGTCGCCGTCCACTACCCGCACCTGAAACAGGAATTGCTGGCGCAGGCGCTGCAAACCTTCTATGAGGTGCGCGACGTGCCGGGCCTGAAGAAAAAGCCGTCGACCTCGGAATTCCTCGACTGGCTCAAGCTCCTGCTGGCCGAAGACATCCCTGCCGAGGCGCTGCGCAGCAAGGATAATAAAGCCGTGGTGCCGCCGCTGCACGGCGCGCTGCTGAAAAACGAGCAGGACGTGCACCTGTTCGAGCGCCTGATGTTCATGTCGCGCACCAACCGCTAAGGAGCGCCGGTGAACGACATCAGCCCGGACAAGGTCTTCGTCCCCCTGGAACTGCACGGCATCCGCCTCGAGGCGCTGGCGCCGCATCACGCGCCCGGCCTGCGTGCGGCGGCCATGGATGGCGAACTGTGGAATCTGCGCGTCACCTCCGTGCCCGAGCCGGACCAGGTGGACCAGTACATTTTCAAGGGCATCGAGATGCGCCCCACGCGCTTCGCCTTTGCCGTCATCGACGCGGCCAGCGGCGAGGTGCTCGGCACCACCAGCTACCACGACGTGGTGCCAGCCATCGGACGCCTGGAAATCGGCTACACCTGGTACGCGAAGCGCTGCCAGCGCAGCCACGTCAACACCACCTGCAAATTGCTGCTGCTGGCGCACGCCTTCGATAACCTCGGCTGCGCGCTGGTGGGCCTGCGCACCGACAATTTCAACCACGCCTCGCAAACAGCCATCGAGCGCCTGGGCGCGAAAAAGGATGGCGTGCTGCGCCACCATGCGCTGCGCCGCGACGGCACCGTGCGCGACACGGTCATGTACAGCATCACGCGCGGAGAGTGGCCGGAAATTGCCGCCCACCTGCGCTACAAGCTGGCACAGCGCCCCATCGCCGCACTGCCCCGCGCGGGAGAGCGGGCGCCATGCTGATCGATTTCTTCTTCACGCTCAAGGATGCGAAAATTCCCGTCTCGATCAAGGAATTTCTGACCCTTCTTGAAGCGCTGCAAAAGAACGTCATCGACGCCTCGATGGACGATTTCTACTATCTGGCGCGCCTGACTCTGGTCAAGGATGAAGCCCATTTCGACAAGTTCGACCGCGCCTTTGCCCAGTACTTCAAGGGCATCAACGCGGCTTTCGACACGAACGCGGCGATTCCCCTCGACTGGCTGCTCAAACGCATGCAGCGCGAGCTGTCCGAAGAGCAGAAGGCGCAGCTGGAAAAATTCGGCTACGACAAGCTGATGGACCGCCTGAACGAGCTGCTGAAGGAACAGAAGGAGCGCCACGAGGGCGGCAGCAAGTGGATCGGCACGGGCGGCACCTCGCCGTTCGGCAATGGCGGCACGAATCCGGAAGGCATCCGCATCGGCGGCAAGGGCGGCAACCGCACGGCCGTGAAGGTGTGGGAAGCGCGCAGCTACAAGGATTACGACGGCGAGCGTGAACTCGGTACGCGCAACATCAAGGTGGCCTTGCGCCGCCTGCGCAAGTTCGCGCGCGAAGGCGCGGAAGATGAGCTGGCGCTCGACGCCACCATCGCCGCCACGGCGAATAACGCGGGCTACCTCGACATCAGGATGCGGCCCGAGCGCAAGAACCGCATCAAGGTGCTGATGCTGTTTGATGTGGGCGGCAGCATGGACGACCATATCGAACGCACCGAGGAACTGTTCTCGGCGGCGAAGACGGAATTCAAGAACATGGAATTCTTTTACTTCCATAACTGCGTCTACGACTACCTGTGGAAGAACAACCGGCGCCGCAACGCCGAGCGTTTTCCCACCTGGGACGTGCTGCGCAAATACCCGCCCGACACCAAGCTGATTTTCGTCGGCGACGCCACCATGAGCCCCTACGAAATCCTGCAGCCGGGCGGCAGCGTCGAATACAACAACGAGGAAGCGGGATCGGCGTGGCTGGCGCGCTTTACCCAGGCGTTCCCGAAATTCATCTGGCTCAATCCCGAAGCGGAAGGCTTATGGCAGTACCGCCAGTCGATCGGCGTGATGCGGCAGTTGATGAACAACCGCATGTTCCCCCTGTCGATCGACGGGCTGGAACGGGGCATGCGTCTGCTCAGTAAATAAAAGCACGCAACAAAAAGTCCATGGCGGCAGGGGGCCGCCATGCCGTACACTGCGACACGGCACTACCGTGCGGAGCATCTCCGCCGCGGGCGGGTAACATACGCCGATATCAGCCCTGCCCTACCCTGCTGCATCCCGTGCGCGGCCGCCATGACCGCGACACTGTTCGATTGCGCACATCGTGCGCGCCTTCTGCTCCGGTAGAATCGGCGCATCGCTCTGCGCAAACCATGCACCACCGCTGCACCACGACATTGCCGCGCCAGCCCCCGTGCTGCCGGCCGGTGCCAGCGCCATTTTCAAAGGAATGAGCATGCAAAGTCTGATCTCGATCGCCGCCGACCTGTCCTGGCCGTTCGCCATTACCCTGGCCTGGGTAGTGGGCGAATTTGGCCACCGCTGGACTGGCCTGCCGCGCATCAGTTTTTACGGCGTGATCGGTTTCGTCCTCGCGCAGACGCAGGTAGGCATCCTGCCGCAGACGGACGCCGGCCCCATGCTGGTGCTGGCCGACGTGGCCTTCGGCCTGATCCTGTTCGAGGTGGGCTACCGCATCAACCTGCGCTGGCTGAAGAACAATCCGTGGATCGCCGTCACGGGCCTGGTCGAATCCCTGCTGACCTTTGCCGTCGTCTACTTCATCGGCATCGAATTCGGCAGCACCTCGATGACGGCGCTGCTGCTGGCGTCCCTGGCCATGTCCACCTCGCCGGCCACCATCATGCGCGTCATCAACGAGGAACGCAGCTCGGGCCAGGTCACGGAACGCATCGTCCACCTCACCGCCCTGAACTGCGTGCTGGCCGTCTTCACGTTCAACATCATCGTCGGCTTCTGGATGTTCCAGAGCTCCACCGACCTGATCGAGGCGAGCAGCAGCAGCGCCGCCGTGCTGGCCGCCTCCGTGGCCGCCGGCACCGTCTTCGGCATCGTCGTGCCGGCCATGCTGCGCCGCCTGGGCAACATGGCGCAGGACGCCACCGTGGCGTTCGCCCTGTCGGTGATGCTGCTCGTCGCCCTGACCTACACCACCAGCCTGTCGCCGCTGCTGGCCACCCTCACCTTCGGCCTGGTGGCGCGCCACCGCAGGGTCGCCTTCAGCCAGGCGCAGCGCAATTTCGGCGCCATGGGCGAGCTGCTGACGGTGCTGCTGTTCGTGTATGCCGCCTCCACCCTGGAATGGGCCAGCGTGACGGCCGGCGCGGGACTGGCCCTGGCCGTCGTCGGCGGACGCTTGCTGACGAAGGTCGCCGGCGTGGCCGCGTTCTCGCATGTGAGCGGCATTTCCTGGCGCAAGGGCGTGCTGACGGGCGTGGCCCTGACGCCCGTCTCCGTCTTCATCATCCTGCTGCTCGAGCACGCGCGCCAGCACGGCGTGAACTTCGGCGACGAATTGAACGCCCTGGCCGCCATCACCCTGGGCCTGGAACTGATCGGCCCCGTGCTGGTGCAGCGCGTGCTGATGCTGGCCAAAGAAACCCACGAAATCAAGGAGCGCTAAATGCCGCTGGAACCCTTTGGCCAATCGGCCGCGCTGACCTTCGGCGTCGAACTCGAACTGCAACTGGTAAACCTGTCGGACTATGACTTGACGGCCGCCAGCCCCGACTTGCTGCATCTGCTGAACAAAAAACCGTTTCCCGGCAACGTCACGCCGGAAATCACCGAGAGCATGATCGAGATCAACTCGAGCGTGCACACGCACCACGGTCCCCTGCTGGAGCAGCTGCAGGAAATCCGCGACACCTTGATCACGGCCGGCGACAAGCTCAATATCGGCATCGCGGGCGGCGGCACGCACCCGTTCCAGCAATGGTCGTCGCAAAAGATCTTTTCCAAGCCCCGCTTCCAGGAGATTTCGGAACTGTACGGCTACCTGGCCAAGCAGTTCACCATCTTCGGCCAGCACGTGCACATCGGCTGCGCCTCGGGCGACGACGCCATGTTCCTGCTGCATTCGCTGAACCGCTACATCCCCCATTTCATCGCCCTGTCGGCGTCCTCGCCCTACGTGCAGGGCCGCGACACCCTGTTCGATTCGGCCCGTTTGAATTCCGTGTTCGCGTTTCCCATGAGCGGACGCGCGCCGTTTACGCTGAGCTGGGAGCAGTTCTCCAACGAGTATTTCGCCAAGATGGAGAACACGGGCATCATCAAGAGCATGAAGGATTTTTACTGGGACATCCGCCCCAAGCCGGAATTCGGCACCATCGAACTGCGCGTGTGCGACACGCCGCTGACGGTGGAGCGGGCCGCCGCGCTGGCCGCCTACCTGCAGGCCCTGTGCCGCTACCTGCTCGAACGCCGCGAAACCCCGCCGGTGGAAGACGATTACCTCGTATATAACTACAACCGCTTCCAGGCTTGCCGCTTCGGCCTCGATGGCGCCATCACGCATCCGAAAACCTACGAAACGATGTCGCTGCGCGAAGACATCATGACCACCCTGCGCAAAATGGAACCGCACGCCGAGGCGCTGGGCAGCACGCCGGCCCTGAAACACCTGTCGGACGTGGCCAAGCAGTGGAGCGACGCGCAATACCTGCGCAAGCAGCACAGCCTGCAGGGCAGCGCCGAGGGCATGGTCGATTCGGCCATCCGATGTTTTCGCGGTGAACCGATGAATTACTGAGGATGCCTGGCCAAACCTGCTGCGCGTCGGTATAGGCGGCCTGCGATGCTCACCGTACCTTCGTACGGTTGCGCTTCTTAGCCACCTCTCCCTTCCGCTCGCGACGGTTTTGCCAGTCATCGTGATTTTTACCCCAACAACGCAACCCAAAAAACCACACCCCGCCTGCCCGTCATTTACAGCCACCTCCCCCGCTTGTTACAATAAGTGAGAATGATTCTTATTATTGTTTAAAAACACCAGTCCAGCCGGACCGGTCTTGCAAGGGGAACGCGATGCCGCTGGCAGAGCCGCTACAACGCCAGGACATCGCGACACTGTATGCCGACCACCACGGCTGGCTGCAGGGCTGGCTGCGCAAGAAGCTGGGCAGCACGGCCTGCGCGGCCGATGTGGCGCAGGACACCTTCATGCGCCTGCTCGACCGCGAAGACGCCGTCGCCGCGCGCGAGCCGCGCGCCTTTCTCGCTACCGTGGCGCAGCGCGTGCTGTTCAACCATTACCGTCGCCAGAAGCTGGAACAGGCTTATCTGGACGTGCTGACACAGCTGCCGCCCCTGCACACACCATCGCCCGAGGAGCGCGCGCTGCTGTTGGCCACCGTGTTTGAACTCGACCGCATGCTCGACGGCTTACCGCCTCCCGTGAAACGGGCTTTTTTACTACGCCAGCTCGACGAACTGCCGCAGGAAGACATCGCGCGCCAGCTCGGCATCTCGCTGGCGACAGTCAAACGCCATCTGCAGCGCGCCGGCAGCGCCACGCAGGCGTGGCAGCAGCTGCAAATGCAGCACGAGCATCTGCCGCCCGCGGCGCACGCGAGCCTGCTGCGCGCCTGCGTGCAAGCCAACGCCCCGCGCCGCCATGCCGTCAAGACGCTGGCCCTGCTGCTGGCCTGCGGCGTCTCGCTGTATGCGTTCGAACGCCGCAGCCCATGGCGCGGCTGGACGGCCGACTACCGCACGGGTGTCAACCAGCGCCGCGTCGTGACCCTCGATGACGGCACGCAGCTCACGCTCAACACCAGCAGCGCCGTGAATATCGCTTACGACGGCGCGCAGCGCCGCATCGACCTGCTGGCCGGTGAAATCTTCATCGCCACCGGCAAGGATGCGGCACGGCGGCCCTTCTTCGTCGGCACGCCGCATGGCAGCCTGCAGGCGCTGGGCACGCGCTTCACCGTGCGCCTGCACCAGCAATACGCCAGCGCCGGCGTGCTCGAAGGCGCCGTCGCCGTGCTGGCCGGCGATGGAGCACAGCGCCTGGTGCTGCATCCCGGCGAAGGCGCGCATTTCGACGGCACGAGCTGCCACCGCCAGGCGCTGGCGCCGTATGGCGGCGCCTGGCTCGATGGCATGCTGGTGGCGCGCGACATGCGCCTGGCCGATTTCCTCGCCGAGCTGTCGCGCTACAGCGAGCAGCCGCTGGCCTGCACGCCCGCCGTCGCTGGCTTGCGCGTGTCAGGTTCCTACCCGCTGGCCGACGTCGATGCCATCCTCGACGCCGTCGGCGCCAGCCTGCAACTGCGGCGCAATACCATCACACGCTTCTGGGGCCGGCAAATCGTCAGGATCGAACTGGCGGCGCACTGAAAAATATTTTCTGCAAAGTGAGCTGTTTCGCCGTGCTCGCGTGACTTGGTAGACAGGTAGTCTCCATCTTGCGCATCCACGAAAGGTTTTATTCCATGCACCACGCTTCGCGTTCCCTCCTTACCCGCACCGTCCTGGCCTGTGCCCTGTCGCAGATCGGCATGGCGCTGGCCCTGCCGGCGCCAGCCCTGGCACAAAGCCAGCAAGTGCGCGTCTATGGCATCCCGGCCGGCGCGCTGGGCGACGTGCTGACGCGCTTCGGCAGCGACAGCGCCATTTTATTGTCGTTCTCCAGCGACGCCACGCAAGGCTTGCGCAGTGCCGGCCTGCAAGGCAGCTATGGCGTGCACGATGGTTTCCGCGTGCTGCTGGCCGGAAGCGGCCTGCAAGCCGTGCCGCAAGCAAATGGCGGCTACCTGCTGCAAAAGATCCCCGCCGGCGCAACTACTCCCACTGCGGACAGCCGCGGCGTGGCCGTCATGAGCGGCGTCACCGTGGTGGCGGCGGCCGAGCGCAGCGCCGTCACCAGCGGCACGGGCAGCTACACTGGCGGGCCAGCCAGCGGCGCCACTGGCCTGGCCCTGAGCCAGCGCGAAACGCCGCAGTCGCTGACCATCGTTACGCGCCAGCAGATGGATGACCAGAACAGCAACGCCGTCTCCGACGTCATGAAAAACGTCAATGGCGTGAGCGTGCAAAACTATGACAGCGACCGCTGGAGCTTCCAGGCGCGCGGCTTTGACGTCACCAATTTCCAGTACGACGGCGTGTCGGCCATCTATGACGGCGTCTACGACTGGGGCACGACCAACAGCGACATGGCCATCTACGACCGCATCGAAGTGCTGAAAGGCGCGACTGGCCTGATGAGCGGTTCGGGCGACCCGTCGGCCACCGTCAACATGGTGCGCAAGCGCCCCACCGCCGAATTCGAGGGTTCGGCGACCCTGGGCGCGGGATCGTGGGACAACTACCGCGGCGAAGCTGATGTCTCCGGCCCCCTGAACGACAGCCGCACGGTGCGCGGCCGCCTGGTGGGCGCCTATCAGGACAAGCACTCCTACCTGGAGCGCTACACGCAGCAGAAATCCGTCGCCTACGGCATCATCGAGGCGGACCTGACACCCCTCACCCTGCTGACGGCCGGCTTCACGCACCAGGATTACAAGCCGCGCGGCTCCACCTGGACGGGCTTTCCCCTGTTGTTTTCCGACGGCACGCGCACGAACTTTCCCACTTCGTGGAATCCTGCCACGGACTGGAGCCGCCGCGACATGCGGAACACCACCTTGTTCACGTCGCTGGAACACAGCTTCGCCAACGCGTGGAAAGTGAAATTGAGCGCCAACCAGTTGCGCAGCAAGCATGACAGCGTGCTCGGCTCGGCCAGCAGCGGCAATCCCGACCCCGTCACGGGCGAAGGCGCCTATTTCTTCATGGGAAAATACAAGGGCGACCGCCGCCAGACCACCGTCAACGTCGACGCCAGCGGCCCGTTTACCCTGTTCGGCCGCCAGCATGAAGCCATGCTGGGCTATTCTTCGTCGACGGCCAAGCAGGACGCCCCCGTCTACAAATCGGTCTATCCGCCCCTGGACGGCAGCTACTTCGACTGGCGCGGCCAGTATGCGGAGCCGGCGTTCGAACACCAGGGCAACGATGATGACAGCACGCGCCAGAGCGGCCTGTATGGCGCCGTGCGCCTGCGCCCGAGCGATGCGCTATCGGTGATCGTCGGCACGCGGATCAGCAACTACAAGATGGATCAGAAGCGCAGCTTATTCGACAATGCCACGCCCAGCCATACGCGCATGGACGAAAGCGGCGTCATCACGCCGTATGCGGGCGTCGTGTATGACCTCGACAAGACCTATTCCGTGTTCGGCAGCTACACGACCATCTTTGCGCCGCAAAGCAACCGCGACGTGAAGCGCAACTTCCTCGCACCCGTGCGCGGCAAGGGTGTGGAAGCGGGTGTGAAGGCGGAGTATCTCGACGGCAAGGTCAATGCCAGCGCGTCCCTGTTCCAGATCCGCCAGAGCAATGTGGCCAGCTCTGTGGGTGAAGTCAACGGCGAAGAAGCGTATAAAGCCATCGATGGCGTCACCAGCCGCGGCGTGGAAATGGAGGTGACAGGCGAGGTGCTGAAAGATGTGAAACTGAGCGCCGGCTACACGTATGCACATGTGCGCGACAAGGATGGCAAGGACGTGTTTTCCACCATGCTGCAAACCACGCAGCCGGCCCACCTGGCAAGAGTGCAAGGCAGCTGGCGCCTGCCAGCCAGCCTGGACAAAGTGACGGTGGGCGGCGGCCTGACCTGGCAAAGCAGTTTCCACGGCGAGGTCAGGAACCCTGCCGCCAACGACAATGCGCGCCTGCAGCAAGGCAGCTATGCACTGGTCAACCTGCTGGCCCGCTACGAGATCAGCAAGAACGTCACGGCCAGCCTGAACGTGAACAATCTGCTGGACAAGAAGTACTTGACGGGTCTGGGCCTGTTCGGAACAGGCTTCTACGGTGAACCGCGCAATGTGATGTTCACCGTGCGCACGAAGTTCTGACTAACTGCCATACAGCGCCAGCGCCCAGGCTGGCGGGTGCAATTCCAGCGCCAGCGACAGGTAAGCAGGGTCGAAGCGCGCCGCCAGCAGGTACACATTGGCGGCGCCCCTGGGCTCCCAATTCCCCGTAAAACCCTTTTCGCCGGCCGCCACGCGCTTGCGGTCGAAGGGCACGGCGCTTTTCGCGAATTCCTCGTGCGTTTTCCTGCCCTGCGCATACGGCGCCAGCCAGGCCAGCGCCTCGGCCAGGCGCCGCGCTTCCGGCGCGCCATACCAGTCGTCGCCATGCGCCTGCGCCATCAGGGCCGTCGTCAGCAGCGGCTCCAGGCTGTAGGTGGTGTAATGCAGGGCATCGCGCTGCTCGAAGTCGAAGGGCACGCCGCCGGCGCCGATATTGCGCGGCACGTGCGCCAGGAAGCGCTCCTTCGCGCGCGCGATCAGCAAGGCTTCGCCCGTGACATACGCGGCGGCCGTGCCGATCTTGATGCGGTGGCTGTGCCAGTTGTTGCGCGCCGTGGACGGGCCGCCCACCTTGACGGGATCACTCAAGTACCCGTGTGCCAGGGTGCGGCAAAACGCCTGCACCTGCTCGCGCTCGACGCCGCTCAAGCGTTCCTGTACCAGATCAAAGCCCATCAGCAGGCTGGCCAGCTCCGTCTCGTCGACGGGACTGAACGAGGGTGCATAGCCGCCGCTCCAGGCCAGCAACAGCTGGCGCGCCGCCTCGAAATGCGCCATCTCACCCGATAATCTCCAGGCCAGCGCCTGCAAGCGCGCCTGGCGCCAGTCCTCCTGCGCCTGCTGGCTGGTCTCGCGCCCGCCCTCGCCCTTCAGCAAGCCGCCCGTGCGCACTTCGGCCATCAGGTGCACGGGCCGCGCCGCATCCTTGTGCGCCGCCTTGAGCACCTGCTCGGCAATGGCCGGCGCCACCCGCGCCTTGAGCGTGCGTGCGCGCGCGGCGGACGTCAGCGCAAACGGCAGCGCACCCTCATGCGGGCGCGGCGCCGCGCGCAAGCCGGCCAGGGGCAGCGCCAGCAAGCCGGCCAGCACGCTGCGCCGGCGGATCAGGTGCGCATTCAAAACCGCGTCTCGCGCGCCGCGCGCAAAAAGTTATCGAGGATGGGCGTGCAATCGAGCAGTTCGACGCCGCCCGCCGAATGGAATTCAGGGTGCCATTGCAAGCCCATGACGAAGCGGGCACGCTGGTAGCGGATGGCCTCGACGATGTTGTCGCCCTGCGAATACGCTTCCACGGTGACGTCGCGCCCCAGGTCCTTGACCGACTGGTGGTGGATGGAATTGACGAGCGCCTCGCCCGTCTTCGGGAACATGCCCGCCAGCGACGAGCCTTTCGGAAAGACGATGGTGTGGCGGTGGCGGTCATACAGGTCGTTGACGTGCGAGGTGGCGCCTGCCACGTCCGAGGCGATGTCCTGGTACAGGGTGCCGCCAAAGCCCACGTTGAT
Organism: Janthinobacterium sp. GW460-12-1-14-LB5; assembly: GCF_059423585.1. NCBI lineage: Bacteria > Pseudomonadati > Pseudomonadota > Betaproteobacteria > Burkholderiales > Oxalobacteraceae > Janthinobacterium > Janthinobacterium sp. GW460-12-1-14-LB5. The sequence goes on along the minus strand of NZ_JBWKYD010000001.1, from coordinate 302,228 downwards.
CAGTTGACAGCCCCGGCATATGCCCAGCACGGGTTTGCCCGCGTCGACGAATTCGTGCAGCAGTTCCAGCTCGTACAGGTCGCGCGCGCGGTCGCCGTTCCATTCGGGGCGCGTGGCCGCCTCGGAATACGTCTGCGGCGAAACGTCGGCGCCGCCCTGCAGCACCAGGCCGTCCAAGTGGCGCGCATAGTGGCGCAGGGTGATGTTACTCGGGTGTAGCTGGCCGCTGGTATTGACGGTCGGGATCATGAACACCAGCACGTCGCGCGACATGACCCACTGGGCGATCGACTCTTCCAGGTATTGCAGGTTCTTGCTGCGCAGGCCAGTAGCGCCCGGCTCGGGGTGGAAAATGCGCGCCGAGATGCCGATGCGCAGGGTGCGCCGCATGAAATCGCGGCTGGCCTTGTCGCGCATGGAGCGGTAGCGCGACGAGATCACCCGCCAGGCCAGCGCCAGCGGCGTGTCGTTATCCTTCAGGTAGCGGGGGGCCGCGTCGCGCGCGCGGTGCTCCTCATCGGGCGCCCGGCGGCCCACCCGGTCTGGCCGCGACGGCGCCGGCGCTGCGGGATCGGTGGATGGGGGCTGCTGGGGATCTTTTTCGTCTGACATGGCAAGGCTGACTGAAAGCGGAGACGTTTTCAATATAAACCCCTGCCTCGGAAAGCACGATTCAATTTTGTAACAAAAGGCCACGCCCGGGGCATCCGCGCAACACGCGAGCGCCCGCCGCATACAGCCCGTTTACGCTGGCGGCCCCGCTTTTTAGAGAATCTTTACGCCCCCGCTGCTAATCTTGAACTTACCTCAACCACCGCTGCAAAGCCACCATGGAACCCCATTCACGCCTGCAAACGCATCAAGCGCATCAAGCACTGCCCCACCGTCATCCCCGCCTGCCCACCTTCCTCATGCATATCACGGTAGACAAGTCTTGCCTGGCCGAGCTGCGCCAGCTGGTCGTCAAGACCTGCGGTGGCATGCTGTCGTTCATGCGCGTCGAGGCGGTCGACCATGCCGAACGCATGAAAGTCTGGCTGTGCGTGACGGAACCGGCCCTGCGCCTGACCATGGATGCCGTCATGCGCCTGCTGCCGGCGGCGGAATTTGGCCGCATCAGCCAGGGGAAATCGCTATGAACCAGTACTCCTGCGAGCAGGCGATGTCTTCAGCGCGCATCACCGCGCACTTCCAGGGCATCTGGGTGCCGATGGTCACGCCCTTCCTTGATGGCGATGGCGACATCGACTTCGACGCGGCCCAGCAGCTGGCGTGCGAACTGGCCGCCAGCGGCGTCGACGGCCTGGTGGTATGCGGCACCACGGGCGAAGCGGCCATGCTGAGCGCCGCGGAACAGAGCATGCTGCTCGACAGCGTGCTCGAAGCCGTCGGCCCCCGCTTCCCCGTCGTCATGGGGATAGGCGGCAGCGATACGCGCAGCGTCGTCGCCACGGTGCAGCGCTACAACGACCATCCGCTGGCAGGCTTGCTGGTCTCGGCGCCAGCGTATGTGCGCCCTTCGCAGGATGGCATCGTGCGCCACTTCCAGGCCATCGCCGCCGCCACCGACCAGTCCATCGTGCTGTACAACGTGCCGGCCCGCACGGGCGTCAATATCGAACCGCAGACGGCCGCGCTGCTGGCGCGCGACTCGCACTTCGTCGCCATCAAGGAAGCGGGCGGCAAGCTGCAGCAGCTGGGCGAACTGCTGCTCGACACGCGCCTGGACGTGCTGTGCGGCGACGACGCGCTGCTGCTGGCCAGCCTGTCCATGGGCGGCCACGGCGCCATGTCGACCGCCGCCCAGATACGCCCCGACCTGTATGCGCAGCTATACCACCTGGTCAAGCAGGGCCGCCACGGCGCCGCCGGCGCCCTGTTCAAGGTCATGCTGCCCGTCATCCGCCTGCTGTTTGCCGAACCCAATCCTGGCCCCGTGAAAGCCGCGCTGGCCATGCAGGGCAAGGTACGCGACGAGCTGCGCCTGCCGATGACGCCGATGTCCTCCGCCGGCCAGCACAAGCTGGCCGAAGCACTCGAACCCCTGCTGGAACTGCCCGTATGGACAGCCGGCGACAGGGACACCCCGCGCGAAGGCTGTCTGCTGCAGCTGGTCTCCGCCGCCAACATCATGCCAGCCGTGCGCCAAGATGATCATCGCCATCACGGATGAACGCGGAGGGATGGAGAAATCCATCCTGGCCGGACGGCTGGCCGCCTCGCGCGCGCTGGCCGGACGCAAGGTATTGCTGCTCGATGCCGATCCGCGTCAGGGAGCCATGGAGCAGGCCAGGAATATGCACGATGGGGCCAGGCATGGCAGCCTGACGCGGCCGCGCCTGATGGCGCGCGCCATCAGCGCCAAGGGCTTGCAGCCGGAGCTGGAGCACCTGGTGCACTGCTACCACGACATCGTCATCGACAGCGAAGGCCGCGACTCCATGGGCAGCCGTTCGGCCCTGATCGCCGCGCGCGTACTGGTGGTGCCGCCCGACGGCGTCGTGGACGCCGGCGCGCAGGCGGGCCTGGCGCGCCGCATCGCGCACGCGCGCAGCGTCAATCCGGACCTGCGCGTCCTGCTGGCAACGGACACGCAGGCGGCGCCGGCCCATGCTCTGGCGGCACAGATTCCGGCCGCCCGCGTGGTCAGCCTGGGACAGCTGTATTGCGCCGTCTTTAATCTACCTGCCTAGCCTGGCTGGGCACGCGAAAAAGGCGGCGCATGCACCGCCTCTCCTCTCATCTGCGTCAATTAAAACGTCTTGCTGACCGTCAGCTGCAGCGCCGTCTTGCCCATGAATTTGCCATTCACTGGCGACGCATAGGCCGACTTGCCCGCGTTCGTGCCGATCACGGCCAGCGCACCCGTCACGATGCCGAAATCGCGCGTGACGCCCACTTTCCAGTCCGTGTAGCTAGCCGCATCATTGTTTTTGACTTTCTGGTGGCCCGCATGCAGGTTGCCGGTCCAGCCGTTCGTCAGGTCGATGGTCGCGCCGATGTCCAGGTAGCCGCTGTTCTTGCTGTTGACGATGCCGAACAGGTTGGAGACGGAGTGCGAATACTTGACGTAGGCGGGGCCATACGACAGCTGGCCGTAGACTTCCTGCGTGTCCGCGTTGGCCAGACCGATATTCTTCAAGCCGTTGTCCGCATACACGTAAGCGAGCACGCCCACGTCATAGCCGATATCACCGCCCAACTGGCCGCGCTTGCCCGCATACAGATCGACTTCCACGTCGCCGCTGCCGCCCGCATCCTTGGTCCACTTGATGGTCGAGGCCCAGGCGCCCGCATACAGGCCCGTCGGGTTGTTGACGTAATCGACGCCGCCCTGCAGCGCGGGTTTCAAACGCGTCTGCGAGATGCCGCGATAGCGGTAGTCGGACACGCCGGCCACGTTGAAACTGACTTCGTTGTCGGGCTTGGCCTCATCCGCGTGGGCCAGGCTGCCCGTCAAGGCGGTCGCAACGGCAAGTGCAAGTAGCATTTTATTCATGGTTTTTTCTTCTTCATGGGTGGTATGGGCCTTTGCCAACATGGCGCAGCTGGCCCGCCGCTGCAAAAATTCGCTGCAAAAATTTAAAGTAAAGCGTCCCCCCGGCGCGCGCGGCGCCTGTTTTCAAACAGGGGAAATAACAGGTATTAGAGCGGCAGCAGCAGCCGGTAGCCGACGGCCGTTTCCGTCAGCAGGTACTGCGGCTGGGCCGGATCGGCTTCCAGCTTCTGGCGCAGATGGCCCATGTAGATGCGCAGGTAGTGGCCGTTTTCGCTGTTCGACGGCCCCCACACTTCGCGCAGCAGCTGCGGATTGGTGACCACCCTGCCCGCATTCTTCACGAGCACCGACAGCAGGCGAAATTCCGTCGGCGTCATGTGCACCAGCTGCTTGTTGCGCGTCACCAGGCGGTCCTTCAGGTCGACGCGCACGTCGCCGAACTGCACCACGCCATCGTCGCTGGCCGCGGGCTGGCGCTGGCGGCGCAGGGTGGCGCGCACGCGGGCCAGCAACTCGCCCACGCCGAACGGCTTGGTCAGATAATCGTCGGCGCCCGCGTCGAGCGCGCGGATCTTGTCCTGCTCGTCGACCCGCGCCGACAGCACGATGATGGGCACGGCCGACCATTTTCGGATGTCGGCGATGAAGTCGATGCCGTCGCCGTCGGGCAGGCCCAGGTCCAGCACGATCAGGTCGGGCCGCCGCGTGCCGGCATCGATCAAGCCCCGCTGCATGGTGGCGGACTCGAAAATCTGCCAGCCCTCGTCTTCCAGCGCGGCGCGCACGAAGCGGCGGATTTGCGGTTCATCCTCGACCAGCAAGGCGGTGGCGGAAGGTTCGTTCATGATGGTTTTCCTGTTTCATTTACGTTGGCGTCGTCCAGCTCCGCTTCCGGCAAGGCCGGCGGCGTACCCAGGGGCAGGCTGAAGACGATGGCGGCGCCCTGTCCCGGCGCGTGCGGCTGCGCGTGGATGGTGCCGCCGTGGGCTTCGACGATGGCGCGGCAAATGGCCAGCCCCAGGCCGACGCCCGGCTTGTTCGATTCGCGCTCGCCGCGCGTGAATTTTTCAAAGATAGCTTCTTCGCGGCCGGGCGGCAGGCCCGGGCCATCGTCAAGCACCGTCACCTGCAGGAACTGGCCGTGCACGCCGGCCGCGACCGTGATGGTGCTGCCCGGCGGCGTGTACTTGGCGGCGTTTTCCAGCAGGTTGCACAGCACGCGCTCGATCAGCACGGCATCGTAGCGCACCAGCGGCAAGTCCGGCGCCAGCTGCGTCTGCACGGCGTGCTGCTGCAATTGCGGGCCGCTGGCGCGCAGCGCGCTGCCCACCACCTCTTCCAGCGCCTGCCATTGCAAATTCAGGCGCACCTGGCCACTCTCGATGCGCGCCATGTCCAGCAAGTTCGCCACCAGGGCGCTCATGCGCACGGTTTCGGACTGCAGCGAGCGCGCCATGTCCAGCTGCGCGGGCGACAGCGCAGGCCGGGACAGGGCCAGCGATTCGGCAAGGCCCACCAGCGACGTCAATGGCGTGCGCAAATCGTGCGACAGGGCCGCCAGCAGCGAATTGCGCAGCCGCTCGGACTCCATCTGCAGCAGCGCGCCTTGCGCCACGTCGATGTAGTGCACGCGTTCGAGGGCGATGGCCGCCAGGGCGGCAAAGGTATCGAGGTGCTGGCGCTGTTCCGGCACCAGCAGCCAGCGCCCGTGCGTTGGCGCCTCCAGCGGCAACAGCGCCAGCACGCCCCGCGTGCGCATCGGCGCGATCAGCGGCAGGTAGAAAATGGGCGAAGCCGGCAAGGTATCGGTGCCCGTCCCCGCCGCCTGCGCATGGTCGAAGGCCCACTGCGCGATGCCGATATCGAGCGGCTCGCCGCCGTTCGGGGTCTGCAAGCTGCCCTCGTCATCAGGCAAAAGCAAGGTAGCGCGCGCGCGGAAAGCGCGTTCGATGGCGCTTTTCGTGATGTCGAAAATCTGCTCCGTCTGCAGCACACCGGACAATTCGCGCGAGAATTCATACAGTGCGCGGGCACGCGCTTCGCGGTGAGATGCCACGCGCGCCTGGAAGCGCAGGCCGGCCGTCAGGTGGCCCGTGATCAGGCCCACGGCCAGCATCACGCCAAAGGTGATCACATACTGGAAATCGCCGACGGCAAACGAGAACCGCGGCGGCACGAAGATGAAATCGAAGCTGGCCACGCCCACCAGGCTGGCCAATGCCGCCGGCCCGCGTCCCAGGCGCACGGCCAGCAGCACCACCGTCAGCAAGGACAGCATGGCGATGTTGGCCAGGTCAAGATAAGGCTGCAGCGGCACCGAGGCGAGGGCCGTGCCCAGGCTGGCGCCGGCGGCCAGGATATAGCGCCAATGACGCGATGGCCGGCGCGGCGCCTCCTCGTCTTCGCCCGCCGCGCGCCGGGGCGCCGCACCGGCAGGCGGCAAGCCCACCTCGATCAAATCGATATCGGGCGCCAGGCTGGCCATGCGCGCGGCCGGCGGCGCCTGCCACAGGCGCGCCAGCGCACCGCAGTTGGCACGGCCGCGGCCACGGCCCACGATGACTTTCGAGATATTCGCGCCGCGCGCATACTCGACCACTGCGCCGGCGATGTCGGCGGACGGCACGATGGCCGTGCGCGCGCCCAGGTCCTGCGCCAGTTTCAGGGTTTTCAGGATGCGTTCGCGCTGGCCCGCCGGCAAGCGCTGCAAACGCGGCGTTTCCACGTACAGCGCGTGCCATTCCGCGTTCAGCTGGCTAGCCAGGCGCGCCGTGCTGCGGATCACGTGCTCGCCCCCCGCGTGCGGTCCCACGCAGGCCAGCAGCGCGGCGCCCGTCTTCCACACGGGATTGATCGATTTTTCGACGCGGTAGGCCTGCACGTCATCCTGGATCCGGTCCGCCGTGCGGCGCAAGGCCAGTTCACGCAGGGCGATCAGGTTACCCTTGCGAAAAAAATGCTGCGATGCCCGTTCGGCCTGCTGCGGCTGATACACCTTGCCCTGCTTCAGGCGGTGCAGCAGTTCATCGGCGGGGATATCGACCAGCACCACTTCATCGGCACGGTCGAACACCGTGTCGGGCAGGGTCTCGGCCACACGCACGCCGGTGATCCCGCCCACCACGTCGTTCAGGCTTTCCAGGTGCTGCACGTTCACGGTCGACAGCACGTCGATGCCTGCCGCCAGCAATTCCTCGACGTCCTGCCAGCGCTTCGGATGGCGCGAACCGGCCACGTTCGAATGGGCCAGTTCATCCATCAGTATCAGCGGCGGCGCGCGGCGCAGGGCCTCGTCCAGGTCGAACTCGTACAGGGTCTTGCCCCGGTACTCGATGGCCTTCAGGGGCAGCACGGGCAAGCCGTCCAGCTGGGCTGCCGTATCCTGGCGCCCATGCGTCTCCACCACGCCCACCAGCAAGTCCTGGCCATCGGCCAGCAATTTGCGCGCGGCCGCCAGCATCGCATACGTCTTGCCGACGCCAGCCGAGGCGCCAAAATAAATGCGCAGCCGGCCGCGCGCGGCTTTCTGTTCCTGCGCCTGCACTTGCGCCAGCAGGGCATCAGGGTCGGGGCGTTGGCTGTCGTTGGGGAGCATGGGTATCTTTTAAGGTCAAAACCAGGGGCAAAACCGGCGGCTCTGCCCCTGCATCATCTTACTTCGCGGCCGCATCGAGCGCCAGATTCAGTTCCAGCACATTCACGCGCGGCTCGCCGAAAAAGCCGATATACGCGGTTTTCTGCACCTTGGCGATGGCGTTTTCCACCTGCGCCAGCGGCACGGCGCGCACGCGGGCCACGCGCGGCGCCTGGTACAGGGCGCCCGCCAGGCTAATTTCCGGGTCCAGGCCGCTGCTCGACGCCGTCACCAGGTCGACGGGGATCGGGTTGCGGTTGCCTGGATCAACTTCCTTCAGGGCGGCGATGCGCGCCTTGACGGCGTCCACCAGGGCCGGATTGCTCGGCCCCTGGTTCGAGCCGCCCGAACCGGCACCGTTATTGGCCATCGGCGCGGTGGCCGATGGACGGCCCCAGAAATACTTGGGCGAGGTGAAGGACTGGCCGATCAGGGTCGAGCCGACGGGCTTGCCCCCACGCTCGACGATGCTGCCGTTGACTTCATCGCTGAAGGCCAGCTGGCCGATGCCGGCCGTGGCAAACGGATAGACGACGCCGCAAATCACGGTCAATGCGGCAAACAGGACCAGGGCGGGACGTACGATAGTGCTCATGATGGTTCCTTTAGACTAAATTGAGGACGGACAGCAGCATGTCGATCAGCTTGATCCCGATGAAGGGCAAAATAATCCCGCCCAGGCCGTAGATCAGCAGATTGCGGCGCAACAGGCTGGCCGCGCCGATGGCCCGGTACTGCACGCCTTTCAGCGCCAGCGGAATCAGCACAACGATGATCAAGGCATTGAAGATCACGGCCGACATGATGGCCGAGGCGGGGCTGGCCAGGTGCATGATGTCGAGCGCCTTCAACTGCGGATAAGTGCCCACGAAGGCGGCCGGGATGATGGCGAAGTACTTGGCGATGTCGTTCGAAATCGAGAACGTCGTCAGCGAGCCGCGCGTCATCAGCATCTGCTTGCCGATTTCAACGATTTCCAGCAGCTTGGTCGGGTTCGAATCCAGGTCGACCATATTGCCCGCCTCCTTCGCCGCCTGCGTGCCCGAATTCATGGCCACGGCCACGTCGGCCTGGGCCAGCGCCGGTGCATCGTTGGTGCCGTCGCCCGTCATCGCCACCAGACGGCCTTCGGACTGGTAGCTGCGGATGAGTTTCAGCTTGTCTTCCGGCGTCGCTTCGGCAAGAAAATCGTCCACGCCCGCTTCGGCGGCAATCGCGGCCGCCGTCAGCTTGTTGTCGCCCGTGATCATGACGGTCTTGATGCCCATGCGGCGCAATTCCGCGAAGCGTTCCTTGATGCCGCCCTTGACGATATCCTTCAGTTCCACGGCGCCCATGACGCGGCCATCATCGACCACCACCAGCGGCGTACTGCCGCGGCGGGCGATGTCGTCGACGGCGCGTGCCACCTCGGCCGGATACGGCTGGCCCAGCGCTTCCACATACTTTTTCATGGAGTCGGCCGCGCCCTTGCGCAGCTGGCGCACCTGCTGCTCGCCAGGGATATCCACGCCGCTCATGCGCGTTTGCGCCGTGAAGGGTACGAAGGTGGCGTGCAGGCTGGCCATTTCGCGTTCGCGGATATTGAACTTCTGCTTGGCCAGCACGACGATGCTGCGCCCTTCCGGCGTTTCATCGGCCAGCGAGGCCAGTTGCGCCGCGTCGGCCAGCTGCTGTTCCGTCACGCCGGGCGCCGACACGAAGCTCGACGCCTGGCGGTTGCCCAGGGTGATGGTACCCGTCTTATCGAGCAGCAGCACGTCCACGTCGCCGGCCGCTTCCACGGCGCGCCCCGACGTGGCGATCACATTGGCCTGCATCATGCGGCTCATGCCGGCCACGCCGATGGCGGACAGCAAACCGCCGATGGTGGTCGGGATCAGGCACACGAGCAGCGCGATCAATACCGTGATGCTGACGGGAGTGCCGCTGCCGGCCGCCGCCACGGAAAACAACGAGTACGGCAGCAGGGTCACAGTGACGATCAGGAACACGATCGACAGGGCCACCAATAAAATCGTCAGGGCGATCTCGTTCGGCGTCTTCTGGCGCTTGGCGCCTTCGACCATGGCGATCATGCGGTCGATGAACGCTTCGCCCGGGTTGACGGAAACGCGCACCAGCAGCCAGTCGGACAGCACGCGGGTACCGCCCGTGACGGCGGAAAAGTCGCCGCCCGATTCGCGGATCACGGGTGCCGATTCGCCCGTGATGGCGCTTTCGTCGACGGAAGCCACGCCGGCCGTCACTTCACCGTCGGCGGGAATCACGTCGCCCGCCTCGACCAGCACCGTCATGCCCTTGCGCAGGTCGGTGGCCGGCGTAGGCAGCCAGGACGTGCCGTATTTCGGCGTCTGCATTTTCTTTGCCATCACCGTCTGCTTGAGGGCGCGCAGCGAGGCCGCCTGGGCCTTGCTGCGGCCTTCGGCCAGCGCCTCGGCGAAGTTCGCGAACAGCACGGTAAACCACAGCCACACGGCGACGGCGACGATGAAGCCGAACGGCGCTTCACCCTGGCCATTCAGGGCCTGGATGGCCAGCAGGGTCGTGATGATGCTGCCCACATAGACGACGAACATCACGGGGCTGCGCCACTGCGTGCGGGGGTCGAGTTTTTTGAACGCATCGACGATGGCGGGGCCAATCAGTGCGGAATCGAACAAAGTCAGGCTTGTGCGTGACATGGTAGCCTCTTATTTGATGAAAAGTTGCAGGTGTTCGACGATCGGGCCCAGGGCCAGCGCGGGAACGTAATTCAATACACCAACCAGCACGACGACGCCGATCAGCAGGCCGATGAACATGGGGCCGTGCGTGGGCATGGTGCCGGCATTGGCCGACAGGCGCTGCTTGGCCGCCAGCGAACCGGCCACCGCCAGCACGGGCACGATCACGCCGAAGCGGCCGAACCACATGGCAATCGCCAGCATCACGTTGTAGAACGGCGTGTTGGCGGACAGGCCGGCAAACGCGCTGCCGTTGTTGTTGGCCGCCGACGTGAAGGCATACAGGATCTCGGAGAAGCCGTGCGCGCCCGGATTGGCCACGCCGATCTTGCCCGGTTCGACCATCACGGCGATCGCCGTGCCCGTCAATACCAGGGCTGGCGTAATCAGGATGGCCAGCGACACCATCTTCATTTCATAGGCCTGGATTTTCTTGCCCAGGTATTCAGGCGTGCGGCCGATCATCAGGCCGGCGATGAAGACGGCCAGGATGGCGAACATCAGCATGCCGTACAGGCCCGTGCCCACGCCGCCGAACACCACTTCGCCGAATTGCATCAGCAGCAGCGGCACCATGCCGCCCAGGGGCATGTAGGAATCGTGCATGGAGTTGACGGCGCCGCACGATGCGGCCGTCGTCACCGCCGCGAACAGGGTCGAGGAGCTGATGCCGAAGCGCGTTTCCTTGCCTTCCATATTGCCGCCCGATTGCAGACTGCTGGCCTGCTGGTCCACGCCCAGGCCTTGCAAGGCGGGATTGGCTTGCTGCTCGGCGCTCATCACGCCGGCCGTCATGACGACGAAGATCAGGCTCATCGCGGCCAGCACGGCCCAGCCCTGGCGCAGGTCGCCCACCATGCGTCCAAAGGTGAAGCACAGACCGGCGGGAATGATGAAGATGGCCAGCATCTGCAGGAAGTTCGACAGCACGGTGGGGTTTTCATACGGATGCGAGGAATTGGCATTGAAAAAGCCGCCGCCATTCGTGCCCAGCAGCTTGATCGATTCCTGCGACGCGACGGGGCCCATGGCGATCGTCTGCGTCGTCGCCACTTGCGCTTCCATCACGGGTTGACCGGCGGCGTCCAGCACGGGTTGGCCGTCAGCCGTCGTTTTCGGCGTTTCATACGCCACGTGGTCGAGCAGGGTCACTTCCTTGTAGGCGGAAAAATTCTGGATCATGCCTTCGCCCATGAAGACGACGGACAGGGCCAGGGACAGCGGCAGCAGGATGTACAGGGTCGAACGCACCAGGTCGACCCAGAAATTGCCGATCGATTTGCCCGAACGCGACGCGAAACCGCGCACCAGTGCGAAGATCACGGCGATGCCGGTGGCCGCCGAAAAGAAGTTCTGGCATGCCATGCCCAGCATCTGGGTCAGGTAGCTCATGGTCTGTTCGCCGCCGTAGCCCTGCCAGTTGGTATTGGCGACGAAGCTGACGGTGGTATTGAACGAGGAATCGGGGCTGACGGCGCCCAGGCCCTGCGGATTGAGTGGCAGGAAGCCCTGCAGGCGCTGCAGGCCGTACACGAAGACGGCGCCCACGGTATTGAAGACGATCAGGGCGATGGCATAGCTTTTCCAGCCCATGGCCTTGTCGGCGGGCAGGCCCGACCAGCGGTACAGCAGGTTTTCCAGCTTTTGCAGCCAGCCCAGGCCGCGCACGGGGCCGTCGCCGGCCACTTTGGCCATGTACAGGCCCAGCGGATAGCCGGCGGCCAGCAGCACGGCCAGGAAGGCCACCAATAACAGTATCGATTGCGTCGTCATCACAGTTCCTCCGCCTTCAGCAGCGCCACCAGCAAATACACGAGCAGGCCGGCCGAGACGACGGCGCCCAGCACATAAAACGCGTTCATTTGACGCTCCCTAATTTGTCGCAGGCGACGGCAAAGCCGGCCGCCACGACGAAAAACACGGCAATCAAGCCGAGATACACGAGATCCATTCCCACCCTCATTCAGGTTTGTTTTGATAGTGAGCAGATTAGCCAAAAGGGTCTAAAAAATTCGTAAAGACTGGGAAGGCAGCTGTAAACAAGATGTAAAAATGGCGGCTTTACCGCATAAAATCCATCACAATTGGCGCAAAACCACGCGCGCGGCGCACTGTTGTTGCCTTGGAGTAGCGCTATTGCTCGCCGGACAAGATAGAATGCGCGAGCGTCCGCACAAGGACGCCAAGCCTGCCGCACTGCCCTCCCCCAGTGACGCTGGACGGAATATACTGTATATTCATACAGTTATCGCCGCCGCTGTCATTGCGCCCCGCAGTGCCCTGGCCTGGCGTTCCAACCACTGTCTTTACTTAGCTTGAACACGTATGGCCACTAAAAAACCAGCATCCGACTACAGCGAATCATCCATCCGTGTCCTGAAAGGACTGGAACCCGTCAAGCAGCGCCCGGGGATGTACACCCGCACTGAAAATCCGCTGCACATCATTCAGGAAGTGATCGACAATGCCTCCGACGAGGCGCTGGGTGGTCATTGCACGCATATCGCCGTGACGCAAAACACGGATGGCAGCATCACCGTCGAAGACAATGGCCGCGGCATTCCCGTCGGCCTGCACCCGGAAGAAGGCGTGCCGACGGTGGAAATCGTGTTTACACGGCTGCACGCGGGCGGCAAGTTCGACAAGGGTTCGGGCGGCGCCTACGCGTTCTCGGGCGGCTTGCACGGCGTCGGCGTATCCGTCACGAATGCGCTGTCGACGCGCCTGGAAATCACCGTCTGGCGCAAGGAAAGCGACGGCAACGGCTTGCACCACATGGTGTTTGCCAACGGCGACGTGATCGAGCCCCTGAGTTCCCGCCCCGCCCCGCGCGACGGGAAAAAATCCGGCACGCGCGTCACGGCCTGGCCCGATGCAAAATACTTTGATTCTCCCAACATCTCGCAAACGGAGCTGCAACGCCTGCTGCGCTCGAAAGCCGTGCTGCTGCCGGGCGTCACCGTCACGCTCACCAACGCGAAGACGGGCGATACGCAGACCTGGCAGTACGCCGAGGGCTTGCGCGGCTACCTGACCGAAACGCTGGCGCAGGTATCGAATGGCGAAACCCTGATTCCCCTGTTCGAAGGCGCGCAATACGCTGGCCCGGACTCGGAAGGCTTTGCCGAAGGCGAAGGCGCGGCCTGGGTCGTGGCGTGGACGGAAGAAGGCGCCATCGTGCGCGAATCGTACGTCAACCTGATTCCCACCTCGAATGGCGGCACGCACGAATCGGGCTTGCGCGACGGTCTGTTCGGCGCCGTGAAAAACTTCGTCGAAATGCACTCGCTGCTGCCCAAAGGCGTGAAACTTCTGCCGGAAGACGTGTTCGCGCGCGCCTCGTTCGTGCTGTCGGCCAAGGTGCTGGACCCGCAATTCCAGGGCCAGATCAAGGAACGCCTCAATTCGCGCGATGCCGTGCGCCTCGTCTCGACCTTCACCAAGCCGCCGCTGGAACTGTGGCTGAACCAGCACGTCGATTATGGCAAGAAGCTGGCCGAGCTCGTGATCAAGCAGGCGCAGTCGCGCCAGCGTTCGCTGCAAAAAGTGGAAAAGAAAAAATCCTCGGGCGTGGCCGTGTTGCCGGGCAAGTTGACCGACTGCGAATCGTCGGACATCACGCGCAATGAACTGTTCCTCGTCGAGGGCGACTCGGCGGGCGGTTCGGCCAAGATGGGCCGCGACAAGGAATTCCAGGCGATCCTGCCCCTGCGCGGCAAGGTGTTGAACTCGTGGGAAACGGACCGCGACCGCCTGTTCGCCAATAACGAGATCCACGACATCGCGGTGGCCATCGGCGTCGATCCGCACAGCGTGGGCGACTCACCCGACCTGTCGGGCCTGCGCTACGGCAAGATCTGCATCCTGTCCGATGCGGACGTGGACGGCTCGCACATCCAGGTACTGCTGCTGACGCTCTTTTTCAAGCATTTCCCCGTCCTGATCAACAAGGGCCATATCTGCATCGCCCGTCCGCCTTTGTACCGCGTGGATGCACCGGCGCGCGGCAAAAAGCCGATGCAGAAGATCTATGCGCTCGACGACGGCGAACTGCTGGCCATCGAGGACAAGCTGCGCAAGGAAGGCGTGAAACAGGGCGCCTGGTCGATCTCCCGCTTCAAGGGCCTGGGCGAGATGAACGCCGAGCAGCTGTGGGAAACGACGATGAACCCAGACACGCGCCGCCTGCTGCCCGTCACCCTCGGCGAAGTCGACCACATGGCCTCGGCTTCCCGCTTCAATATGTTGATGGGCAAGGGCGAAGCGGCCGGACGCCGCGCCTGGATCGAGGAACACGGCAATGAGGCGGAGGCGGATATCTGATGATCATCGGCATCGACCTGGGCACCACCAACAGCCTGGTCGCCATCTGGCGCGACGGCAAGGCTTCCATCATCCCGAATGCGCTCGGTGAACACCTGACGCCGTCGTGCGTGAGCATCGACGACGACGGCACCGTGCTGGTGGGCCGCGCCGCGCGCGAGCGCCTGCAGACGCACCCGCAGCTGACGGCGGCCGTCTTCAAGCGCTACATGGGCAGCGAAAAGAAGATCACCCTCGGCACGCAGCAATTCCGCCCGGAAGAACTGTCGTCGATGGTGCTGCGCGCGCTGAAGGAAGATGCCGAAGCTTTCCTCGGCCACCAGGTCGAGGAAGCCATCATCACCGTGCCCGCGTATTTCAGCGATGCGCAGCGCAAGGCCACGCGCATCGCCGGCCAGCTGGCGGGCCTGCGCGTGGAGCGCCTGCTCAACGAACCGACGGCCGCCGCGCTGGCCTACGGCATCCGCGACAAGGAACAGGAAAGCAAATTCCTCGTCTTCGACCTGGGCGGCGGCACGTTCGACGTGTCGATCCTGGAACTGTTCGAAGGCGTGATGGAAGTGCGCGCCTCGGCCGGCGACAATTTCCTGGGCGGCGAAGACTTCGTCACCGTGCTGGTCGACGCTTTCATGGAAGGCAGCGGCTTGCGCGGCGCCGTCGGCAGCCGCCTGCTCGACCCGCGCCAGCAGCAGCTGCTGCGCGATGAAGCCGAACGCGTCAAGCGATTGCTGTCGGAGCAGCCGTCCGTGCGCATGGCCACGCGCTACCAGGACCAGGAATACAGCTGGGAGATCGGCGAAGACAAGCTGGCGCAGCTGTGCGAACCGCTGCTGGCACGCCTGCGCCTGCCCGTGGAACGCGCGCTGCGCGACGCCACCATCCGCGCGGCCGAATTGAATGAAGTGGTACTGGCCGGCGGTGCCACGCGCATGCCGCTGGTGCGTAAACTCGTCTCGCGCATGTTCGGCCGCTTCCCCGCCGTCCACCTGGACCCGGACGAAGCCGTGGCGCTGGGCGCCGCCGTGCAGGCTGGCCTGAAGATGCGCGACGCAGCCCTCGACGAAGTGGTCATGACGGACGTGGCGCCGTACTCGCTGGGCATTTCGATTTCGCGCCAGGTCGGCGCGAACCAGTATGAGGGCGGGCATTACCTGCCCATCATCGAGCGCAATTCCGTGGTGCCCGTCTCGCGCACGGAAAACATCACCACCATCCACGACAACCAGAAGGAAATCAACGTGGCGATCTTCCAGGGCGAGTCGCGCCTGGTGGCCGACAACGTCTTCCTGGGCAAGATCAGCTTCCCGATACCCGCGAAAAAGGCGGGCGAGATCGGCATCGACGTGCGCTTCACCTACGACGTCAGCGGCGTGCTGGAAGCGGAAGTGACGGTGCTGGCAACGCAGGAACGCCACAAGATGATCATCAGCGACAATGCGGGCGTGATGACGCCGGAACAGATCGAGCAGCGCTTTGCGGAACTGGCCGACCTGAAGATCCACCCGCGCGAGCAGATGGAAAACCGCACCCTCGTCACGCGCGCCGACCGCCTGTACGAACAGTCGCTGGGCGACGTGCGCCAGTACCTGGCGGCGCACACGGCCAATTTCCAGGCCGCGCTGGAAACGCAGGACCCGAACACCATCCGCAAGGCGCGCCAGGCGCTCGATGAGGTGTTGCGCCAGGTCGAGAGCGAGAGCTTCCTGTAAATGGACGGCGGCATGCACAACGGACAGCGCAGCCTGTGGGATATCCTGGGTACGGAGCCGACCGGCGACGAGCGCGCCCTCAAGCGCGCGTACGCGAAGCGCCTGAAGGTGACGCGTCCCGAGGACGATCCGGCCGCCTTCCAGGAGCTGCGCGAAGCGTATGAATACGCGCTGCGCCATGCGCACCTGTTTGCCGAGGAATGTCCGGAACCGCCAGCGGCCGAAGCGGCAGCGGCGGAATCGCCAGAAGCGCCGCGTGCGGAACCGGCCGACTTGTGGGGCGTCATCGACGAGGCGGCGCAGGAAGCGCCTGCGGAACTGTGGGGCATCATTGCCCAGGAACAGGCTCCGCCCCCGGAACAATGGGGCGTGGTCGCCATCGACCCGGCGCAGGAAGCGGCCAGCCTTTGGCAAGGCTGCCAGGCGCTGGCGCGGCACGCGGATGCCGGCGAGGTGCTGACCCGCGTGCTGCAAGACGACACCATGCTCAACCTCGACGTGCGCGAGGAATTCGAGCTGTGCGCGCTGCACTATTGCGCCAGCGCCGGCTACGACCTGTCGCTGCGCCAGGCCCTGTTCGAGCTGCTGGGCTGGGACCACGATTTTTCCTACCTGGCGCGCAGCCATGCGGACCTGGTGCGCAGCGCCGTGCAGCGCTACCGGGCGGACCGCTCGTTCGCCCATTTCAGCGACAACCGCGACAGCTATCCCGGCCTGGACTGCATCATGTCGCAGCAGGCGCCAAGCGCCTACGCGCGCCAGCTGTTCGACCGAAAATTCACGCTGCAGCTGCGCGAGCTGCTGCACACGATACGCTGGCAGCACGGCGAGATGCTGGCCTACAAGCTCGATACGGACCTGTTCGAGCGGTGGGAACACGCCGTGCATGCAAAGCGCTACTTCAAGCAGACGGCGCTCGCTTCGTGCGGCCTGGGCTTCGTGCTGCACTTCATGCTCGCGGGCGTGCTCGACGCGGCTGGCTTCAAACTCGGCGACGCGGCCGCCCATGCCAGCCTGCTCGGCTTCCAGGCGCTGGCCTTTTCCCTGCTGGCCATGCATGCCTTGCGCTGGCCGGCCCCCCTGTTCGCGCGGCTCGACTCGCTGCAGGAAGCGCTGCAGGACCGCCTGCCCGTGCTGTGGCAGCGGCCCGGCTTGCGGCAGCTGGGCTGGATCGTGCCCTATCTGCTGCTGGCGCTGATGCTGTTCCTGCCAGAACGCAGCGACACCATGCGCCTCGTCACCGCGGGCGGCTTGTGCGCGTCGGCCCTGCTCGCGTATGCGATGAACCGCCAGCTGCTGCATGGCATGCTGCTGCTCCTGGTCCTGGGCTTGTCGCTGTTCGCCGCCATGTTCATGAGCGGCAAGGGCCAGTCGGCGCTGGCCATCGGCGAAGCCATGCCATTGATGTTTTGCCTGGCGGCGCTGGCCCTGCGCAGCGCCACCGGCCTGTATGGCGATTGCGGCTGGCCGGAGGCGCTCTTGCCCCGCCTGCGCGCGGCATGGCTGATCGGCTGCGCGGGCCTGCTGTCCTTGCTGTACGTGCAGCAGTTGCCGGCCGTCCTCGTGGGCGCCGCGCTGTATGCCTGGTCGTGTGCCGGCCTGCTGTTTTCCCCCACCGATTTCAAATGGAAGACGATCTGGCCAGTGGTGCTGGTGCCGTCCCTCGCCAGCGTCGTGCTGGCCGGCCACGCCCCGGCCATCCGCGCCATGCAAATGATGCACAACAGCGTGGAGCTGACCCTGGCCGTGCTGTATTTCACCATGTGCTACATCTACAAGACCTATGGCAAATCCTTCTCCAAATCCGGGCTGTCATAATCGCCCCCATGAATTCAACCGCAACCACTTAACACCGAAACAAGCGCCATGTCCACACAAACCAATTTATTTGACGATGCCCAGCCTGAGCCGATCGAGCCGGATGAACCGGTATTCGACGGCGAAGCGCTGACCCTGTCCACCTTTGCCGAGCGCGCCTATCTCGATTACGCCATCTCCGTCGTCAAGGGCCGCGCCCTGCCCGACGTATGCGACGGCCAGAAGCCCGTGCAGCGCCGCATCCTGTATGCGATGAATGAGCTGGGACTCAATTCCACGGCGAAGCCGCGCAAATCGGCGGCCGTGGTCGGCGACGTGCTGGGTAAACTGCATCCGCATGGCGACCAGTCCGTGTACGACGCGCTGGTGCGCATGGCGCAGGACTTTTCCTTGCGCTACCCGCTGATCGATGGCCAGGGCAACTTCGGCTCGCGCGATGGCGATGGCGCCGCGGCCATGCGTTACACGGAAGCGCGCCTGACGCCGATCGCCAAGCTGCTGATGGATGAAATCGGCATGGGCACCGTGGACTTCCAGCCCAACTACGACGGCTCGACGGAAGAGCCGAAGCTGCTGCCGGCCCGCCTGCCGATGGTGCTGCTCAATGGCGCTTCCGGCATCGCCGTGGGCCTGGCGACGGAAATCCCGTCGCACAACCTGGCCGAAGTGGCGAAAGCGGCCGTCGCCATGATCCGCGATCCGAAGATGACGCACGCCGAGCTGATGGCCATCATGCCCGGCCCCGATTTCCCCGGCGGCGGCCAGATCATCACGCCGCCCTCGCAGATCCAGGACATGTATGCGAGCGGCCGCGGCAGCATGAAGGTGCGCGCACGCTGGAAGATCGAAGAGCTGGCGCGCGGCCAGTGGCAAGCCGTGGTGACGGAACTGCCGCCGGGCACCTCCTCGCAAAAGGTGCTGGAAGAAATCGAGGAACTGACGAATCCAAAGATCAAGCTGGGCAAGAAGGCGCTGTCGCCGGACCAGGTGGCCCTGAAGGCGCTGATCCTCAATTCGCTCGACACCATCCGCGACGAATCGGGCCGCGCCGCGCCCGTGCGCCTCGTGTTCGAACCGAAGTCGAAGAACCAGGACCAGACGGAATTCATGCTGATGCTGCTGGCGCACACCTCGCTGGAATCGTCGACGTCGATCAATCTGGTGATGATCGGCGGCGACGGCCGCCCGCGCCAGAAAGGGCTGGGCGACATCCTGCGCGAGTGGATCGATTTCCGCTTCAAAACTGTCACGCGCCGCACCGGCTACAAACTGGGCAAGGTCAAGGACCGTATCCATATCCTGGAAGGACGCGAGGCGATCCTGCTCAATATCGACAAGGTGATCCAGATCATCCGCAATTCGGATGAACCGAAGGCGGCCCTGATCGAGGCGTTCAAGCTGTCCGAACGCCAGGCCGACGATATCCTGGAAATCCGCTTGCGCCAGCTGGCGCGCCTGGAAACGATCAAGATCCAGCAGGAACTGGCCGAACTGCGCAAGGAAGAAAAGTCGCTGCAAGACCTGCTCGACAACCCGGGTTCGATGAAGCGCGCCATCATCCGCGAAATCGAAGCGGACGCCAAGCAGTTTGGCGATGCGCGCCGGACCCTGATCGAGGAAGCGCAAAAAGCCGTGGCGGAACAAAAAGTGGTCGATGAACCGGTCACCGTCATCATTTCGGAAAAAGGCTGGGTGCGCGCACGCACCGGCATCGGCCACGATGCGGCGCAATTCACCTTCAAGGCGGGCGACAGCCTGCATGGCGCCTTCGAGTGCCGCACGGTCGACACCCTGCTGGGCTTTGGCAACAACGGCAAGATCTACTCGGTGCCCGTCTCGGCGCTGCCCAACGCACGCGGCGACGGCGTGCCAATCACGACCTTGTGCGACCTGAGCGGCGGTACGCCGGGCAACGCCGTGCGCATCCTGCACTACTTCGCGGGCAATGGCGCCACCAATTTGCTGCTGGCGTCGAGCGCCGGCTACGGTTTCATTGCCAAGGCGGGCGACATGACGAGCCGCTTGAAAGGCGGCAAGGCCTTCATCACCCTGGACGATGGCGACGTGCCTTTGGCGCCGAAAGTCATCTCCGAGGCGGCCAGCGCCCTGGCCTGTTTGACGGAAGGCGCGCGCCTGCTGGTGTTCGGCCTCGATGAAATGAAAACCCTGTCCAAGGGCGGCACCGGCGTCAAGCTGATCGACCTCGATGCCAAGGACAAGCTGCTGGCAGTGCAGCCGATCACGCAGCGCGGCCTGGTGGTCTCGGGCATCGGCCGCGCGTCGAAACCGCAGGATGCGTCGCTGGGCGCCACGGCCCTGGCCGAGCACTTCGGCAAGCGCGCCAAGAAGGGCAAGGCGCTGGCGGCCAAGCTGAAACCGGTGTCCATGGTAGCCATCGGCTAAGCGCCATCGATTCCTACGAAAAGACAGGTTCGCCTGTCTTTTTTTTCGCCCATCGCACCTGACGGCGGCAGGCGAAAATAATTTTACAGATATGCGCCGTGCTCCCGTTATCCCTGTAGGCATGCCGCCCACGAACAGGAGAGCAAGGATGACAAACAACGTTTCAGGCAGGCTGCCATGCAGCGCCTGACGCCGGCAGAAAGACTGGTGGCGGCCATGGCGGCCGAAGGCTTGCCGTACAAAAGCATCGCCAGGGAACTGGGCAAGTCGCCTGCCACCGTGCGCAACCAGCTGCATGCGATTTACCAGAAACTGGGCGTGGGCAACCGCACGGCGCTCGCGCACAAGCTGCGCGGCCAGCCTTAATGCCGCGCCAGGCGCAGCACGTCGGGTGTCGCTTCGACGATGTCGATCACGTCCTGTGCCCCGCTGGCATCACTGAGCGCATAGCGGCCCATGCCCAGGGGCACCAGCCGGGAGACAAAACCGGCGCGGGGACGATCGTCGGGACCGGGTGCCATCGACGTCAATGTCACCTCCCCTTGCGCCATGGCGCCGGCGGGTGCGCCGAATTCGAGCACCTTGCGGCCCTTGCGGCTGGGAGGAAAGGCGAAGGTGGCCGTGGGCCGGTACACCTCGATACCGTCTGCATCCTCCTCGAAGGAGTGCGTCCAGCTACCGCTGGGCAAAGCCATCGTCATGCCGTGCATGCCGCCTCCCGTTTAATATATTGACGTCAGAAACACGATACCACGCCGCCCAGGCTTTCATAGCCGCTCACGGACGGTGACCAGGCCGTGCCGTTCCACGCCTTGTGGAACAGAGCCCCATTCGTACCCGTGACAAACACGTCGAGGCGGTTCGGCGCCCATGCCGTGGCGCGCGGACGCGAGGTGCAGATGCCGCCCAGGTTTTCAAACCCCGTCACGGATGGCGACCAGGCCGATCCATTCCACGCCTTGTGGTACAGGGCGCTGTCCGTGCCGATGACGAACAGATCGAGCCGGTTGGCCGCCCACGACACGGCTTCCACCTCGCCCACGCAGATGCCGCCCAGGCGCTCGAAGCCATCGTTGGAAGGGCCCCATTTCGCGCCATCCCACCATTTATGATACAGCGCGCCATCGGTGCCCGTCACAAAAACGTCGAGGCGGTTCGGTCCCCACGCCACCGCCTTCGGCGACGAGGTGCAGATGCCGCCCAGGCGCTCGTAGCCCGTCAGCGACGGTCCCCAGGCCGTGCCGTTCCACCACTTGTGATACAGGGCCCGGTCCGTGCCGATGACGAAGACATCGAGGCGGTTCGGTCCCCACGCCACAGCTTCCGGCTGGCCCAGGCAGATGCCGCCCATGGCTTCGTACCCCGTCAGCGACGGCCCCCAGGCGGCCCCGTTCCACCACTTATGGTACAGGGCCCGGTCCGTGCCGACGACAAACACGTCAAGGCGGTTCGGGCCCCAGGCCACGGCGCGCGGGTCGCCCACGCACAAGCCGCCCATCACTTCATAGCCCGTCAGGGACGGACCCCACGCCGTGCCGTTCCACCATTTGTGGAACAAGCCGCTGTCGGTGCCAGTGACGAACACGTCAAGCCGGTTCGGCCCCCACGACACCACCTGCGGCGCACTGGTGCAAATGCCGCCCTGCCCCTCGTAACCGGTGACGGACGGCGCCCAGGCCGTGCCGTTCCAGGCCTTGTGGTACAGCGCGCGGTCCGTGCCCAGCACGAAGACGTCGAGGCGGTTCGCGCCCCAGGCCACGACAGGGGAAGAGCTCTGGCGCGGCGTGGCGCCCGTGCCGCCCGTCCCCGTGCCGATGCTGGCGCGCGGACCATCGAGACAGGCCTGCATGCGCGCCACCTGGCCCGCCGTGAACATGAACATGGCGGGGTCGTCCACATAATCCATGTAGTTCATGAACATGTCGCCATTCGGCCCGTTACTGCAAGAAATGTGGGGGAACGAGGGCTGACCCGTGTTCGGCCCGCCCTGGTTCGGCGTGTCGGCCACGTTGTCCGTGCCCGAGCAGCCGGTGCCGTCATCGCCCCAGATATGGTTCAGGTTCAGCCAGTGGCCGATTTCGTGCGTGGCGGTGCGCCCCAGGTGGAAGGGCGGCGCCGCCGTGCCGGTCGTGCCGAAGGCCGATTGCAGGATCACCACGCCGTCGGTGGCGGCCGGGCCGCCGGGAAATTGCGCATAGCCGAGCAAGCCGCCGCCGAGCTGGCACACCCAGATATTCAGGTAGCTGTCGGCAGGCCAGGCATCCATGCCACCCGTCGCCTGCGACTTGACGGCATCGTCCGCGCCAAATGAGGCCACCGTCGTCTGGCGCCGCTCGATGCCACTGGTGGCCGCGCCATGCGGATCGATCGTGGCCAGCGCGAACTCCACGCGCGCATCGGCCGTCAGCGGCAGGAACGGCGCCGGCGTGCTGTTCACGTCGGGATTGACGCGGCGGAAGTCACGGTTGAGCACATCGATCTGGCTGGCGATCTGCGCATCCGAAATATTCTGCGCGGCCGTATTCCACACCACGTGCACGACCACCGGTATCTGCGTCACGCCGGAACGTCCGGCGCTGCTGCCGGCCCCCTCGTACATGCCAGCCTGGTTTTCAATATCGGCGCGGATGTTCGCATAGGACGGATCTTCCGTCAGCAGGCGGCGATGCACATCCATCGTGGCGCAGGTGCGCACCTGCGGCGTACCGCCGCCCTGGCCGCCGCCGTCGCCGTCGCCGCCCATGCCGCCTGCACCGCCCCCGCCATCGCGGTCGCCCCCCATGCCGCCGCCATCGCCCACGTGCATGCAACTGGCGCCCGCCATGCCTTGCGATGCCTGCTGCATGGCGCCGCCCGGCATGTCGCCGGCATGCACTGCGGCCGCGCCCTGGGTGAGCGACGCCTGATCCGCGTACGACATGCCCAGGCGCGGCCCCGGCATGGCGTTGGCGCCGGCCGCATCAGTGCCGGCATGCACGTCGCCCTCGACCGGCATGGATTGCATGGCCGGCGCGCCTTCAGCCGAACCGGTGGCCGGTGATTTTTTCGTTTTAGCGGTGCTCATGATGTCTCCTTCGTCTGTTTGCCAATTCACTATGGCACGGCGAAAAGAACAGCATTTGTGCCAGATCAAGACTGGCAAGCGGTGCCCAAAAAAAGTGGCAGACAAAAAAAAGACAGCCGAAGCTGTCTTTGGGATTTGCAGGCCGTGGCCCGCAAACGGGGAATTACTTGGCGGCGGCGGCCTTGACTTCAGCGTCGGCCTTGGCCTTGGCTTCTTCCGTCTTGGTGGCGGCGAGGGCTTTGTCGGCGTTCGCTTCCACTTTTTCCTTGGCGACCTTGGCGTTCGCTTTCACGGCAGCCTTGGTGGCTTTCGCATCGGCCTTGGCGTCGGTTTTGTCTGCCTTGGCTTCCGCTTTCAGCTTGTCTTCCGCATCGGCGTGGACGACCTTGTCATGGGCCTTGGCCTTGGTTTTGTTCGCCTTGTGCTGGGCGTCGGCTTTCTTTTCGTCAGCCTTCATTTCGGCCTTGGCGACATTGGCGTCAGCCTTGGCATCGACCTTGGCTTCCGAAGCGGCAGCCTTGTTGACGTCTTTTTGCGCGGAAGCCTGGGCTTTCACGACAGCTTCCGTGGCCGGCGCCGTTTGAGCGAAGGCGGCGGTAGCAAACAGGGTGGCGATCAGGGCGGCGAGTAATTTGTTCATGATGAGACCTTTCAATATGGTTTAATTTTATTCTTACTAAAGGCGGGCAAAATGTTCAAAATTTGCCAGGCATCGCGCTGTTTCTTGATGTAGCGCAATGGCATGACTTCATAGTAAAGATAACTGGCAAACCACACAGTGCGTTAGCGCACTCAACGAGAAATATGTGCAAATCGGCAAATTTCCCATCGAGCGCGGCCGGACGCGTCAGATCCTCATGCGCCCACGGCCAGGGCCGCGTGGCGCGCCGCCACCCACTCTTCATTGGCCGGCTCCACGCCCACCACGATGCGGCTGGCGTCGGTGGAGATACGGCTGGCGTTGCGCGCATTGGCGTCGGCATCGAGCACGGGGCCGATAAAACCGAGCTCGGCGCAGATGCGCTGGCGCAGTTCGGCGCTGTGCTCGCCGATACCGGCCGTAAACACCAGCATGTCCAGCCCGCCCAGCACGGCCGTCAGGGCGCCGATCTCGCGCACGATGCGGCGGATATATAAGGCCAGCGCGGCGCGGATGCGTTCGCCCGTGGCATCCTGCCGGTCCTGTTGCGCCAGCAAGACCGGCGGGTCGGCCGACACGCCCGACACGCCCAGCAAGCCCGACTCGTGGTACAGCACATGCGCCACTTTTTCCAGCGACAGCTTTTCGATTTCCATCAGGTAGATGACGGCGCCCGGATCGAGCGAACCGCAGCGCGTGCCCATCATCAGGCCGTCGAGCGCGGAAAAGCCCATGGTGGTGGCCACGCTGTGCAAATTGTCCATGGCGCACAGGCTGGCGCCGCTGCCCAGGTGGGCCACGATGACCTTGCCGCGCGCGACGGCGCCAAAACGCCGCTCCAGCACCAGCGACTGGTACTCATACGACAGGCCGTGGAAACCATAGCGGCGCAAGCCCCGCTCCCACGCATCGTAAGGCAGGGCAAGCATCTGCTCGACCTGCGGCACCGTGTGGTGGAAGGCCGTGTCGAAGCAGGCCACCTGGGCGATGTCGGGGCGCGATTCAAGCAGCACCTCGATCGCTTCCAGCGCGAACGGCTGGTGCAGGGGCGCCAGCGGCACATAGCTTTTCAGGTCCGCCAGCACCGTGAAATCGATGCGCACGGGAGCGAAATACTTGCTGCCGCCATGCACCACGCGGTGCGCCACGGCGCGCAGCGCACGCCCGTCCAGCTGCGCCACCACTTGCGCGCGGATGTATTCGAGGGCCGCGTGATGCGGCTGCTCCGGGTCCAGCTGCAAGGCGACCGCCGGCAGGCCGCCGGCGCGGTAAGTGGCGTTTTCGCGGCCGATGCCTTCGACCTTGCCGCTCCATTGCGCCTGCTGCGGCAGCACGCCGCCCGCCTGCTCGAACAGGGCGAACTTGATGCTCGACGAGCCGCAATTGAGCACCAGGATCAGGGTGCCATCCGTATGTTGGACTGCTGCGTTCATGGCGGCGTGCTCCGGTAATGGTTGGCCAGCATCACGGCGATGGCGCACGAGGCGATGCGACTGGCGCGCGAATCGGCGCGGCTGGTGAGGATGACGGGAATCTTCGCGCCCAGCACGATGCCGGCGCTGTCCGCGTCGCCCATGTATTCGAGCTGCTTGGCCAGCATGTTGCCGCTTTCCAGGTCCGGCACCAGCAAAATATCGGCGCGGCCCGCCACTTCCGAGACGATGCCCTTGACGGTGGCGGCGGCGATCGACACGGCATTGTCGAAGGCCAGCGGGCCGTCAAGGATCGCCCCCGTGATCTGGCCACGGTCGGCCATCTTGCACAGGGCAGCCGCGTCTAAAGTCGCCGGCATGTCTGCATTCACCGTTTCCACGGCGGCCAGGATGGCCACGCGCGGGCAAGCCACGCCGATCACGTGCGCCAGGTCGATGGCGTTGCGCACGATGTCGGCCTTCATGGCCAGGTTCGGCGCGATATTGATGGCCGCATCCGTGATGATGAAAGGACGCGGATAGGCGGGCGTCTGCATCAGGAAACAATGGCTGATGCGGCGCTTGGTGCGCAGGCCGGCGCTGGCGGCCAGCACGGCCGACATCAGTTCATCCGTGTGCAGGCTGCCCTTCATCAGCGCCTCCACTTCACCCTTGCCCGCCAGTTCGGCGCCGCGCGCGGCGGCCGCATGGCTATGCTCGACGTCCTCGATGGCGATGCCGGCCAGGCTCAGGCCCGCTTCGGCCGCCACCGCTTCCAGGCGCGCGCGCGGCGCCACCAGCACGGGCGTGATCAGGCCGGCCGCATAGGCGTCGAGCGCGCCCGACAGGCTTAATTCATCGCAGGGATGGATCACGGCGACCCGGATCGGCCCCAGCGTGCGTGCATGTTCCAGCAATCGCCGCGTGCCGTCGCCGTTATGCAGGCGTACCTCGGGCAGGGTGGCGCGCTGGCGTTCGATCTGCTCGGCGGGCGCGATCACCTGGGCTTCGCCGTCGAGCACCACGGCGCCATGCTGGTTGACGCAGCGGCACGCCAGGGTCACGTGGCGGCTGCGCGGCTCGCGCGCCGTGACGGTGACGCTGATGGCCAAGGTATCGCCCACGCGCACGGGTTGCAAAAAGCGCAGGGTCTGGCCCGTGTAGACTGTGCCGGCGCCGGGCAGGCGCGTGCCCAGCACGGCGGAAATGAGGGCCGCGCCCCACATGCCGTGCGCGATCACGCCCTGGTAGCGGGTGGCGGCGGCAAATTCAGTATCGAGGTGCTGCGGGTTGTCATCGCCCGACATCACCGCGAACAGGGCGATATCGTCCATGCTCAGGGTGCGCGTGATGCTGGCGGTGTCGCCGATGGCGATCTGGTCGAAGGTGCGGTTACGTACGATATTCAGATCATCGTCTTGGGTAGTAGTCATCGTGGTCTTCTAGGCAGGGGTAATGTGTTTGGCCGGTTTGGCTTTGGATCCGGCATGGGAGGCGCGCGCGTCCGGCGGCAGCGCCTTCGCCTGCGCCTTGACCGCGCGGTCGAAGACGTCCAGCATCTGCTGCAGGCTCGCTTCCTCGTCCGGCGTCGGCGCTT
This sequence comes from Janthinobacterium sp. GW460-12-1-14-LB5, assembly GCF_059423585.1. Taxonomy (NCBI): domain Bacteria; kingdom Pseudomonadati; phylum Pseudomonadota; class Betaproteobacteria; order Burkholderiales; family Oxalobacteraceae; genus Janthinobacterium; species Janthinobacterium sp. GW460-12-1-14-LB5. Next base: position 275,403 of record NZ_JBWKYD010000001.1, on the reverse strand, counting down.
CCGGCACTTGCAGCACTTGCTGCAGCCACTCGGCCAGCGCGCCGATGTCGTCCGGATCGGCGCGCGACAGCAAGGCCGGCAAGGCGGCGATGGCGGTATCGAAATCATGCAGCATCAGGCGCGCCTGCTGGCGCACGATGCCGCGGAATTCCTCCATGCTGACCTCCTGCCGGTATTGCGGCTTGATCAATTTGAGGGCCAGGTTGACCCTGCGCTCATCGGCGATCATGCGGAAGCGGTAGATGTAGAACAGCGCGCGCACGGCCGCTTCCACCAGGCCGCCCCGCTGCATGTCCTCGTCCATCTTGCGCGTTTCGCAGCGCACGTATTCGCAATGCTCGGGCGAGATGCCGGGATGGGGGCGCGGCGGCGTAGCGTCGCCGATGGCCTGTCCCGTCAGCGCCTGCACCAGGGGCGAGCCGTACACCAGGTCGAAGGTGGTTTCCTGCAGCATGTCGCGCCAGTCGCGCCAGCCGTTCAAGCCGGCCGTGATGGCGCCGGAGACGGCTTCCTGCATGGCCAGCAGCGGGTTGTCGGGCGATACCGGCTGGCGGTGCGCGCGCACCTTTTCCGCCTCCTTGGCGACCAGCCTGGCCAGCGGATTGTGATCGGTCCAGCGCTCGTACGACACGCGCAGCGGATGCGCAAGCTGCAGGAAGCGCGCCGACTGCGGCGTGACCATGGCGCGCACCCACGGCTGCGCAAACGTGCGGTACAAGGCCAGGTTGACCTCGGATACGCGCGCGGCGGCGGCGAACTTGCGGTCGTTTTCCACACTAGGCTGCACGATGGCGCGCACGTCCTCGATGCCGCGGTGCTCGACCTGCAGCACATAATCTCCGCTGGCCAGGTCGGCGTTCGGCGTGTCGGGCGTCTTGTCGACAATCCTCGCTTCGTAGATCCCGGCCGGCAGCAGGTTGATCAGGTCGATATTGCTGGCGAATTTCTGGTGTTCCTTGTGCCCCACCTTGGCCGAGACGAAGATGCCCAGGTGGCCGATGCTGTCGTGCACGGCATACACGATGGTCTGGTCGTGCATCAGCACGTCGTTGTCGTCGCGGTACAGGTCCGTGATCCAGCCCAGGGCCTGTGGCGGCGGCGTAATGTTGTCACCATTCGAGCAAAACACGACGATGGGCGAACGGATATTGCGCAAGTCCAGCCGCACGCCGTCGGAAGTGATCAATTCCGCCGTGGCCAGGCGGTTGCCGATGAACAGATTGTCGACGATGTACTGCATCTCGACGTCGTTGAGGAACACGTGGCCGCCCCAGTATTTTTCAAATTCCAGGTAACGCGGCGCTTCCGTATCGATGTTCGCGTACAGGTTGTACTGCTTGCTCCACAGGGTGTTGGCCGGGTTCAGTTTTTCGAAATTCTGCACCAGGCTGGCGCCGTCGAAGCGGCCGTTGCCCAGGTCGCCCGCCAGCGCCGTGGCCCAGCTGCCGCCCATCAAGCCGCCCGCGTAGCGCATCGGATTACGGCCATGCCAGCCGGCCCAGTAGGACACGGGCGCGCCGGCCACAATGATGGGGCCGAACAATTCCGGGCGCATGGCCGCCGTCATGAGGATTTGCCAGCCCGCCTGGCAATTGCCGATAACGACGGGCTTGCCCTCGCTGTGCGGATGCAGGGCGATGACTTTTTCCAGGAAGGCCGCCTCCGCATGCATCACGTCTTCCACCGTCTGTCCCGGCACGGGATCGGGCAGGAAACCGATGAAGTAGCACGGGTGGCCGGCGCGCAGGGCCACGCCGATCTCGCTTTCCGCCTTGAAGCCGCCGATGCCGGGACCGTGGCCGGCGCGCGGATCGACGACAACAAAAGGGCGCTTCGATGGATCAGGCTCGGGCGCATCGGGCGTCAGGATGCGCGCCAGGCCGTAGTTGACGGGGCGCGCCAGCTCCAGGCCCGACATCACCAGTTCGGCGGGGAAGTCCAGCACGTTCGGCACTTCCTCGGCCAGGTGTTCCTGGTACTGGTTGCCGCGCCGGCGCATCACGTCCGCGTACAGCACAATGCGCTGCCAGGAGTCGCGCGCATAGTCGCCCAGCATACCCAGGGACGGCAAGCCGCCGGTGGAGAAAAATGGTGCAGCTTCGATCTTCATGGCTATCCTTTTCATGCAAAAAACGCCGGACCATTCCGGCGCGGGGCTACGCCATCTGGCTGATGGTCTTGCGAAAGCGCGCCAGCGCGAAGGTAAACAGGGCCGTGCCGATGGCCAGCAGGGCCAGGAACGGTTTCCACACCACGTCGATGCCGGCGCCGCGGTACAGGATCGCCTGGCTCAATTCGACGAAATGCGTGGTCGGGGCGATCAGCATGATGTTCTGCACCAGTTCAGGCATGCTTTCGCGCGGCGTGCTGCCGCCCGAGAGCATCTGCAGCGGCAACAGCACGAGGATCAGCAGCATGCCGAACTGCGGCATGCTGCGCGCCACGGTGGCGAGGAAAATCCCCATCGAGGTGGTGGCGAACAGGTGCAGCGCCGCGCCGCACAGGAACAGCGCGATCGAGCCTTCGATCGGCACGTGCAGCATGCCGCGTACCACCAGGTTCAGCGACAGGGCGGCGGCCAGCAGCACCACCAGGCCCATCGACCAGACCTTGCCCAGCATGATCTCGGCCGGCGTCACGGGCATCACCAGCAAGTGCTCGATGGTGCCATGTTCGCGTTCGCGGATCAGGGCCGCCCCCGTGAGGATAATCGACAGCATCGTCACCTGGTTGATCAGCTCCATCAGCGAGCCAAACCACGCCTGGCTCAGCGAGGGATTGAAGCGCGCGCGCATCACCAGATCCACGGGCGAGACGGTCGCGCCCCGATAGCGTTTGGCGAATTCGGCTATTTCACCGGCGACGATCTGCTGGATGTAGCCGCTGCCGCTGAAGGCCTGGCTCATGCGCGTGGCGTCGACGTTCAGCTGCAGTTCCGCCTGGCGCCCGCCCAGCACGTCGGCCTGCAGCTTGGGCGGGATCGTCAGCACGAAGGTGTACCGGCCCGCATCGAGGCCCGCATCGACTTGGCTCTGGTTGATCATGGCCGGCGGCGTGAATTGCGGCGGGAAGAAGGCCGAGGCGATGCGCCCGGACAGGGGCGAGCCATCCTCGTCGACGATGGCGATCGAGGCCATGTGCAAGGTTTCCGGCTTGGCCGTGGCGGCCACGTAGATGGCCAGGGTGAAGGTGTAGAGGATCAGGATCAGCATCATCGGATCGCGGATCAGGCTCCAGATTTCCTTCACGCCCAGGCGGTAGATGTTTTCAAGGTGGCGCATGTCAGCCCTCCTGTTTCTTCAGCAGCGCCACCGTCACGCCGAGGATCACGGGAATGGCGACGAGCAGGGGCCAGAACGAGGCGTGCAGGTCGCCAAAGCCCAGCGCCTTGTTGAATACGCCGCGGCTGATATTGAGCATGTGCGTGGCCGGGTACATCAGGCCGATGGCCTTGCCCACGCCTTCCATCGACGAGACGGGATTGAGCAGGCCGGAAAACTGGATGGCCGGGATCATAGTGCCGATCATGGTCACGAACAGGGCCGCGATCTGGCTGCGCGTAAACGTCGAGGCGAACAGGCCGATGCCGGTGGCGCAAATATTGAAGATGAAGGTGGCGCCGATCAGGGTCGGCAAGCTGCCCTTGATCGGTACGCCGAAGGCGGTGACCGCCAGCAGCGCCATGAGGACGAAGTTGAACATGGCCAGCACGACGTACGGCACCTGCTTGCCGAGCAAGAATTCCAGGCGCGTGACGGGCGTCACGTACAGGTTGATAATGGAGCCGAGTTCCTTTTCGCGCACCACGGACAGCGCCGCCAGCATGGCCGGCAGCATCAGCAGCAGCAGGGGAATCACGGCCGGCACCATGGCGGGCAGGCTTTTCACGTCCGGGTTGTAGCGGTAGCGCGTCTGGATGGCGACGGGATTGCTCATCGTGATGCCGTAGCGGTGCAGGGCCTGGTCGGCCAGCCACAGCTGGTGCATGCCCTGCACGTAGCCCTGCACGGTTTCGGCGCGCATCGGCATGGCGCCGTCGATCCACGCGCCCACCTGCGCCGGCGCGCCGCGCTGCACGTCGCGCGCGAAGCCGGGCGGGATCTCGATGGCCAGCGACAGCTCGCCGCTGCGCATGCGCTTGTCGATATCGGCATAGTCGCGCAGCGGCGGGCGCTCGACGAAGTAGCGCGAGCCGGCCAGGTTGTTCGTGTAATTCTGGCTCAAGGTGGTCTGGTCGTGGTCAAGCACGGCATAACTGAGATCTTCGACATCCAGGCTGATGCCGAAGCCGATGACGAACAGCAGCAGCACGGAGCCGCCCAGCGCCAGGGTCAGGCGCACGGGGTCGCGGCGCAGTTCCAGCGCCTCGCGCCACATGTAGCTGAGCATGCGGCCCAGGCTGAAACGGCTGCGCCGGTGCTGCGGCGCCGGTGCCGCTTCCTGCGGCACGGACGCCGGCGCTTCCTGCACTGTCGACGGCGCAGTGCCGCCGCCCGCCTCTTCCAGGTAGGCGATGAAGGCCGCTTCCAGCGATAGTGCGCCCTTCTTGCGCACCAGTTCGGCCGGCGCATCGCTGACCAGCACTTTACCCGCGTGCATCAGCGAGATGCGGTCGCAGCGCTCGGCCTCGTTCATGAAGTGGGTGGAAATGAAGATGGTGACGCGGTCGCGCCGCGCCAGTTCGATCATCAGGCGCCAGAAATTGTCGCGCGCGATGGGGTCGACGCCGGACGTCGGTTCGTCGAGGATCAGCATTTCCGGCTTGTGCACCATGGCCACGGCCAGCGACAGGCGCTGGCGTATGCCCAGCGGCAAGCTGTCGGGCAAGTCGTCCATCACGGCGCTCAGGTCGAAGCGCTGCGCCATTTCGTCGATCCTGGCCGGAATCTCGCCCTCCGGCACGTGGAACAGGCGCGCGTGCAGCACCAGGTTCTGGCGCACCGTCAGTTCGCTGTACAGAGAGAATGCCTGCGACATGTAGCCGACCCTGCGGCGCGTATCGATGTCGTTGGAATCGACCTCCTTGCCGAACAGCCAGGCCTTGCCTTCCGTGGCCGGCAGCAGACCCGTGAGCATCTTCATGGTGGTCGACTTGCCGCAGCCGTTCGAACCCAGAAAGCCGAAGATCTCGCCGCGGCCGATGCGGAAATTCACATGGTCGACGGCGGTAAAATCGCCGAAGCGCATGGTCAGGTCTTTGGCCTCGATGGCAACGTCCTGCGCGCTGGCTGGGTCCAGCGGCGTGATGACCACCGGCTGGTGGCCGGCGCGCTTGGCTTCGGGCAGCAGCTTGATGAAGGCCGCTTCCAGGTTGTCGCTTTGCGTGCGCGCCAGCAGTTCGGCCGGCGTGCCCGTATCGAGCACCTTGCCGTCATCCATGGCCACGAGCCAGTCGAAACGCTGCGCCTCGTCCATGTAGGCGGTGGCCACCATCACGCTCATTTGCGGGCGCTGCACGCGGATGCCGGCGATCAGGTCCCAGAACTGGGCGCGTGCCAGCGGATCGACGCCGGTGGTCGGTTCATCGAGAATGAGCAGGTCGGGATCGTGGATCAGGGCGCAGCACAGGCCCAGCTTCTGCTTCATGCCGCCCGACAGCTTGCCCGCCGGCCGCGCCAGGAACGGCTGCAAGCCCGTGCTGCGGGTCAGCTGGTCGATGCGGCGGCGGCGCTCGGCCGCGTCGTGGCCGAACAGGCGCGCGAAAAACTGCAGGTTTTCCTCGACCGACAGGGTCGGATACAGATTCTTGCCCAGGCCTTGCGGCATGTAGGCGATGCGCGGGCAGACGTCGTCGCGGTGGCGCGCATCGCGCATGTCGCCGCCCAGCGCCATCACGCTGCCCTGCTGCACGGCGCGTGCGCCGGCCACCAGCGACAGCAAGCTCGATTTGCCCACGCCATCGGGGCCGATCAAGCCCACCATGCGGCCGGCCGGCACGTCGAGGTCGACGCCGTCGAGCGCCACCGTCTTGCCGTAATGCTGGCTGACGCCCTTGATGCGGACGACAAAGGAAGTCACGTCCATGCTCACTGCGGAACCTTCGCCGTCAGTTCAGCGGGCCATGGCTGCTTCGCGTCGAGGCGCACCCAGGCCACGCCGGGCAAACCCACTTTGACCAGGGCCAGGTGCTTTTGCAGCAGCTCGCGGCTGATCTGCGCCTTCACGCGGAACATCAGCTTCTGGCGTTCGCTGGCCGTTTCCACCGTCTTCGGCGTGAACTGCGCGCTGGCGGCGACAAACGAAATCGTCGCCGGAATCACGTAATTGGGCGCCGCATCGAGGATGATGCGCACTTCGCCGCCCATCGCCACCTTGCCGGCCGCCGTCTCGGGCAGGAAGAAGGTCATGTAGACGTCCGACAGGTCGACCAGGTTGAGCACCTTGCCGCCGCCGGCCAGCACTTCGCCCTGCTGCGCCACCAGGTATTGCACGCGGCCGTCGCGCGGCGCCGTCAGCTGGCCATCGGCCAGGTCGGAATCGATGCGCGCCGTGGTCGCTTCGGCGGCCACCACGGCCGAACGCGAGCCGACCACCTGTGCTTTTGCCGCATCGATGGCCGCCTGCGCCGCCGTCACCTGCGCCTTGGCCGCATTCAGGGCGGCGGCCACGCTGCGCACGCGGGCGCGGTCGTCGTCGAGTTCCTGCACCGAGGAAGCGCCTTCCTTCGACAGGGTTTCGGAACGGGCCAAGCGGCGGCGCGCTGCATCGAGTTCGCTTTCGCGCTGCGCCACGATGGCCAGCGCGGCGGCCTTGTCGCTCTCGCGCACGGCCACTTGCGCCTGCGCGCCGACCACGGCGTCGGACGCCTGCTGCTGGCGCGCGCGCGCCTCGTCGCGCTGGGCCGTCAGCGAATCGACCTGCATGGTGGCCAGCGGCTGGCCCGCCTTGACGAAGTCGCCCTCGCGCACGAGGATCTCCTTGACCCGGCCGGCCAGCTTGGTGGCGACGTCGACTTCCGTCGCCTCGATGCGGCCATTGCCGCTGACAAAACCTTCGCCAGGGCCCGTGGGGCGCATTTTTTGCCAGGCCACGTAGCCCAGCACGAGCACGGCCACGACCAGCGCGGCGGGGATGAGTTTTTTCTTCAGTTGAGCATTCATGGTATCGGGGCGATCAAATTAGTGGGTGGAAGCGGCGGCGGGTGCGGGTGCGCCGCCGCCCAGGGCCGCGTACAGGCTGACCTGGCTGGACAGCAGCGCGCGGCGCGTCTGCACCAGCTGCTGCTCGACCGTCAGGAGGTCGCGCTGCGCATCGAGCACTTCCAGGTAGGGCGCGGCGCCATTGTCATAGCGCAGCTTGGCCAGGCGCGCCCGTTCGCTCTGCGCCGCCAGCGTGGTCTTGCCGATATCGACCTGCAGCGCCAGCCAGCGCCGGTTCGACAGCGCGTCAGCCACTTCGCGGAAGGCGCCCTGCACGCTCATTTCATAATTGGCCACGGCCACGTCGCGGCGTACCTCGGCCAGATCCATATTGGCGCGGATGCGGCCCGCGTCAAAGATCGGCAGCACCAGGCGCGGCGCGAAATTCCAGGCGCCGCTGCCCGAGTCGAACAGGCCGCTCAATTCCGCGCTGGCCGTGCCATAGCCGGCCGTCAGCGAAATGGTGGGGAAGAAGGCGGCGCGCGCGGCGCCGATATTGGCGTGCGCGGCGCGCAGCTGGTGCTCGGCCGCCATCAGGTCGGGACGCTGCGTAAGTAAAGCCGAGGGCAGGCCCGCATGCAGCGGCTGCAGCACGCTGGCATCGTCGAAGCGGCGCACCTCGCCAGCCACCGGCGTCAGGTCGACCGGGCCGCCCACCAGTTGGGCCAGCGCGTGCGCCTGCACGGCGCGCGCCTGCTCCAGCTGGGCCGACAGCGACAGGGCCTGGCTGAGCAAGGTTTCTACCTGCGTCAGGTCCAGCTTGGAAATCGCCCCCACCTCGAAGCGGCGCGTGAAGATGCGCAGCGATTCGGCCCGGCTGTCGACGGTGGCGCGCGCCAGTTCCACGCGCTCGTCGAGTTCGCGCAAGCCCAGGTAGCCATTGGCCACCTGCGCCACCAGGGCCACGCCGACGGCGCGGCGCGCCTCGTCGCTGGCCAGCAGGGTTTGCAGCGCGCTGTCTTTCAGGCTACGCACCCTGCCCCAGAAATCGAGTTCCCAGGCGCTCACGTTCAAGCCCGCCTGGTACTGCGCGCTCGTCATGGCGCGCCCCGCCGGGCTCAGGTCAGCCGGCACGCGCGCGCGGCTGCCGGAGGCGCCCAGCGCGATGGTGGGGAACTGCTCCGCGCGCTGGATGCCATACGCGGCGCGCGCCTCTTCCACGCGCAGGGCGGCGATGCGGATATCGCGGTTGCTGGCCAGCGCTTGCGCAATGAGCGCCTGCAGGCGCGGATCGGCAAAGTAGGCTTGCCAGGCGACGTCGGGCGCGCTTGCGCCAGCAGCGTCAGTTTCCGGATACTGCGCCGCCACGGGCAGCGGCGGCGGTGCATATGGCGGCGCCAGCGAGGCGCAGCCGGCCAGGGCCAGCGCGGTGGCCAGCGCGGCCATCCTGGCGCGGTTGGGCAAAACAGAAACAGCCATGATCATCTTCTTCCAGTCAATTCAGAATGTTGTAGCCGCCATCGACATACAGGGTGCCGCCCGTGATGGCACGCGCGCCGTCGCCGGCGAGGAAGGCGCACAGCGCCCCCACGTCCTCGATGGTGGCCAGGCGGCGCATGGGCGAGCGTTCGATGGCGTCGGCCATCAGGCGGTCGAAATGGGCGATGCCGGAAGCGGCCCGCGTCTCCAGTGGCCCCGGAGAGATGGCGTTGACGCGGATGCCTTGCGGCCCCAATTCGGCGGCCAGGTAGCGCACCGACGCTTCCAGCGCCGCCTTCACGGGCCCCATCAGGCCATAATCGGCGATGACTTCCTCGGCGCCCAGGTAACTCATGGTGGTCAAGCTGCCGCCGTGCGGCATCAGCGGTTCGGCCAGCTTCGCCATGCGCATGAAGGAATGGCAGGAAATGTCCATCGCCTGCGCGAAACCGTCGGCGGAACTGTCCGTCACGCGGCCATGCAAATCCTGTTTCGGCGCGTAAGCGATGGAATGGACGACGAAATCGAGCGTGCCCCACTGCTGCGCAATCTGCGCAAACAGCGCTTCGAGCTGGCCTGGCACGGCCACGTCGAGCGGCGCCATGATGGCCGCCTGCACTTGCTGCGCCAGCGGCTCCACGTGCGGCCTTGCCTTGTCATTGAGCCAGGTCACGGCCAGTTCGGCACCGGCCGCGCGCAGCGCGCTGGCACAGCCCCAGGCGATGCTTTGCGCGTTGGCGATGCCCACCACCAGGCCCCGCTTGCCCTGCAAGGGCAAGTGCGGGCGCAAGTCGGCCGTCATGCCTGGACGGGACGCAGGGCGGGCCACGGCGTGGCCGCATGCACGCAGCGCACCGCGCCAGTACGCATGGCGGCCGCGCTCATGGCCAGGGTCACGCCGCCGGCGCGCGCATACGGCAAGGCAATCGGCGTGTGAGGATGGAGGGTATTGCACGCGTCAGGCGCGGGGGTGTGCATCTTCATGAATCGGCTTCCGTCACTGAAATTCGAGGCCGGCACCAGTGCATTGTCGGGGAACTGGTACAGGGCGAAAATTACTCTACAGCATTTAGATACGTGATTCGCGATGAGTCCGGTCCGCATGCTTATCGTTTTGAGCTAGGTCAACTATAAGTGCGATTGCGGCAATGCAACATTGATGTAAATCAAATTTTACCTCAATATTATCTAAATGAAATATTTTTCAGGCAAGCGTGCGGGCATACGTATTTGATAATACTACCGGGCTGGCGGGAAGAAAAGGGAGCATGCCGGCACCAATGCCGATTGTCTGGAAAACAAGCAGCGCCGGGCGATGGCGCAAGGCCGGCAATGGGAAGGGGCGGAAAGGGGGACCATGCTATTGCGATGCAGCATGGCCCCGTGTATTACTGGAATGACGGCAGCGGCATTATTTGCCCGGCGCCGGGGCGCCACGCGAATACAGGTCGATGATGGTGCTGATGCCATCCTGGCAGACGGAACAGAAGGTCTCGCTGCGGTCGAACATGATGCATTGCATCTCGGGCCGGTAATAGCCGGACGATTCGTAGTTCGCGCCTTCAAAGGCGCCCACCGCATGGCGCTGCGGCGCCGTCGAGAACAGCTGCTGCGTGTACGCCAGGTCGGCCTTGAACAAATCGCTCATCTCGCTTTCAGGACGGTTGGCCGCGCGCAGGGCGGCGCGCTGCTTCTGGTATTCGCGCGCATGGCTGTCGTACGCGTCCTTCGGCCAGGGCGTGGGCAGCGGCGTGCCCGCCTTGACGTGGCTCTTCCATTTCAGCTTGGACGGATCACGCAGCGCCGTGGCGTTCGGCTCCCACGGCTCCTGGCGTTCGCCATTCGACTGGTAGGCCACGGGCGAGGTGTAGTACTCGTCGGCCAGGCCGGCGAAATGGTGGCCGAATTCATGCACGAACAGGTAATTGGCCCAGTCGTTGTTCGCTGCCGCTGTGCTGAACTGGCCGAAGATGCCGCCGCCGCCATAGGTATCGTTATTGACGAGGATTTCGATGAATTCATACGGCGCGTACTGCGCCAGGTCGCGCAGCGCGCGGTTGTCCGTCGTCAGCACATAGCGCTCGCTGCCGAAGATGTCGTAGCGGGTGCCCAGCGGCGAAGCGTGATGCACGCCCGTCGATGGACGCGACACGCCCGACTCCGGCGTCGGCGCGGCCATGGCCCACACGTTGAAGTCACTGGCCCGCTCGCGAAATGGCGAGACGGTAAACAGGTGCTCGGCCAATTTCCGCGCCGTCGCCTCGAACTTGCCCATTTCGGCGGCCGTGTAGCCGTCGCCCATGATCAGCAGGTCGACCTTGCCGGACGACGGACCGCTGACACGGATCGGGATAGGCTTGACGGGCGCCGGCGGCTGCTTGCGGATCACGTCCTGCGCGGCAGGATCGACGTCGGTGCTCCACACAATGGAAAACAGGCCGCGTTCGTCGCGCTTGAGGATGCGCACGCGTACGGGATGCTCGGGCTGCGGGAAGCGCACGGATTCCTGGAAGGCGCGCGTGGTGGTTTTCGCTTCGTCGGTACTGGCCCACTCGCCGAAGATGGTGGAAAAGCCACGCGAATACAGCACCTTGCCCGACTTGATGTCGACCACTTCCAGCATATTGTTGCCGCGGTTGCTGTCGTCGATGGGGCGCGCCAGGTTGCCCGGCCATGGCAAGGGCTCGACCAGCACGCGCTCGACCGCATAATGCTCGCCCAGCGCATTGCCGCTGTGCTGGTAGTCGAGGCGCATGGTGGCCGGCAGCGGGGCATTATCGGCCTGCGCGGCGGGGACAATGCCGGTGGCCAGCGCCAGCGCACAGAGGAAGGATCGAATCGGAGTCTGCTGCATCTCATTCCTAACACGGTAGAAAAACGGGTAAAAGAAGCGGTTTTCCAAACAAACAGCGGCGCCAGCGGCGGGCATGGAAAAATCCGGTGCGGCACATTGTAGCGACAGGAATAGGTACTGCAAAGCATCCAGCTTGACCGCGCCGCGCAATCCATTTATATTAGACTGACTAGTCGATTAATTAAAAGGAGAGCCAACCGCCATGCGCACCATCGATCCCGGCAAACACGCGGCCCGCCGCGACGCCATCCTCGCCGCCGCGCGCCACTGCTTCGCGCGCAAGGGCTTCCACCAGACCAGCACCGCCGCCATCTGCGCGCAAGCGGGCATGAGTCCCGGCAACCTGTTTCACTACTTCCCCACCAAGCAAGCCATCATCGCCGCCATCGTCGACCAGGAAGGCAGCGAGACGGCCGCCTATTTCGCCGGCGTGCAAGGCAGCGCCGATGCGTACGGCGCGCTGCTCGACTTCATGGACCTGGTGCTGGCATTGGCGGCCGACGGGGACTTTGCGGGACTGGCGCTGGACATTGCCGCCGAAGCGATGCGCGACACGGATATCGCGGCCAGGGTGGCGCGCAACGACGCCAGCCTGCGCGGCGGCCTGCAAACCTTGCTGGAAGAGGCGGCCGCACAGGGCCAGGTCGACGCCGCGCTGGACGCCGCGCAAACGGCCGGCTGGATCGCAGCGCTGATCGACGGCATCTTCAACCGGGTCGCCGTCGATCCCGATTATGTACCGCTGGCGCAGCGCGCCAGCCTGCACCTGCTATTGGCGCGCTTCCTGCGCCCTGCCCTGGCATGAGCGCCGCCATGACAACTCCGCCCACGCGCATCGCCGACGTCGACGCCCTGCGCGGCTGCGCCCTGTTCGGCATTTTGGTGGTCAATATCGGCGCCTTCGCCACGCCCTGGTTTGGCCTGGGCTTGACCGATCCCGCCTTTCACGGCGGCGTGGACCGCGCCGCGCATTTTCTCGTCGCGCTGCTGTTCGAGACCAAGTTCTATCTGCTGTTTTCCTTCCTGTTCGGCTACAGCTTCACCTTGCAGATGCAGGCGGCCGCGCGCGCCGACGCGCCGTTCGTGCCGCGCATGCTGCGCCGGCAAGCGGGCCTGTGGCTGATCGGCGCCCTGCATGCCGTGTTCCTGTTTCATGGCGACATACTCACCACCTACGCCGTGCTGGGCATCGTGCTGCTGGCGCTGCACCGCTGCGGCGAACGCCAGGCACTGTCCGTGGCGCTGCTTCTGATTACCGTCTGCGCCGCATTCTGGGCAGGCATGGCCTGGCTGCAAAGCCTGCAGCCGGCGGGCGACGCGGCGGACAACGCCGTGGCGATGGCGCAAAAGGCGGCATCGGCGCTGGCCGCCTACCGCGCCACGCCGGCAACCGTCGTCAATCAGCACCTGCGCGAACTGAGCGACATCTGGATCGTCCTGCTGCTGGTGCAGGCACCGTGCGCGCTGGCCATGTTCCTGTGCGGCCTGGCCGCCGGCAAGCGCGAGATGCTGCTGCACGCGGCCGACTATCTGCCGCTGCGCCGGCGCCTGCTGTGGGCCGGCGCCCTGGCGGGATTGCCCGGCGCAGTCTTGTATGCATGGACCTCCGTCTATGGGGACAGCCCGGCATGGCAGGTGGCGGGACTGGCCGTCGGCCTGGCGACGGCGCCGCTGCTGGCGGGCGCCTACCTGGCATTGGCGCTGGCCCTGTTCGAGCGCTTGCGCGACGGCAGGCTGTTTGCCCTGCTGGCCGACACGGGCCGCATGGCCCTGTCGAACTACCTGCTGCAGTCGGCCATCTGCGCCTGGCTGTTCCTCGCGTATGGCGCGCGCTTGATGGGCAGCGTCTCGCCGCTGGGCGCCCTGGCGCTGGCCGTCATCATCTTCAGCCTGCAGCTGCCCCTGAGCCGCTGGTGGCTGCGCGGCCACGCGTATGGCCCCGTCGAGTGGCTGCTGCGGGCCTTGACGATCGCCGCGTGGCCGCGCTGGCGGCGCGCCAGTGCAAGCTACTTGTAGCGGTACAGGGGCTGGCGCAGCTGGATCGGGCGGATGTCGAGGCGCAATTTCAGCACCGAATACGCTTCCGCCTCGGTCGAGCTGTAGCCGACGCTGTTGACCGTTTTACTGAAGCGGAACTCGAAGCCCAGGTCCGGGTACGGGTCACGCGGGTTGCCGAAGGCGATGCCGATGGCTTCCTGCTGCGCGTTGTCGATCAGGTTGCCCATCAGGTCCAGCACGGCGTTGTTGCCGAGGATATCGTTGGTAAACACGGGTTCGCGCATGTCCGGCTGGTTCGGATCGAGCTTGTTGTCGGCCTTGTCCGGCGAGGGCGTGAAGACACGCGTGACGAGGTTGAATTTGTCGCCCCGGTCCAGGTAGCTGATGGCCGCGTTGCTGATATTGAAATTTTTCACGCCGCGGTCGCTGATGGCGCCCGACAGGTCGATCAGCAGGGCGCCGCTGTAGCCGATGACCTCCACGTCGCGCATGGCGTCGACCACCATGGCGCTGTTTTCATCGATGCCCAGTCCCAGGTGATAGCCTTTTTTCAGCATCACGGGAATCATGCGCGCGAAACGGCCGCGCACCAGCAGATGCTGGTCGACGAAGACGTCGCTGCCGATGAAGCCCAGGCCCGGCGCAATCTCGCGGCCATCCGTCACGCCCATCTTGAGCATGTCGAGCACGGGCTTGGCGTCGTAGAACATGGTGGTGCTCATGATGGCCGCGCCGGCGCTGGAGCCGGCGATCACGCCGCCGTTGCGGTAGACCGACCAGATGGCTTCCAGCGCGGCCGTGCGGCTGCCGTCCGGGCGCAGCAAGGCTTGCGTGATGCGCCCCTGGTCACCGCCGGCAAAATAGATGCCGGTGGCCGACTTGATCTGCGTCACGATGGCAGGGTCTTCGGCCGCCTTGCGGTAATCGCGATTGGCAAGCTTGACGGCCAGCGGCACGAAAAAGGCGTCCGCGCCATATTGATTGAGCTTCCTGATGATGCTTTCACCGGATTTTTCCGGGTTCATCGCGGCCGAGGCCAGCACGGCGATGCGCGCGCCGGGACCGCCCGACAACTTGACGATGCGCTGCCAGACTTCGGCATTGTCGGCGCGCAGGCCGCCGCCGATGATGACGAGGGTGCCCTGCGGCGCGCTGCCGATGGCGCTGCCGCCAGGCGCCGCCACGGCATGGAAGCTGCACAATGCCAGTGCGAACAGCAGCGCGGCACGGAATGTGTGATACAGGCTTGCGGATGATTTCATGGTGCCTTTCGAATACAAGGAAAGTGGCGCGCGCTTGCTGACACAGGCGCGCACCCTTGCTGCCAAAACTGCTGCTTGTAACCCAATTGCCTCGAACTACGATACTACTTGCCGCATATGACAGCGTTGTTGCGCTATCTCCACGCTTCTATGTAAAACTGCTTACTTGAAGCTGTAATTGGCGCTGGCATAAAAGCGCCGGCCGCGCGGGTCCGCGTAGGTCGGGTCATAGCCGGAAAGGAAATAGTAGGCCTGGTTTGAGTACGGCGGACTGGTATTGAACAGATTCTGTATGCCGGCGCGCAGCTTGAACTGCTGGCTGACCGCATACGCGCCCGACATGTCCCACAGCGTGTAGGCCTTCACCCGGTTCGGCTTGACCACGCTGCCATCGTCCGTGTTGATGGCCGAGTTCTGGTCATCGTAGCCGCTCGAATACGTGTTCGACAGGCTGGCCGAATACGGACCGCTGTCCCAGTCCAGGGTGATCGTATGGCGCCAGCGCTGCACCACGCCGTCCGTGACAAACTTGTTCAGATTGCTGATGAAGACGTCGCCGGGGCTGGTCTGGATTTTTGAGCCGAGCACATAGGTGCCGCTCAGGTGGCCGCCAAAGCGCCCCCATGCCGTTTTCACGCCGTGCAGGTCGGCCGTGATATCGATGCCCGAAGCTTTTTGCGCGCCGCGGTTCTCCTTGCGCAGTTCGATGTAGCGGATTTCATTGTCTTCGTCGCGGTGCACCAGGTCGCCGTACTTGGACAGGTTGGACAGGATGATGTCGTCGCCGATTTCGCTGATCAGGTTCGTGCGCCGGATGTTCCAGTAGTCGGCACTGAAGGTCCAGTGCTGGCTGGGTTCGAGCACCACGCCGGCCGTGAACTGGCGGCTGCGCTCCGGTTTCAGCTTGTCATTGCTGTAGCGGCGCGTACGCCAGTTGTCGGCGCAGACGGAGTAGTCGTTGTTCTCGCTCGCGCAGTACACGGGATCGGGCAGGGTCGCCGTCTGGCTATAGACGGTGGGCCGATGCAGGTCCGACATCGACGGCGCGCGGAAACCCTTGCCGGCCGAGGCGCGCAGCAGCACCTCCTTGCTGGGCATGTAGGTCAGGCCTACCTTCGGACTGAGGGCGCCACCCACTTGCTGGTAATGGTCATAGCGGCCGGACAGCTGCGCCTGCCATTGCTTGCTGAACGGCAATAGCAATTCACTATAGATGGCCTGCACATTGCGGCTGTCGCTGGTGGCCACGCCTCCTTCGGGCGCGTCATCGTTGGTGATATTACCGCTCATTAGCAATGCGGATGGCCGGAAATCCGTGCGCTCGCGCCGCACTTCGCCGCCCACCGCCAACGCCATGTCGCCGCCGCCCATGGACATCAAGGGACGCGACACCTTGAAATCGAGCGCATCCATGACGCCGCGCGCGTGCCGCACTTCGTCGTTGACCTGGATGCTCTCGAGCAGCGCCTTACCCGCCGCGCTGGAGGGGCCGAAGGGATTGATGGTGCCATCCGTGATGCCCTTTTGTAGCTGGTCGGCCAGCAGGTAGCCGTGCGTGTCCTTGTCCCTGACCACATTGACACTGTGATTCAAGCCCACGTCGTAATCCCAGCCGCCCACGGTGCCGGTGGCGCCCACCACGTAACGCTGGCTTTCGCTGGTCAATTCGCTGGTGCGCATGCCCGCTTCGTTCAGGCGGATGCGCAGGGCCAGCGTGCCAGTCAACCCGGCGGCGTTCAGCTGCGGCACCATGCTGGCGTCGATTTCGCCATCCGGCCGCGCTGTCGATCCCACGTAATAGCTGCGCGAACGGCTCAACGCCACCTCCGCATACAACTGGTGATCGTTGTTCAATTTGAGGACGCCGCGCGTGAGCAGGTTCTGCTTGTCCGTTTTCGGATACAGCTCGGTGTCGCCCATGTAGTTATAGGTACACGCATCGACGCCGCCCGTGCCTGCCGGCAGGTACACATTGGCCGGTCCGCTGCAGCCTGGAATCGACAGATTAATCAGGCGATTCGTGATCGGCTGGCCATTGAGCAGGAAGCCCTGTTCCTGCAGGTAGTCGCGCTGGTCGCTGGAGAGGCGGATATTTGCCGGACTGGCGTAACTGGACAGCAAATGGCCGAGGCGTTCCGGCACATGCAGGTGCGGAATGAACTTGCGCTGCGAAGTGCTCAGACGGTCGGTTTTTTGCAGGTCGACCACGGCAAAGATATTGTAGCCATCCGTGGCCAGGTCGCCCGTTCCGGCCGTGATGCTGGCCGTGCGCTTGCCGGCGCCGCCTTCCTGCGTGCCGCTGCCGTAGGCGTTCAGCTCCACGCCCTGGTAATCCTTGCGCGTAATAAAATTGATGACGCCGCCGATGGCATCCGTGCCGTACAGGGCCGAGGCGCCGTCGAGCAGCACTTCCACGCGCTGCAGGGCGGCGGCGGGAATGTTATTCAGGTCCACGCCCGCATCGTCGCCGGGCGAGGCGAAGTTGGCCATGCGCCGGCCATTGAGCAGCACCAGCGTGGACGAGGTGCCCACGCCGCGCAGGTTGGCGCTGTTGAAGCCGCGCTGGTCGCCACCCACGTTGATGCTGACGCCATCGGTCAGGCCGCCCACATTGGCCGAGACGCGCGCCATCAGCTCGGCCGCCGTCGTCACGCCCGCCTTTTCGATGTCGGCACGGGTGATGACCTGCACCGGCAGCGCTGTTTCCGATTCCAGGCGCTTGATGGCCGACCCCGTGATCTCCACGCGCTGCATTTTTTTTGGCGCCGGCTCCACGTCCGGCCCCTGTTCCTGCGCCTGCGCGCCGCCGGCCAGCATGCCCAGCGCCGCCGACACGCTCAGCGCGCCCAGCGCCAGCCGCACGCCTTGCGCCAATACCGACTCGCGTGGCAAGAAGCCACCGTCCCGTCTTTTCATCTGCATGGTCACTCTCCCCGGATGTTGATGCCTGATTTTTATAATGATTTTGGGACTGCCTTGCGTTGTCTTGAAGCTGTTTTCCGCCGGCCCTGCACGCCATGTTCGCCGCCATACAGATAGGCTGCGATGACTTCGCTCAAGCGGGCCGCTTTTTCTACGTTCTTCCTGTTCGATACCATCAGCGCCACGGCCAGCGCCTCGATCATGGCCAGCGCCGTGCTGGCGCTGCTGGGCAGGACGGGATGCGTGCTTTGCGCATACAGCGCGTGGTCGGCCAGTTCGGCCAGGGGCGACGCGGGCGAGTCGGTGAGCGCCACGATACAGGCGCCGCGGTCGCGCGCGAAGCCGGCCAGGCCGATGCAGTCGAGCGTATAACGGGGAAACGAGATCACCACCAGCACGTCGTGCGCCGTCAGGTTGACCAGATGGCCGGCCGCCACTTCCGAGCCGCCGATGCCCACCACTTCCACCACGTGCGGGCAAAACGGCTGCAGGTGCTGCACCAGCATGCCTGCCAGGTTGGCCGACAGGCCAAAACCCATCACATACACCACCTTGGCCCGCGTCAGGCGGCGCACCACGGCCTGCATGGCGGGCGGCGACAGGGCATCGGACGTGGCGGCAATGTTCGCGGCCGCATATTCCAGGCTTTCCGTGATGGGCGAGGTGGCGCGCGCGCGCCGCTCTATGGTGCGGCGCAGTTTGTCGACCGGCTGCAACAGCGATTGCAGGGTTTCCGCCATGGCGCCGCGCATGGCCGAATAATTCTTCTGGCCGATGTCGCGCGCGAAGCGGCTGATGGTGGCCGTCGATACCTGGCAGCTGTCGGCCAGTTCCTCGATGCCCAGCGCCGTCACGCGCATCTGGTTGCGCAGCAAATAGTCGGCGATCTGCCGCTGCGAAGCCGAGCCGCCGGCCAGCACGTGCATCAGCGCCTGCCCCAGCGGCGATTGCGCGAACGCGGCGTCGGGCGACGCCAGCGTGTTGGCAGGTGGCGTGGGGGTGCTGCTTCTGGCAGGACTGGCGGATGCGCTCATATCGCTGGCGGCCTGTGTTCTAGTGTGTGGCGAATGACGGACAAGGAGGCGAAAACGGGTCGCTGGAACTTACTGTACGCATATCAAAAAGAAAACTCAACAAATATTTGTAAAAGGATTTTCATTGATTTACTTCGTGAAAATATTGCTACATAATCGACCGGAATCCATCAACCATGCACCTTTTCGGGGCGCCCACCATGCAAGTACAACAGCATTCCATCTCCACCGCGCACGCCAGCATGTCATGCCAATTGAGCAGCTTCCACTTCGGCACTGTGGCCGCCAATAGCCGCAGCGGCAAGAAGGTGTATATCCAGGCGGCGCTGCACGCGGACGAGGTGCCGGGCATGCTGGTGTCGCAATTTCTGCGCCGCGAACTGCTGGCGCTGGAAGCGGCGGGCAAGGTGCACGGCGAAATCATCCTGGTGCCGGCCGCCAACCCGATCGGCCTGGCGCAAGCTATCCATGGCGCGCCGTTCGGCCGCTTCGACCTGACCACCGGCATCAACTTCAACCGCGCCTACCGCCATGTGGCCGATGAATTGAAAACCACGCTCGATGGCCAACTGGGGCAGGATGCGCAAGCCAACGTGGCGCTGATACGCGCGCATGCGCGCGCCGCCGTCGCCGCCTGGCGGCCGGGCACGGATGCGGAGACGCTGAAGAAAACCCTGCTGGGCATGGCCATCGATGCCGATATCGTACTCGACCTGCATTGCGATAACGAAGCGGCCCTGCACATTTATACGGGCACGCCGCTGGCGGCGCAGATCGCGCCCCTGTCCGCGCTATTGGGCGCACGCGCCGTGCTGCTGGAACTGGCCGCCGGCGAAGAGCCGTTCGACGAAGCCTGCAGCCGCTTGTGGTGGGATCTGGACGCGCACTTCGGCGGCCGCTATCCGATTCCCGCCGCCTGCCTGTCGACCACCGTCGAACTGCGCGGCGAAGTGGAGGTGAGCTACGCCTTGGCCGAGCGCGACGCCGCCGCCCTGCTGCGCTTTCTCGCCATCGAGGGCGTGCTGGAGATCGCCGGCGCCGGCGACGACCTGCCCGCGCCGCAATGCCAGCCCACGCCGCTGGCCGGCGTGGAACCCATCCTCGCGCCGCATCACGGCGTGCTGGTCTACCTGCGCGACATGGGCGACGTGCTGGCCACCGGCGACGCGGTGGCCGACTTGATCGACCCCGTCAGCGGCGAGACGACGACCTTGCGCTGCACCGTCGCCGGCGTCTTTTTTGCGCGCAGCGCCCACCGCCACGTCCTGCGCGGCATGAACGTGGGCAAGGTCGCCGGGGCCGTCGCCTTCCGCGGCGGCAGCCTGCTGAGCCAATAAATGTCACAAAAAAGCGCCATGCGAAAATTCAAGCTCCCCAATACCTTCGTCCTGCTGTGCGCCATACTGGCCATGATCGCCCTGGCGACCTGGCTGGTGCCCGGCGGGAAATTCGACACCCAGCTGGTCAACGGCAAGCAGCTGATCATCCCTGGCACGTTTCATTACGTAGCCAACAAGCCGCAGGGACTGGCCGCACTGATGATGGCGCCCATCAAGGGATTCGTCGACGCCAGCCTGATCATCGGCTTCGTGCTGATCGTCGGCGGCGCCTTCGCCGTGCTGCAAAAAACAGAAGCCTTCGACTCGCTGATCAAGGCCATCGCCAAGGCGCACACCAGTTCGCGCTTCGTGCGCGCCGCCATCATCCCCGTCTTCTTCACCATGTTTTCGCTCGGCGGCGCCACTTTCGGCATGAACGAGGAAGCGATTCCCTTCATCCTGATCTTCGTGCCGCTGGCCCTGGCCCTGGGCTACGACACCATCACCGGCGTGTCGATTCCCTTCATCGGCTCGCAGGTGGGCTTTTCCGCCGCCTTTTTAAATCCGTTCAACGTCGGCATCGCGCAGGGCATCGCCGGCGTGCCGATCTTTTCCGGCATCGGCTACCGCCTGATCGTGTGGGCCATCGCCACTGCCGTCAGCATCGTGTTCTTGATGTGGTACGCGGCGCGCATCAAGCGCCATCCGGAAAAAAGCCCGACCTACCTGCTCGACATCGAAAAGCGCGGCGAGCACACATTGGACCTGAACAGCTTTGCCGGCATGACGCGCACGCACCGCGCCGTGCTGTGGATTTTCATGGCAACCTTGCTGACGATGGTCGTCGGCGTCGTCAAGTACGACTGGTTCATCGATGAAATCGCCGCCCTGTTCCTGGTAATGGCCATCATCGTCGGCCTGGTCGGCCGGCTCGACATGGACAGCCTGGTGGCGTCGTTCGTGCAGGGCGCGCGCGACATGGTCAGCGTGGCGCTCGTCATCGCGCTGGCGCGCGGCACCATGATCCTGGCGCGCGACGCGCAGATCATCGACACCATACTGCATGCATTGACGCCCCTGGTGGCCTCGTCGAGCCCCGTCTTCGCCGCGCAAAAGATGTTCTTCATGCAGTCGGTGATCAACTTCTTCATCCATTCGGGCAGCGGCCAGGCGGCGCTGACCATGCCCATCATGGCGCCGCTGGCCGACCTGGTGGGCGTGACGCGCCAGACGGCCATCCTGGCCTTCCAGTTCGGCGAATTCACCACGCCGATGATCCCCACCTCCGGCATCACCGTCGGCGTGCTGGCGCTGGCGCGCGTGCCGTGGATTACCTGGGCCAAATGGATGATCCCGCTGCAGCTGATCTATCTGGTGCTGGCGCTGCTGCTCTTGATTCCGCCCTGCCTGATGCACTGGCAGTGAGCGCCGACCTGGCGGCTCAGGAAATCAACGCTGGTAGATATCGGGCACATACCGCTCCATCAGCGTCTCGGGCCTGAGCGGCGCCGTAAAGCCGTAGCGTGCATATAGATCATGCGCCGTGCTGGTGGCCAGCATGAATCGGCGCAAGCCCTGCAAGCCGGGATGCGCCATCACGGCCTCCATCAGGCGCTTGCTGTAGCCACGGCCGCGGTATTCTTCCAGCACATACACGTCGACCAGATAGGCAAACGTGGCGTAATCGGTGACCACGCGGGCGAACGCCACCTGGCGGCCGTCCAGCATGCCGCCAAAGCAGAGCGAATGGTCGATCGCGCGCTGTACGGTGGCCAGCGGGATGCCGATGGCCCATGTCGATTGCGTGCCGAGAAAATGGTGGATGGCTGGAACGTCGAGTTCCGCCTTGTCGGTGCTGATTATCAGATGCGACATCGCGCAAGCCCTGCTATCGTTGAAAAACACGATCATCGGCCTTTTTGCCGCGGCTGTCACCAGGGATGCATAGAACCGGGGGCGCCGCCCGTTCCGATTGCCCATGATGGGATGCCATAAGGTGCTGCCAATACTGTTACCGATACTGCCTGCATGCCATCGCCGCGCTTACAGGGCGAGGGCGGCTTTTTCTTCGGCGCTCAAACGCCTGGCGCTCACATACACGGTGTGCATGGTGGCGTGATCGGCGCTGGCGGCGATGGGGGCCGGCGCGGCGCGGAACTTCGGCACGGCGGCGGTGGCCAGGCTGGTCGCGGCGGCGATGGCGATGATGGCAACGAAGATGGCTTCCATGTTTTTAGCGATGTTCATGATGGTGTCCTTTGGGTGGCTGGTTGTGTGCTGCGATGATGGAACTGTAGGCGCATTGCTCCGCGATCGCCACCGGATTGCGACAAACAGCCCAAAAACAGGGACAGAATACCGAGCGGCCCGATGAAAGGCAGAAAGCCAGGCTGGCCCCGCGCAGCACCTTGTTCCGTGTCCGGCAACGACGGGCCATCGTCATTGCACAAGAGACTGATCGCCATTCCTTGCGGCGGACATGCCCTTGAATGTATTTCTTGTAGGCATGCTACAAATGTGGCATGCTACATTTGTAGCTTATCCAATCACCAAGGAATACGATGCTCTCATTCGCATGGAAGTGGACATTGGCCGGCCTGCTGTCTGCCGCCGTCTTGACAACGCCGGCGGTTGCCGCCGATTTTGACGGCATGGTCAGCGTCGGCGGACACCCGCTGCACGTGGCGCAGGCTGGCGCAGGCTCGTATACCGTCGTCTTCGAGGCGGGCTTCGCCAGCGACCTGTCGGTATGGCGCAAAGTGGCGCCGGAGGTGGCGAAAAATGCGGCAGTACTGGTCTATTCCCGCGCCGGCTACGGCAAGTCGCCGGCACGCCCACAGCCGCTCGGCCTGGAGCAAAGCGTCGCCGAGTTGGCCGACGTGCTGCGCCAGCGCAAGGTGGAGGGCCCGCTGATCCTGGTGGGCCATTCCTATGGCGGCTTCCTGATCCGCTACTTCGCGGCCACGCATCCGCAGCGGGTCGCGGGCCTGGTCTTGGTCGACCCAGCCGATGAAGGCCTGGAAAGCATACTCAAACACATCGATCCGGCGCGCCTGCGGCAGGACCAGCGCATGCTCGCTGCCAGCATTCCGTCCAAGTGGCAGGGCGAGCTGCAAACGATCCAGGCCCTCCTCGATGCGGGCCAGCTGCCGGCGATGCCGGCGCTGCCCGACGTGCCTGCGGTGCTGCTCACGTCCGTGCAGGCGCGTGCCGGCTCGGACTTCTTCCAGGAGACGCCGGCCGTCATCAAGATCAAGCGCGAGCGGCACGCTGCCTTCCTCAGCCAGTTTTCAAGCGGCGCGCACGTCTTCACGCCGAACAGTGGCCATGGCATCCAGATGCAGGAACCGGACCTGGTCATTGCCGCCATCGGCCAGGTCATGACCCTGGCCACGCAGGGTGCCGCGCGCGCGGCCAAGGCGCAGGCCAAACAAAAGCTGATGGGCGAGCTGGAGCACAGCGCCGCCATGCTGGGCAAGCAGCAGAATGACGCAGCCATGGATCACACCGCGGCGGCACTGCGGGACAGCGCATTGAGCGAAGCGGAGATCAATGCATTGGGTTTCGACCTGCTGACCAAGGCGAAGCAGACGGCGCTCGCCACGCTGGTGCTGGCGTACAATGTCCGGGCCTATGCGCAGTCCGACAATGCCGCGGACAGCTACGGCGAAGCCTTGCTGGCAGGTGCCCGCCCCACGGAGGCGCAGCGCCAGTTCACGCGGGCGCTTGCGCTGGGACAGGCCAACGGCGCACGCGAACAGGCCATGGCCGGCTACCGCCAGCATCTTTCACAAGCAGAGCAAGCATTGAAATCACCATGAAAAAGAAACCCTTGGCCACTGTCCCCGCCGAGATGCGCGGACTGGAAGACCTGGCACCGCGCGAGCGCCAGGTCGTCGAATGCGTGTACCGGCTGCAGGAAGCGACGGCGACGCAGATCCAGGAAGAACTGGGGCCGGACTTGAGCAATTCGGCGGTACGCGCCATGCTGGCGCGCCTGGAAACGAAGGGCGTGCTGCAGCATCGCGTCGATGGACAGCGCTATTTGTACAGCGCCGTGGCGCCGCAGGCGCAGGTGCGCGAGTCAGCACTGAAAAAACTGGTCGGCACCTTTTTCAATAACTCCAAGGCCAGCGCCGCGACGGCCTTGCTCGGCATGTCCGGTGAGCTGAGTGCGCAGGAGCTCGATGATCTCGAAGCGATGATCGCGAAGGCGCGCCAGGAAGGCCGCTGATGGCGGGAACCGATCTCGCGCAGCTTCTCCTGAAGCATAGCGTGACGGTGATGCTGTTGCTCTGCATGCTGCGCCTGCTGCACCGCGCGTCGGCCTCGCGCCGCGTGTTTGCCACGCGCTGCGGCCTGGTGGCGCTGCTGCTGATGCCCTTGTTCTGGCTATGGCTGCCGCAGCTGTCCATGCGCATGCCGCTGGCCATGTCGGCCCTGCTCGACCCTCCGCTGCGCATCCCCGCCAGCGTGGCGACGGCTGCGCTGCCCGACATCGATGCCGCCCTGGCCGCCCCGGCCCGTGCCGCATGGCTGGGCCGCTGGCTGCTGGCCGTGTATGCCGTGGGAGTGCTCTGCCACCTGCTGCGCCTGGCGCTGAACCTGGTGCGCTTGCGCCAGGCTACCGCCGCCGCGCAGGTGCTCGAAGCACCGGCATGGAGCATGGCCCTGCAAAGGCTGCGCCTGTCGCTGGGGCTGCGCCGTTCCGTGCGTCTGCTGGTCTCCGAGTCGGCCACATCGCCATACAGCTGGGGCTGGCGCCATCCCGTCATCGTGCTGGACCGGCATAGCGTCGGCAATGCGGAAGCCGATGCCGTGCTGGCCCACGAACTGGCGCATATCCGCGCCCACGACTGGCCCATGCTGCTGCTGGCGCGCATGCTGCTCGCCCTGTACTGGTGGCACCCTCTGATGTATCCGCTGCTGCGCATGCTCGAACACGATACGGAATGCGCCGCAGATGACGCGGTACTGGCTGCCGGCGCCACGCCATCGCGCTACGCCCACACCCTGCTCATGGTCTCGCGCCAGGCCTTCGGCGCAGAACAGGCAGGCCAGCCGGCAGCGGGCATGGCCAATCGCATTGCCAGCCGCGGCGCCATGCTGGGCACACGCATCGCGGCGCTGCTGGAAGCCCATCGCCCGCGCGGGCGCGTCACGCTGCGTCAATGGTGGAGCGGCATGCTGGCAAGCATGGCGCTGGTGTGCGTGATCGGCAGTATCACGCTGCAAGGGGAACAGGTGCTGTGGCCGGACAGCCTGTTGCCGGCCCCGAACGGCCAGCAGCAAGATCCAATCGCCTTGCTGCAGGCGCTCGGCAACCCGAATTTCACCCAGCTATCCAGCGCGATGCGTGCCAGGGACTACACCCTGCGCCATGCGGCCGAGATGGAATCGTTCCGCCAGCGCGCCGCCATACCGGCACTGCTGCTGGCCTTGCGCGACCCGCAGCCTGTCGTACGCCAGCTTGCCGTCTGGGCACTGGGCGAGATGCGTTTTGCGGAAACGGCGCCCGCCGTGGCGGCGCTGCTGGCCGATCGCGACGCCGCGGTGCGCGCCGAAGCTGCCGCCGCGCTGGGCGATATGGACGAGCGGCGCTGGCTCGCTCCCATGATCGCCATGCTGGGCGACAAGGACGCCGTGGTGCGCCGCCGCGTGGCCCATGCGCTGGGCGACTTGCAAGCCGGCGCCGCCATGCCCATGCTGCAAAGCCGCTTGAACGATCCCGTCCCCGACGTGGCCAGCGAAGTGCGCTGGGCGCTGGGCGAAATGCGCTAGGCGTGGCTGTCCGCTGCCGCCGGCGCGATGCCGATGGCTGATGAGGGCTGACTGATAAAAATAGGGTGCTTGGCTGGAAGCGTGCGTTCCGCCCGTTGCTACGCTGTGTTGCGGATTGCTGCTGTCACCTGGGCTGGAGAGAACCGGGGGTACCGCCCGTTCGAATGGCCCGTGATGGGATACTGCGAGTTACTGCTACTGCCCGCATGGCATAGCCGCGCTTACAGGGCAGCTTTTTCTTCGGCGCTCAGGCGCTTGGCGCTGACGTATACGGTATGCATGGTGACTTGCTCGGCACTGGCGGCGATGGGGGCTGGCGCGGCGCGGAACTTCGGCACGGCGGCGGTGGCCAGGCTGGTCGCGGCGGCGATGGCGATGATGGCGACGAAGATGGCTTCCATGTTTTTGGCGATGTTCATGATGATGTCCTTTGAGTGGCTGGTTGTGTGCTGCGATGATTGAACTGTAGGCCGATCCCCCCTGAACTGCCATC
The DNA here is from genome assembly GCF_059423585.1 of Janthinobacterium sp. GW460-12-1-14-LB5. Taxonomy (NCBI): domain Bacteria; kingdom Pseudomonadati; phylum Pseudomonadota; class Betaproteobacteria; order Burkholderiales; family Oxalobacteraceae; genus Janthinobacterium; species Janthinobacterium sp. GW460-12-1-14-LB5. The sequence continues at coordinate 249,182 of NZ_JBWKYD010000001.1, read as the reverse complement.
GGATTGCGACCAAACGCACGATTCGCGGGACAGAATACAAACAGCCCGGATGAAACGCGCAACAGGCCATCAACGTGGCATTTGAGGCTTGCCAGCCCCATTCCCGGCCATTTCAGCGCCCTGCAAGCCCCTAAAAGCCCTACCGCTGGCCAACCTTGTTTATAATCGCCGTACACTAAAGGACTTCTTTCATGACTGATCAATTCTCCAAAAAGGGCGAAGCCTGGTCGGCCCGGTTTTCCGAACCGGTCTCGGACCTCGTCAAGCGCTACACAGCTTCTGTATTTTTTGACAAGCGCCTGGCGCTGTTCGACATCGAAGGTTCGCTGGCCCATGCGGAAATGCTGCATGCGCAAGCCATCATCAGCCCGGCCGACTACGCGGAAATCCAGCGCGGCATGGCGCAAATCTCGCAGGAAATCGCCGCCGGCCAGTTCGAATGGCTGCTGGACCTGGAAGATGTCCACCTGAATATCGAAAAACGCCTGACCGAACTGGTCGGCGATGCGGGCAAGCGCCTGCACACGGGCCGTTCGCGCAACGACCAGGTGGCCACCGATATCCGCCTCTACGTACGTTCCGCCATCGACGACATCACCGCCCTGCTGGCGACCTTCCGCAGCGCGCTGACGGATCTGGCCGAACAGCATGCCGACACCATCATGCCGGGCTTTACCCACATGCAGGTGGCCCAGCCGATCACCTTCGGCCACCACATGCTGGCGTATGTCGAGATGTTCGGCCGCGACGCCGAGCGCATGGCCGACTGCCGCAAGCGCGTCAACCGCCTGCCGCTGGGCGCCGCCGCCCTGGCCGGCACCACCTTCCCCATCGACCGCCTGCGCGTGGCCAAGACGCTGGGCTTTGACGACGTGTGCCACAACTCGCTCGACGCCGTATCGGACCGCGATTTCGCCATCGAATTTTGCGCCGCCTCCGCCGTGCTGATGATGCACGTGTCGCGCATGGCCGAAGAACTGGTGATCTGGATGAGCCCACGCATCGGCTTCATCGATATCGCCGACCGCTTCTGCACCGGCTCGTCAATCATGCCGCAAAAGAAAAACCCGGACGTACCGGAACTGGCGCGTGGCAAGACGGGCCGCGTCTACGGCCACCTGATTGGCCTCTTGACCCTGATGAAAGGCCAGCCGCTGGCCTACAACAAGGACAACCAGGAAGACAAGGAACCGCTGTTCGACACCGTCGACACCGTCATCGACACCCTGCGCATCTTCGCCGACATGGCCGGCGGCATCACGGTGAAACCGGAAGCGATGCGCGCGGCCGCCCTGCAGGGTTATGCCACGGCGACCGACCTGGCCGACTACCTGGTCAAGAAAGGCTTGCCGTTCCGCGACGCCCATGAAGCGGTGGCCCTGGCCGTGCGCGCCTGCGTCGACGCCGGCTGCGACCTGGCCGACCTGTCTTTGGCCCAGCTGCGCGCGTTTTCGCCACTGACGGACGACGACGTATTCGAGGTGCTGACGCTGGAAGGCTCCGTCGCCGCGCGTGACCACGTGGGCGGCACCGCGCCGCGCCAGGTACGCGAAGCGATCGCCCGCGTGCGCACGCAGCTGGAAAAATAAACCGCGCTTGCGCCTCCGGACGCCCCGCTGCAGCGCTGCAGCGGGGCGTTTTTCATTGCGCGACGATTTTCGACAGTACGGAAAAGGCGGCGCCCGTCTGCGACGCTTCCAGCAGCAAGGTCAGCTCCGTATATGTGCAGATGATGTTGATCAGATTGATGCGCTCCCAGGCCAGGCGCTTGAGAATGGCGTGATACACGCCCGGTGTATAGCAGGTTTCGGCGGCCAGGTGCAAAGTCACGGCCGTCACCCGTTCCTGGCGCGCCAGTTCCTGCTCTTCGCCGAACACCTCTTCCACCAGCGCGTGCAGCGAACGGCTGCAGATCACCATCACCTCGTTGACGCCGCGCGTAACGGTGATGAACGTGCCCCGCTGGGGCGCAGCCAGCGCCAGCAACTGGCGCTGGCAGGCATACGTCTGGTCGGAATAACGGTAGGTAAAAATCATCAGCTCGCTGCGCGTGGACAGCTCGCCCGCGCGGTGCGCCAGCACGATCTCGCCGCCTTTCTGCTGCGGCATCCGTTCGGCCAGGCGGCGCAGCGCCATTACCACGGCAGCCTGCCCCACCGGTTTCCATAAGTCGCTCTGCAATTGCGGCTGCAGCTGGCGCGCCAGTTCCGACAGGTTCAGCAAGCCGCGGCCCAATCCCTCGCTGAGAAAGGCCGATTCCATCACGATCTGTTCCACTTTGGTCGCTATCGAAAGCATAGTTCTTCGGGCCGGTGATTCCGGTGCACGCACCAGGAGCCGGCAACCCTTCCTGAAAAAAGGATGCACTGCGCCAGCGGCCACGCCGGGCGGCGCGGTCGGACTCGCGGAAAAGCCCCCTTGCGGGGGGAACAGCCGGCTAGCGGCGGCTAGGAAGGCGGATGCAGCATGAAGGCCGCTCCAGAGGGGAAATGGCTGAAACCTGCAGCAGAAAACAGAACTGACGTCATGTGAAACTCCCGATTTTTTCCCGATGCGCTGTATCTGGACGCGGTCATTGCCGCGTGCGCTTTTTTTGTCTTCGCCTGATCCTCTGGGGATACCGCGAAGACCTAGTGTAGATCGCAACATTTAGAAAAGGCAACAGTGTTTTTCCAACAGAACACGCCATTAGGCGAAGTAGTCCAAAACAAAAGTTGCAGCTTGCGATACATCAAACTTTCATATGATGTATTGCCGAAAAATGTTCAATTCTTAACAAAAATTCGCGTAGTGACCCATTTCTTGAATTTTTTGACATGGCGATCTCGACAAGTTTAGTGTCCCCCTACCCGGCGTCATGCCACCACAAAATGGCAGGCTATCCGCCCGCCGCCAGGCACGCCGGGGTGGCCATCAGGCATCGCGGCCAGCTCATTCACCATTTCCTTAACCGATACCATGGAGCAGAAATGAATTTACGTTTGACGATAGTTGCCGCATCCATCGCCGCCCTGCCGCTGATGGCCACCACGGCCGACGCCGCCACGCCGCTGCCACAGACCCTGATGGCCGCGCCGGTCGCCCTGGCTTCTCCACAAGAGACCGCCAGCCTGGTCAACAAACTGGCCGCGCAAGCGCGCAGCCGCGGTCTGAATACCGAGCATGGCTTTGTCGTCGGCGCCCAGCATCCGGGCGTCAGCGGCACCCGCGTGAGCCGCGTACAGCACACCTACAAGGGCTTGCCCGTCTTCGGTTCCGAGACGGTAGTGGTCAGCAACAGCGCCGGCGACATCGTCAGCGAATCCGTCTCGGACCGCGCGTCCGGCCTCGGTAGCGGCGGCGTCAATGCCGTCACCCGCAGCGCCACCACCGATATCGACACCACGCCGGCCGTCAGCGCCGCCGCCGCCATCGCCGCCGCCGTGAAAAGCATCGGTGTGCCGGCCGTCGACCATGTGCCGCCGCATGCGCAGCTGCTGATCTACCCCGTCATGAAAACCGTGCGCGTGGCCGGCGCCGAGAACAAGTCGGAAGCGGCGCTCAACGCCCTCGACGTGCAGGATGTAGTCGACCACTATGAGCTGGCCTACCTGGTGCAGACGCGCATGATCAGCGGCAGCAAGCCGGTCTACTACGACACCGTCGTCAGCGCCAGGGATGGCCGCATCCTGCGCCAGTGGAAAGCCCTGAAAACCGTCGCCGGCATTGGCAACAGCCAGTACAACGGCCAAGTGCCGCTCAACACCACGCTGACCGGCAGCACCTACACCATGAAAGACCCGAGCCGCGGTACGGGCGGCAGCTTCGGCGGCATGGCCATCACGAATGCCAACCATGGCACCACCTCGGGCAGCGTGTACAGCAGCACCAGCAATACCTGGGGCGACGGCCAGCAATACATCAACGGCGGCAGCACCACCAACGCCAACGGCCAGACGGCGGCCGTCAATGCGATGTGGGGCTTGATGAACACCTACGACACGCACAAGAATGTGCTCGGCTGGTCCAGCCTGGACGGCAACAACACGGCCACCCACATCGCCGCCCACGTCAACACGGCCTACGACAACGCCTACTACGACGGCAACTGCAAATGCATGTACATCGGCGACGGCGGCAGCGCGTTCAACAACCTCGGCTCCATCGACGTGATCGGCCATGAGATGGGCCACGGCATCACGGACGCCACCTCGGGCCTGATCTACTCGCAGGAGTCGGGCGGCTTGAACGAATCGAGCTCGGACATCGCCGGCGAGATGGTGGAAGCGTATGCGCGTGCCGGCGGCACGGGCACCACGATTCCCAATACGGGCAACGATTGGATGACGGGCAAGGAGATCGCCAAGAACGGCCAGCCGCTGCGCTGGCTGTACAAGCCGAGCAAGGATGGCAGCAGCCCGAATGCGTGGAGCAGCACCATCAAGAACCTCGACGTCCACTACAGCAGCGGCCCGAACAACCGCATGTTCTACTTCCTGTCGCAAGGCTCGAATTCCACCTCGAGCAGCGACTACTACAGCTCCTACCTGAACAAAAGCCCGCTGGCCATGACCGGTATCGGCAGCGACAAGGCCTACCGCATCTGGTTCAAGGCCGCCACCACCAAGTTCACCTCGTCGACCAACTATGCCGACGCGCGCAACAAGGTGCTGCAGGCAGCCGAGGAACTGTATGGCGTGGGCAGCGCGGAATCGATCGCCGTCAAGCGCGCGTATGCGGCCATCAACGTGGGCGCCGACGTCGATGAATCGACGACCGGCGGCGCGGTGACCATCACCAGCCAGCCGGCCAGCATCACCGTCGCACCGGGCGCCACCGCCTCGTTCGCCGTTGGCGCGGGCGGCGGCACGGCGCCATACACCTACAAGTGGTACCGCAATGGCGCCGTGATCAGCGGCGCCACGTCGCCCGCCTACAGCTTCACGGCCGTGGCGGCCGACAGCGGCGCCGTCTTCAAGGCCACGGTGACGGATTCCTCGTCGCCCGCCGTGACGGCCACGTCGAACAACGCCACGCTGACGGTGGGCACCAGCAGCGCCACCGAACGCGTGACGAACGGCGGCTTCGAGGCCGGCGCCACGGGCTGGAGCGGCACCACGGGCGCCATCGGCACGTTTACGGGGCAAGCCGCGTACGAAGGCACGCAGTACGCCTGGCTGGGCGGCAATGGCGCCACGGCCAGCGAATCGCTGACGCAAAGCGTGGCCATTCCGGCCGCCGCCACGTCCGCCAGCTTGAGCTTCGCGCTGCATATCGACACGGCTGAAACGGGCAATACCGTGTACGACAAGCTGGTCGTCACCGTGAAGAACAGCGCCGGCACGGTGCTGGGCACCCTGGCTTCGTACTCGAACGTGAACAAGGCGGCCGGCTACCAGATCCGCACGTTTGACCTGATCGCCTACAAGGGCCAGACCGTGCAGCTCTCGTTTGCCGCCACCGAGGACGCGTCGCTGCAAACCTCGTTCGTGATCGACAAGGTCAGCCTGGTTACCCAGTAATCGGCTGAAGATGCGGGCAAGCCATCGATGTATCGGCTTGCCCGCACGACACGATTGATTTCCCGGCAATTCCAGTCTACCCTGAGGCAGTGATTGCATCTTGCCTGCTGCCGGTACCCGCGACGAATTGAACTTTTTTTGGATGGTTCCTGACCGATGCCTACTTCGACCTTGTCCGCACGCGCTCTCCCCTTTTCACATCACCCCATTTTCACGCCCCAGGCCACCACCATGCTCGCCTGAGCCGGACATGCAGTTCCACCTCCAGGTGCAGGGCCCGGCGGGCAGCCAGGCGCTGGCCATCGACGCCGCCAGCGAGGCCGAGGCGATCCGCGCGGCCGTGCGCGGCGGCTGGCGCGTGCTGGCCGTCGACGCTGGCGTCGCACAGGAGACGGGTGCCGCGCTGCGCCCCGGCAAACAGGGCTTGCCCCTGCTGCAATTCAGCCAGGAGCTGCTGGCCCTTCTCGAAGCGGGCCTGAACCTGGGCGAAGCCATGGCCACCCTGCACAACAAGGAAACGCGCCCCAGCGCCCGGGCCACCCTGGCCGCCATCGTGCTCACCCTGCAGCAGGGCCTAAGCTTTTCCGACACCCTGGCCGGGTTCCCCGACATCTTCCCCGACATTTACATCGCCACCGTGCACGCGGCCGAACGCTCGGGCAACCTGCCCGAGGCACTGGCGCGCTTCGTTGCCTACCAGCTGCAGTTCGACGCCATCCGCAAAAAACTCATTTCCGCCGCCATCTACCCGTGCATGCTGCTCGTCGTCGGCGGCCTGGTGACGCTGTTCCTGCTCGGCTACGTGGTGCCCAAATTCAGCGTCGTCTACGAAAGCTCGGGCCGCGAGATTCCCTGGATGTCGCAGATGCTGCTGGGCTTTGGCCAGACCCTGGCCGCGCATCCGCTGCTGTGCGCCGGCGCACTGGCCGCGGCGGTGGGCGCCGTGGTCTTCGGCATCGCCAACCGCGCCATGCGCATGGCGCTGGTGCTACGCCTCTTGCGCCTGCCCGTGCTGGCGGACAAGGCGGCGGAATTCCGCCTGGCCCGCTTCTACCGGGCACTGAGCCTGCTGCTGCATGCCGGTATCCCGCTGCACAAGGCGCTGGCCATGGTCGCGCCGATGCTGCTGCCGGCGCAGCAGGAGCAGCTGGCGCAGGCGCGCCGCGCGGTGCAGGAAGGCATGCCGTTTTCCACCGCGCTGGAACAGGCCGGCATGGCCACGCCGGTGGCGCAATCGCTGCTGAAGGTGGGAGAAAACACGGGCCGCCTGGGCGACATGCTGGAACGCTCGGCCAAATTCCACGACGAGGAATTCGCGCGCTGGGTGGACTGGGCTTCGCGCCTGCTCGAACCGCTCTTGATGACCATCATCGGCGTAGTGATCGGCGGCGTGGTGGTGCTGATGTACATGCCAATCTTTGAACTGGCGGGGAGCTTGTCTTGAACCTTATCGTGAAGGTGCTGCCATGAACGCGCGCGACGAAGAACGGGCCGTGCTCGATGCGGCCATGCTGCGCCGGGCCCACGCGAGCGCGCTGGAACAGGGGCGTGCGCAGATGGCCGTGCTGCAGGAAACGGCGGCCCTGCCGCCCGAAGTCTTCCTGCGCCAGCTGGCCGCCCTGTTCCGCTATCCGGCGTGGACGATGGCCGAACTGCAGGCCGCCCTGCCCGCCTTTGCCCTGCTGCCCTACACGGATTGCGCCCAGCGCGACTGCGTGCTGCTGCAACCTGGCGTTCCGGGCGCGCCGCCCGTGCTCGTCATCGGCAATCCCTTCAGCGAGGACCTGCTGCAATGGGCCGACTTCGCCCTGTCCACGCCCTTCACGGTGGCGCTGGCACATCCGGACGACCTGGCCGCCTATCTGCTGCAGCAGGAAAGCGTGCAGCAGGCGATGCAGGAGATGCAACATGGCGATGACGTGCCGGGACTCGACCAGAGCATCGAAGACATCTCGCTGATCCGCATCAGCGAAGACAGCAGCCCGGTCGTGAAACTGGTGAACTCCACCATCTACGATGCCCTGAAATTCCAGGCCAGCGACATCCACCTCGAATGCGACGTGGCCAGCCTGGTCATCAAGTACCGCGTCGATGGCGTGCTGGTGCAGGCGGGCCAGGTGCAGGGTCTGCAGATGGCCGAGCAGATCATCTCGCGCATCAAGGTCATGGCCGACCTGGACATCGCCGAACGCCGCATCCCGCAGGATGGCCGCTTCAAGGTGCGCGTCAAAGGGGCGGAAATCGACTTTCGCGTTTCCATCATGCCCAATATCTTTGGCGAGGACGCCGTGCTGCGCCTGCTCGACCGGCGCGCGCTGACGGAGGCGGCGCAGGCGCTGCGCCTGGAAAGCCTGGGCCTGAACGAGGATGCCATCGAACAGATACGCCGCCTGGCCGCCAAGCCGCACGGCATGCTGCTGGTGACGGGGCCCACGGGCTCGGGCAAGACCACCACCCTGTACGCGGCCATCACGGAAATCAACACGGGGCGCGACAAGATCGTCACCATCGAAGACCCCGTCGAATACCGGCTGCCGCGCGTGCTGCAGATTCCCGTCAACGAAAAGAAGGGGCTGACGTTCGCGCGCGGCCTGCGTTCCATCCTGCGCCACGATCCCGACAAGATCATGATCGGCGAGATCCGCGACGATGAAACGGCGCAGATCGCCGTGCAGGCGGCGCTCACGGGCCACTTGGTATTCACCACCGTGCACGCGAACAACGTCTTTGATGTGGTGGGCCGCTTCCTGCACATGGGCGTCGATGCCTACAGCTTTGCGGCGGCCCTGAACGGCATCGTGGCGCAGCGCCTGCTGCGCCTCAATTGCGCCCATTGCGCCGTCGACGCCAGCGCCGAGGTGCTGGCCGACGCACAGCAATTGCGCGACAGCGGGCTGGCCCTGCATCAGGTGCAGGACTGGCAATTCATGGCCGGCAAGGGCTGCGGCCACTGCCGCGGCACCGGCTACAAGGGCCGCAAGGCCGTCGCCGAGGTGCTGATGCTCAGCGATACGATGCGCGAAATGATCTGCACGCGCGCGCCCCTGAGCCAGATGAAGGAAGAGGCGGCGCGCAACGGTTTTCGCCTGGCGCGCGAGGCGGGCCTGGACCTGGTGCGGCGCGGCGAAACCACTTTAGCGGAGCTCAATCGTGTCACTTATTGAACGCCTTACCCGCGCCACCGTGTGCCTGCACCTGGCGCCGCACGGGCTGCACGGCGTGCTGCGTCGCGCCGGCCGTCCCTTGCCCGACAGCGCCTTCCACCTGCCCATTGCGAATCCCGACGCCAGTTGGGAAGTGGCGCTGGCCGCCCTGCGCGGCTGGCTCGAACACGATGGCGGCAAAAAACTGCCGCTGGCCGTCAGCCTGGCCAGCCGCTGGTGCGCCATGCTGATGGTGCCGTGGAGCGGCGCCCTGCTCGACCGGAGCAGCGCCCAGCGCTTCCTGCACAGCCAGTTCGGCGCCGTGTATGGCGACAGCGCGCGCGCCTGGCGCCTGGCCGCCGACGATGCCCCGTACGGCATGCCGCGCCTGGCCTGCGGCATTGATGCGGCCCTGCTGCAGGGCGTGCAGGACGCGGCCGCCGCGCATGGCCGGCGCTGCCTGTCCATCGAACCGATCGCCGGACCGGCCTGGCGCAGCATCGCCGGTGCAAAACCTGCCGCCTTCGCCCTGGTGGAGGCGGGGCGGCTGCTGCTGGCGACAAGCAGCGGCGGGCGTATCACGGCCCTGCACAGCCAGTCCTGCGCCGCGGCCTGGGGCGACGAACTGGAGCGGGCGTGGCGGCGCTGGAATTTGCGCGCGCCGCAGCTCGACGCCATCGAACAGGTGGCCCTGATCGACTTGAGCGGCGTGCCGCAGACGAACGTGCCGGAACGCTTCGTGCCCATCGCCGTGGCCGGCGCCGCCCACCTGATGCGGGAGGCCGCATGGGCCTGAGCCGCCTGGAATTCCTGCCGCCCGGCGCCGCGCAGACGTTCCAGGGCTGGCGCCTGGCCCTGTGCCTGGCGGGCGGCTTGCTGCTGCTGCCGGCCGCCGGGTACTGGCTGGTGCAGACGCAGGAAACGCGGCGCCTGGAAGCGCAGTTGGCGCAACTGCAGCCGGTGCGTCCCGTGCGCACGCCCCTCTCGGCGAGCCAGCAGCGCGAACGCGACCTCGAACTGAAACAGGTGGCCGCCGCCGTGCGCCAGCTCAACCTGCCCGTCACGCGCCTGGTCAGGACGGTGCAGGCGCCACGCGACGTGCGCGTGGCCCTGCTGGGACTGGACCTGAATGCGCAGCAGGGGCAGGATGGCGCCAGCGTGCTGAAAATCGCCGCCGAGACGGAAACCCCGCAAGACATGCTCAATTACCTGGCCTTCCTGAACCAGCAGCCCATGTTCAGTTCCGTGTATCTGCTCAAGCACGAGATGAACAGTAACGCGAATGCGAACGCGCCCGCACACCCTTACCGTTTTCAGCTGGAGGCGCAATGGCGGCAATAAAACCCGTACTGAAAGCAGGCGTGCCCGTGGCCCGCGCACGCCTCCACTTGCATATTCCGCCGCGCATGGCGTGGGAAGCGCAGCGTCTGTGGCGCATGCTGGGTTGGCCCAGCTCCATCGGCGCGGCTTGCCTGGCGCTGGCCGCCATCGCCGTGCAGCAGGGCGAGGCGCTGGCCGAACGCCAGCAGCCATTGCGCGCGCAGCTGGTCGCGATGGCGAAACAGGCGGCGCTGCCGCCGGCGCCCGTCACGCTCGACGCCGACGCGGACAGCCTGGCCGCCTTTCACGCCTACCTGCCCGCGCACGACAGCATTCCCGAGCAGCTGAAAACCTTGCTGGAAGTGGCGCAAAAAAGCGGCGTCACCCTGGACAAGGCTGACTACAAGCCGCAGGAAGACGGTAACACGGCCTTTTTGCGCTACCAGATCACCCTGCCGGTAAAAGCCGAATACGCGCAGCTGCAAACCTTTATTGTCGACGCCCTGCAGGCACTACCCACCCTGACCCTCGACTCCGTGCTGTTCAAGCGCGAGCAGATTGAAGCGGGCGAGATCGATGCGCGCATCCAGTTCATCCTGCTGGTCAAGAAGCCGGAGGCGCGCCGATGAAAAAAGCCGTACTGGGGGGCGCCGCCGTGGCGACCTTGCTGGCCGCCCTCTTCGCCCCGGAGGATGAAGGCAGCATCGTGGGGCCGGCCACGGCCACGCCGCGCCAGGTGGAACGGGTAGCGGTCGCGCCCCTCATCGCCACCGCTGCCGCTGCGCCAGCCAATCGCGCGCTGGCCATCGAACCGCGCCGGGGGCTGGACGACGAGGAAGCGGCCACCCTGTTCGCCAAGCAAAGCTGGCAGCCCGAGACACCGAAAAAGATCATGCTCGACCAGCAGGCCGCGCAGGCCACGCGCACTGTCGCCGCCGTCGACGCGAACGCGCCGCCACCGCTGCCCTTCCAGTTCCTTGGCCGTTTCGTCGACGAAGGCAAGGCCGCCTATTTTCTCCAGGCGGGCGAACGCAACGTGGTGGTGCGCCCCGGCGACACGCTCGAAGAGCGTTACCGCTTCGACGGCGTGGTGCAAGGCGCCCTGCAATTTACCTATCTGCCGCTCAACCTGAAACAGACACTCGCCGTAGGGGACCTCAATTGAAACGACGCACACCACGTACTGGCATTACCCTGCTGCCGATGCTGTCCCTGCTGGCCGCCTGCGCCGGCAACCAGGCCTATACCGACGGCCAGGCCATGCTGGGGGCCGGCCGCACGGAACAGGGCCTGGCCCTGCTGGAACAGGCTGCGCAGGCCGAACCGACCAACGCCAAGTACCGCATCGCCGTCACCAATGGCAGGATGCGCGCGCTGAACAACCTGAATGGCCGCGCCGAGGCGCTGCGCCAGCAGGGCAAGCTGCCCGAAGCGCAAGCGCTGTACCAGCAGGCGTTGGCTCTGGACGCCAGCAACGACGTGGCGCAGCGGGGCCTGGCCGGCGTGGCGCAGGATGAACGGCACCGCAAGCTGATGCAGGAGGCGCAGGCCAGCTACCAGCGCGGCGGCGAAGCGAATGTCGCGCAGGCGCAGGAAGCCTTGCGCCAGGTGCTGCAGGAGCGTCCCGCGCAGCGCGAGGCGCTGGCCCTGAAGGGCCGCATCGGCGACGAGCAGGCCAAGAGCCGTCCGGCCGGCGGCAAGCTGGCGGCCGCCTACCGCAAACCCGTGACGCTGGAATTTCGCGACGCGCCCCTGCGCTCCGTGTTCGACTTCATCAGCAAGGTGTCGGGCCTGAACTTCGTCTTCGACAAGGAGGTCGACCCGGCCCTGCGCGCCACCATTTCCGTGCGCGACACCAGCATCGAAGAGGCGATCGCCATGCTGCTAGGCGCCAACCAGCTCGAGCAAAGCGTCACCAGCGACAAGTCGATCACGATCTACCCGAACACGCCGCAAAAGGTGAAGGATTACCAGCAGCTGGTGGTACGCACTTTTTTCCTCGCCAATGCGGACGTCAAGACGGTGGCGTTTTCCATCAAGACCCTGCTCAAGGCCAAGGATGTCGTCACTGACGAGCGCCTGGGCATCATCATGCTGCGCGATACGCCGGAAATGGTGCGCATGGCCGAACGCATCATCAACGTGCAGGACCTGGCCGACCCGGAAGTGATGCTGGAGGTGGAAGTGCTGGAGGTCAAGCGCACGCGCCTGATGGAACTGGGTGTGCGCTGGCCCGACCAGGCCAGCCTGACCCTGGCCGGCGTCGCAGGCAGCACGGGAGGCCTGGGCGGCCTGAAGGTGGCGGACCTGCACCGCATCAATGGCGACAATATCAACCTGGGCATCGGCGGCGTCACCCTGAACGCCAACAAGACGGACAGCGACAGCAATATCCTGGCCAACCCGCGCATCCGCGTGCGCAACAAGGAAAAGGCGAAGATCCTCATCGGCGACCGCGTGCCCGTCATCACCGTCACGACGAACAACGGCGTCAGTTCCGACAGCGTCAATTACATCGACGTGGGCCTGAAACTCGACGTGGAACCGAACGTCTACCTGGACGACGAGGTGGCCATCAAGATCAACCTGGAAGTGTCGAACGTCGTCAAGGAGGTGATCAGCAAGACGGGCACGCAGGCTTACCAGATCGGCACGCGCAGCGCCTCGACCGTGTTGCGTTTGAAGGATGGCGAGACGCAGGTGCTGGCGGGCCTGATCAGCGACGAGGACCGGGGCACGGCCAACAAGGTACCGGGCGTGGGCGAGCTGCCCGTGCTGAACCGCCTGTTCGGCAGCCAGAAGGATGATGCCATGCGCAGCGAGATCGTGCTGTCGATCACGCCGCGCCTGCTGCGCAGCATCCGCCGCCCGGACCTGATGACGGCCGAATTCAATTCCGGCACCGAGGCGTCCGTGGGCGGCCGCGCCAGCGTCGGTGGCAGCCCTGAGGCCATCGCCGCGCCCGAGCAAGCCGCACCGCGCACCGGCTCGCCCATGACGGGCGGCGACGAGGCGCCCGCGGCAGGCGACAAGTCCGGCAAAGGTGGCCAGTGAGGTGGCCAGTGAAAGAGCGGGGCTTTACCTTCATCGAACTGATGATCACCCTGGCGATCATGGCGACCCTGGCCACGGTGGCCGTGCCGATGGCGCAGGTGGCCTTGCAAAGGGCGAAGGAGCAGCAATTGCGCAATGCCCTGATCGAGATGCGCGAAGCGATCGACGCCTACAAGCGCGCCTCGGACAATGGCCGCATCAAGCTGTCGCTGGGCGCATCGGGCTATCCGAAAAAACTCGAAGAACTGGTCGAGGGCGTGCCCGACCAGCGCAGTCCCTCGAAGCAGAACATCTATTTTTTGCGCCGCCTGCCGCGCGACCCGTTCCAGCCCAGGGAAGACGGCAGCGCCGCCGACAGCTGGAGCAAGCGCGCCTATGCCTCGCCGCCCGACAATCCCAGCGAAGGCGAAGACGTATTCGACGTCGCCTCGCGCTCGACCAAGGTGGGCCTGAACGGCGTGCCGCTCAAGGAATGGTGATGTCGATGCCCTGCTCTACTCCGCGCCGCGGTTTTACGCTGGTCGAACTGCTGGTGGTACTGGCGATCATTTCGCTGCTGCTGACGATCGCTATTCCCCGCTATTTCGGCTCGGTGGAAAAATCCAAAGAAGTCGCGCTGAAGGAAAACCTGCAGGTGCTCAGGAGCGGCCTCGATAAATACTATGCCGACAAGGGAGAATACCCGGCCGCGCTGGCCGACCTGGTGACCCACCATTACTTCCGCAGCGTGCCGCTGGACCCCGTCACGGAGTCCAGCGCCACCTGGCAGCTGATCCCTTCGCCGAATGGCGAGATTGGCGGCGTGGCCGACGTGCGCAGCGGCGCCAAGGGCAAGACGCGCGAGGGCATCCCCTTTGAGCAACTCTAGATTCCAACGCCGCGCACGGGGTTTCGCCTACATCTGGACCCTGATGCTGGTCGCCTTCATGGGCGTGGGCCTGGTGCTGGCCAGCGAATTGCATGCCACGGCCGCGCGGCGCGAGAAGGAGCGCGAGCTGCTGTTCATCGGCCATGAATTCCGCAACGCGCTGGGCCGCTACTACGACAGCACGCCGGCCGACGGGCGGCCCCGCTATCCCTTGACCTTGCAGGAACTGCTGCGCGACCCGCGCTTTGCCAACGCCCGGCGGCACTTGCGCCGCCTGTATGCGGACCCGGTCACGGGCAAGGCGGAATGGGGCGTGCTGCGGCAGGAGGGACGCATCGTCGGCATCCATTCGCTGTCGCCGCAACTGCCCATCAAGCAGGACAACTATCTCGACGAAGACGCCAGCCTGCGCCGCAAGCAGCACTACGCGGACTGGCATTTTACCTATCCGCACGACCTGGTGCTGGCCCAGCCCGATGCCGCGGGCGGCGCGCCGGGACTCAAGCCAAAAGGCGCGAACTGATATCATGCCCGCATTCCATATTCAGCATCGAACAAAGGAGCAGGCATGAGCATAGGTGGCACTTCCATCGAACAGGCATTGGCATCGCTGTCGGACATGACGGGCGGCATGGTCGCCATCGGCAAGGACGAACATGCGCAACGCATCGCCAGGGCGCAGGACTTCATGCGCGAACAGGGCATCGCCGCGATCTACCTGAACGCGGGCGCCAACCTCACCTATTTCACGGGCACCAAATGGTATGCCAGCGAACGCATGGTGGGCGCCATCCTGCCGGCCAGCGGCGAGATCGAATACATCGCCCCCGCCTTCGAGGAAAGCACCTTGACGGGCTTCATGCTCGTCGAGGGCAAGGTCAATTGCTGGGAAGAGCATGAAAGCCCGTACCAGCTGTTCGTCGACGTGCTGGCGCGCATGGGAATCGCCCAGGACGCGAATCAACCGCCGCGCGTGGGCATCTGCGAAAGCGCCGCCTTCTTCATCTACGACGGCATCAAGCCGCTGGCCCCCGGCTACGCGCTGGAAAACGCGCGCACCGTCACGGCGTACTGCCGCAGCAGAAAATCACAGGCGGAAATCGCCCTGATGCAGCGCGTGATGGACATGACCCTGGCCGTGCACGTGGCCACGGCCAGCATGCTGTACGAGGGCATCACGACGGTGGAAGTGGAAGAATTCATCCAGCGCGCGCACCGCAAGGTGGGCGCGCCCCGCTCGTATTTTTGCATCGTGCTGTTCGGCGAAGCGACCGCCTATCCGCATGGCGTCAACTACGTGCAAACCCTGAAGGCAGGCGACACGGTGCTGATCGACACGGGCTGCCAAGTGATGAACTACATCTCCGACATCACGCGCACCTACGTGTTTGGCGCCATCAGCGCGCGCCAGCGCAGCGTATGGAACAGCGAAAAGGCGGCGCAAGCCGCGGCGTTTGCCGCCGCCCGGCTGGGCGTGCCCTGCGGCGACGTGGACCGCGCCGCGCGCGTTTCGCTGGAAGCGGACGGCTACGGCCCCGGCTACAAGCTGCCGGGCCTGCCGCACCGCACGGGCCACGGCATCGGCCTCGACATCCACGAATGGCCTTACCTGGTGGGCAACGACACAACGCCGCTCGACGTGGGCATGTGCTTCTCGAACGAGCCGATGATCTGCATCCCCGGCGAATTCGGCATCCGCCACGAAGACCATTTCTACATGACGCAAGACGGTCCGCGCTGGTTCACGCAGCCGGCGCACAGCATCGACGATCCGTTCGGTTTGCGCGCGTAAGCCGGCGCTCCTGTGTTGGATTACGCTGCGCTAATCCAACCTACGCAGCCAATGCCCGGTAGGTCGGATTAGCGGTGCCGCCGAGGCGCATGGCGCGTAATCCGACATCACCGCAACGCCAGGTAGGTCGGATTAGCGCGCAGCGCGTAATCCGACACACCCCCCTGCGCCAGCTTGAACACGGCCAGCGCCGTACCCAGCTGCACGGCCTGTTCCTGCAACGATTCGGCCGCCGCCGACGCTTCTTCCACCAACGCGGAATTCTGTTGCGTCATCTGGTCCATGCTGCCGATGGCCACGCCGATGTCCCCGATGCCGGCGCTTTGCGCCTGGCTGGCAGCACTGATTTCGGCCATGATATCGGCCACTTTTTTCACAGAGTCAACGATCTGGCCCATGGTCAGTCCCGCCTCATCGACCAGCTTCGAACCCACGTTGACCTTGGCCACCGAATCGCCGATCAATTGCTTGATTTCTCGCGCCGCAGCCGCGCTGCGCTGCGCCAGGTTGCGCACTTCGGACGCCACCACGGCAAAGCCGCGTCCCTGTTCGCCGGCGCGCGCCGCTTCCACGGCCGCATTCAAGGCCAGGATATTCGTCTGAAAAGCGATGCCGTCGATGACGCCAATGATGTCGACGATGCGTTTCGATGAATCGTTGATCTCGCCCATGGTGGTGACCACCTGGCTGACAACTTGCCCGCCCTTCACGGCAACCGACGATGCCGACACCACCAATTCATGCGCCTGGCCCGCGTTGGCGGCGTTGTCGCGCACGGTGGAGGTCAGGCTGTCCATGCTGCGCGCCGTCTGGTCCAGGCTGCCCGCCTGCGATTCCGTGCGCGCGGCCAGGTCTGCATTGCCCTGGGCGATTTCGGCGCTGGCCACCTGGATGGTTTCTGCCGACGCCTTGATGTCGGAAACCATGCCGCCAAGCTTGGCGCGCATGTCCTTCAGCGCCGCCAGCAAGCTGGTCTGGTCGCCCGCCTCGGTCACGATATGCATCGAGAGGTCGCCATCGGCCACGGCGCGCGCGATCTGGCGCGCATATTCGGGTTCGCCGCCCAGCTGCTGCCAGATGGCACGCACGACGAAGTGCGACACGGCCACCAGGCAGACGATGACGGCCAGCGCCACGGCGATGCTGGTATTGAGCGCATTGCGCACGTTGGCCGCGCTGCGTTCTATGCCCTGCCTGAACTGCGATTGCGCCTGTTCATTGGTCTTTGCCAGGTCGGCATTGAGTACCGCCAGCGCGCCCTGCATGCGTGCCACTGTCGCTTGCGGGTCGCCCTCTTCCATTTCCAGCATGATGCGCGCCGCGCTCAGCGCCGGCGCATAGTATGCGTCGAACTCCCTGGCCAGGCGCGCGCCCTGCTCGCGCTGGCCGGGGATCGCCGCAAAGTCGCCCAGCCTGGCACGCAACTTGACTGCCTGGCCGCCGACTTGCCCGATGCGTTCCTTGTCGCCTTCGCTGACGGCATCGCGCAGGGCGTCGCCGACGGCGGCCACGTCCAGGGTCAGCGACTTGGCCAGGTCGAGCACGGGATAGTCGGCGCTTTCCGTGGCGTGGATGGAATTGAGCGTGGCCGTGGACAGATAGGCGCTGACGGCCAGCCCCAGCCCGAAAATCACTGCCGAGATGACAGGCAGCGCCCATATCTTGCGTTTGATGCTCATTGCTGTCTCCTGATGGTATGTGTACCAGGCCGCCGCATGGCGTGCGGCCCGGGCAGGCTTTATGGCGCCGTCAGCACCACTTTCACGCTGGCGTCGACGGCGCTCTTTTCGATATAGCCGATGGCTTTCGGATCGGCCGCCACGGCCTTCTTCACGTCGGCGCTATTGGCCACTTCCTTCGGCAAGGTGGCCTTGCCCGTGAAGACCAGCTTGGACCACAGGGCCTTCGCCTGCGACGGTTCCTTGTCCGTCACCTTTTTGTAGAACTCGGCACGCACGGGGGCGCTTTCCGGCTGGTCGATCGGCGTCATGGCCGTCGATTTACCGAGGAAAAACTGCGCCACCTGTTCATTCGTCATCGCGCCGGCAGCGCTCTTGGCATTGACGACCACAACCACTTCGGCCATGGCGGGAACGGCGGTCGACAGCGCCAGCAAGGCAGCCGCAAAAATAAAGGGTTTCATGCGGAGCTCCTCAGAAAACGAAATCGATGGCGGCGGCAGCCACCGTAACGGGGCCATGGAAACCCGGCTTGGCTTGCACGAACAGGCCCGGGCCATTCTTCGGCTTGATGCGGTCGATCTGCACCTTCAAGGCGGCAGAACGGTGGAAGTCCCAGCGCACGCCGATGCTGTCCGTCGATTGTTCGAGCTGGTTACGCATGGTGGCCAGGGTGTCGACGCCGGCCGACAGGGCGCGCAGGGTCGGCGTGCAGGCGGCCGGATAGCCGGCAGGGCAGGATGCGGGCACGGTGTTGTTCACGCGGCCATCGGCCTTCAGGCTGGCGTGGCTGTAGTAGGGCAGGAAGGCACCGATGCGGTAGCCGCCCATCACGTACCACGAGGTGCTGTCGCTGACATAGCTGTCCGTCTTGCGCTTCGCATATTCGGACTGCAGCAGCACATTGTTCCAGTCCAGGCCCAGGCCCACGGAAGTGAACGACGCCTTCTTGTCCTTGACTTCTAGCGCATCGGCCAGGGCCCCCAGCTGGGCGATCCTGTAGCCGCTGCCGGCCGCGCGCAGGCTGCCCATCAGGGTGTTCAGGCTCGGCGAATCGTTGATCGTCAGCTTGGTCTCGGCCCGGCCGAAGCGCACGGTGACGGGGCCATGTTCGGCTACCACGTTCAGGGCGACGATGGACTTGCCTTCCACCTGCACGGTCGAAGCGGGCCCCGTAGCCAGGGTGGCCTTGGTACGGCCCAGCGCCAGCTGCGTGGTGATGCTGGTATCGCCCGCGCTGAACTGGTAGGTCCCGTCGATGCCGTCGATGCTGTTCAGCGGTACCTGCGAATACATTTCGCCCGGCGGACGCAGCATGGTGTTGGCATAGCCCACGTTGCGGTAATCGGAAATCATGAAGACGGGCAGGCCCATGCGGCCGACGCGCACGCTGAAGCTGTCCGATACCTTGGCCTTGGCGAAGGCCCACGCCAGTTCGGCGCCGACATCATCCTCGCCATCCTTTCGCGCCAGGCCCTGCACGGTGGCCGACAGCCACGGGTTGACGGTGACATTGGCTTGCAATCCCAGGTTGGAATCGACGCCCGTGCGGGCGGTGCGGCCGGCACCGGCAGCCTGGTTCGGGCGCGCGAACTGCGCGTTGTCCGTATCGGCCATGGTCAGGGCGGCCGTGCCGTAACCGCTGATCTTGACCGCGGGGCCAACGGCCTCTTCGGCATAGGCATGGCTGATGGCCAGGGGCATGGCCATCAGGAAAAGCAGGACGTGTTTATTCATAGTAATTAAATACCCGTAGCGGTGAACGTTAATCGTGGAATGGGACTCGAGGTCGATGGCTCACCGGCCGTAACAGGCCGGGTCCGTTTTTTTCGCGCCGCCATCGCCTTTGAGGCCTGCATGGCGTGTGACCAGTGAGTAAAACCATGCTACATAGAAAAGGTTTTACGTTGGAAAGTTTTCTTGCGGCAATGAGCGAATTCGCCGCTTTTGATGAAAAAAGCACGCGTTCTAGAGGGGTTTATCTAAATAGCACGCTGTGCAAAACCACACTTAGCCTATATTTTTCATACACTTATGGATAATTCAAGACGAAAAGAATCCGGATAAAAAAAAGCCACCCGCGCGATGATCGCGGGCGGCGCCGATGCAGGCAGTCTTGCGTCTGAAGCTTATTCGCGCTTGGACACCAGGGTCAGGATGTCGTAGCTGGCCACCAATTCCTCGTTCTGATTGGTCACCTGCACGTCCCAAGCGACCACGCCCTGTCCCACGCCAAATACGTCCTTGCGGTTGCGGTCGACCTTGCGCTTGCACGTCAGGCGCGCGCGTATGGTGTCGCCGATGGCGACGGGAGCGACGAAGCGCAGGTTGTCCAGACCGTAGTTGGCCAGCACGGGACCGACGCCGGGCGAGACGAACAGGCCGGCGGCGGCCGACAGCACGAAGTAGCCGTGGGCGATGCGCTTGCCGAACTGCGATTCCTTCGCGGCGATTTCATCGAAGTGCATGTAGAAGAAATCGCCCGAGATGCCGCCGAAGGCGACGATGTCCGCTTCGCTGACGGTGCGGCGGTGCGTGAGCAGCGAGTCGCCCGTCTTCAAGTCCTCGAAGTGCTTGCGGAACGGGTGGATCGGGCTTTCGTTGACGTCCGCGCCGCGCACGTATTCACCGGTGATCGCCGCCAGCATGGTCGGCGAGCCTTGCACGGCCGCCCGTTGCAGGTAATGGCGCACGGCGCGCACGCCGCCCAGTTCCTCGCCGCCGCCCGCGCGGCCAGGGCCGCCGTGCTTCAGTTGCGGCAAGGGCGAGCCGTGACCCGTCGAGTCGACGGAGGCCACGCGCTCGAGCACGTGCACGCGGCCATGCGTGGCCGCCACCTGCGGCACCACGCGCGCGGCGATCTTCGGATCGCGCGTCACCAGGGTGCTCACCAGGCTGCCCTTGCCGCGCGCGGCCAGGGCCAGCGCTTCATCGATATCCTTGTAACCCATCATGGTGCTGACGGGGCCGAACGCTTCCACGTCATGCACGGCATCGTTGCCGAAGGCATCGCGGCACAGCAGCAAGGTCGGCGAGAAGAAGCTGCCGTCCTGCGCGCCTTCGCCGAGCGGATTGAATCCGGCGCCCGCACCGAACACCACTTCATTATCCTGCGACAGGGTGGCAACCCGTTCGGCCACGTCATTTTGCTGCTCTTTCGACGCCAGCGCGCCCATGCGCACGCCGTCGATGGACGGGTCGCCCACCACCACCTTGGCCAGGCGCTCGCGCAGGCGCGTGCCGACGGCGTCCATCAGGTGCTCGGGCACGATGATGCGGCGGATCGCCGTGCACTTCTGGCCCGACTTGCCCGTCATCTCGCGCACGACTTCCTTGACGAACAGGTCGAATTCCACGTCGTCTGGCGTGACGTCCGGCGCCAGGATGGCGCAATTGAGCGAATCGGCTTCGCCGTTGAAGGGCACGGACTGGGCGATCAGATTCGGATTGGTGCGCAGCTTGGCGGCCGTGGCCGCCGATCCCGTGAAGGTGACGAAATCCTGGCCATTCAAGCGATCCAGCAAGTCGCCCGTGGAACCAATCACCAATTGCAGGCTGCCGGCCGGCAGCAAGCCCGATTCGTGCATCATGCGCACGACGGCCTGCGTCAGATAGCTCGTCGCCGTGGCCGGCTTGGCAATGCAGGGCATGGCCGCCAGGAAGCTTGGCGCGAATTTTTCCAGCAAGCCCCAGATGGGGAAGTTAAAGGCGTTGATGTGCACGGCCAGGCCGCCGCGCGGCACCAGGATATGCGTGCCGGCGAAACCGCCCTTCTTGCCCAGCGCGATGGCCGGGCCTTCGTGCAGCACGTTCGACGACGGCAGCTCGTTGCTGCCCATGCTGGCGTAGGCGAACAGGGTGCCCGTGCCGCCTTCGATGTCGACCCAGCTGTCGGCGCGCGTGGCACCCGACAGATGCGAAATCGCATACAGTTCTTCCTTGCGCTCGACCAGGTACAGGGCCAACGCCTTCAGGCGCGCGGCGCGCTGCTGGAAGTCCAGCGCCATCAGGCCCGGCACGCCCGTCTTGCGCGCATACGTGACGGCTTCGTCGAAGTCGATCTTTTCCGCATGCGTGTGATAGATCACGCGGTTGTTCAAGGCGCTGTGCAGGGGCACGGCGGCGCTTTCGCCCAGCCAGCGGCCGGCGATCAGGCTTTGCAGGGTGGATATGTGAGCCATGTGGTTTACTCCTATGTAGGTTTTTACTGCGCCGCAGCGTTCTTGTGCAAATGCAGCGGCAAGGCCGATTCGAAATTGAGACGCTGGCGGTTAGCCTCGACTTGCGTCAGGGCTTCCACTTCGCGCATCGTTTGCATCGAGCGCACGGCCAGTTCGTGGTACTGGCCCGTGCCCGAGCTTTTCCATTTGATTTCATCGTCGGTCAGCGCGCGGATGATCTTGGCGGGCGTGCCGACCACCATGCTGCGCGGCGCGACGATCATGCCCGCCTTGACGAAACTCATGGCGGCGACGATGGATTCCTCGCCGATGACGGCGTTATCCATCACCACGGCGTTCATGCCGACGAGCGCGTTGCGGCCGATGCGGCAGCCGTGCAGGACGGCGCCATGGCCGATATGGCCGTCGACTTCGACCACCGTGTCGCAGCCGGGGAAACCGTGCATGACGCAGGTATCCTGCAGGTTCGCGCCCTCTTCCAGGATCAATCGGCCGAAATCGCCGCGGATCGAGGCCAGCGGGCCGATATAGCAGCGCGGGCCGACGATCACGTCGCCGATCAGCACGGCCGACGGGTGCACATAGGCGCTGGGGTGGACGACGGGGGTGACGCCGTTGATTTCGTAGACTTTGACCATGTTGCTCTCCTATTCATGCATTGGGGTGACGCTTCCCTGCCCCCCAAACCTTGTACTGCCGGGGTCGGCCCCTCAGGGTCCGACCCCAGTATTTGCCTTTCGGGTTACATACCCAGGTACGCGCTTTGTACCTGCTCGTTATGCAGCAATTCGGGACCGGGACCGGACAGCGTGATGGCGCCCGTCTCGATCACATAGCCCACATCGGCGATCGACAAGGCCGCGTGCGCGTTCTGCTCGACGAGGAAGATGGTGATGCCCTGGTCGCGCAGATCGGCCACGATGCGGAAGATTTCCGCGATCAGGAGCGGCGCCAGGCCCATGCTCGGTTCATCGAGCAGCAGCAGTTGCGGGCGGCCCATCAGCGCGCGCGCCATGGCCAGCATCTGCTGCTGCCCACCGGACAGCGTGCCGGCCAGCAGCAGGCGCTTTTCCTTCAGGATCGGGAATAGGCCGTACATGCGCTCCATGTCGCCGGCCACGTCCTGCGCCGGACGCGTAAAGGCACCCAGGCGCAGATTGTCTTCCACCGTCATGGGGCCGAACACTTGCCGCCCTTCCGGCACCTGGCAGATGCCGCTGCGCACGCGCTTGTCGGCGCTCATGCGGCTGACATCCTGGCCGGCGAAGGCGATGCTGCCGGCGCTGATCGGCTGCACGCCGGAAATCGCCCGCAGCAGGGTCGTCTTGCCGGCGCCATTCGCGCCCACCAGCGCCACCAGTTGGCCCTGGCGCACTTGCAGGTCGATGCCGTGCAGGGCCTGGATGCGGCCGTAATGGCTGGTCAGGCCGGCGATATCGAGCACCAGCGGTGTCTGAGGTTTTTCCATCTTCATCATGCCGCCACTCCCAGGTATGCCGCCACCACGTCGGGATTGGCGCGCACTTCGGCGGCGGTCCCTTCGGCCAGCTTCTTGCCATAGTCGAGCACCAGGATATGGTCCGACAAATTCATCACCAGTTTCATGTCATGCTCGACCAGCACCACCGTCACGCCCGATTGCGCCACCTTGCGGATCAGGACTTCGATCTCGCCCGTTTCCGTGTGGTTCAAGCCCGCCGCCGGTTCGTCGAGCAGCAGCACCTTCGGCTTGGCCGCCAGCGCGCGGGCGATTTCCAGGCGCTTTAACGCGCCATACGACATCTGCCCCGCCTCGTCATCGATATGCCGGCCCACGCCGACAAACTCCATCAGGCCCGCCGCCTCGTCGCGGCAAGCCGCATCGGCGCGGCGCACGGACGGCAAACGCAGCATGGAGGCGAACAGGTTCTGGTTCAGGCGCAGGTGCGCGCCCACCATCACATTGTCGATGGCCGTCATGTTCATGCACACCTGCAGGTTCTGGAAGGTGCGGCTCATGCCGCGCCGCGCCAGCGCATCGGGCGGCATGGCGGCCACGTTCTCGCCATTGAGCAGGATCTCGCCCTTGGTCGGCGTGTAGACACCGGTGATCAGGTTGAACAGGGTCGTCTTGCCGGCGCCGTTCGGCCCGATCACGGAGTGGATATTGCCTTCCTTGACGGTGAAGCTCACGTCCTGCACCGCGTGCACGCCGCCGAAGCTCTTGCTCAGATTATTAATCGTCAGCATCTCACACCTCCTGCTCAGCTTTGACGGGCGCCTTCGGCGTGGCGGCCCGCTTGCGCGAACGGCTGGCCAGGCTCGGCACCAACCCCTTGGGCATAAAGATCATGGTGGCCATCAGGATCACGCCGAACACCACCGTTTCCCAGCCTTCAAAACTGGACAGCAATTGCGGCAGGATCGTCAGCAGCGCTGCGCCGATGATGGAACCGAAGATCGACGCCATGCCGCCCACCACCACCATCGTCACCAGCTCGATCGAGTGGAAGAAACCGGCCAGGTTGGGCGTGATGAAACCGATGTAATGGGCACTGATGCTGCCCGCGATGCTGGCGATGACGGCCGACAGCACGAACACGCGCACCTTGAAGCGCGTCGTATCGACGCCGACCACGCGGGCCGCCACTTCCGAGCCGTGGATGGCCTGCAGCGCGCGGCCGACGGGCGAATCGATCAGGTTCAGGGCCAGCCACGTCACCAGCAACAGCAGCACGGCGCACACCAGGTACCACGATTTTTCACCGGAGATTTCCAGGCCGGCGACACTGAAGGCGGCGACGCCGATGCCGTCCGGGCCACCGGTCCATTGCGTCTCATTGTTGATGACGATGGAAATGATGATGCCCAGGCCCAGGGTCGCCATGGCCAGGGTATGGCCCTTGAGCTTCAAGACGGGACGCGCCAGCAGCAGCGCCAGCAAGCCCGTGGCGACGGCGCCGGCGGCCAGGGCAGCCAGCGGCGGCCAGCCATAGTGCGTGGTCAGCACGGCCGACGCATACGCGCCCAGGCCATAGAAACCCGCGTGACCGAGGCTGATCTGGCCCGTATAGCCCATCAAGAGGTTCAGGCCGATGACGACGATGGCGTTGAGGGCGATGCGGATCGCCACGTCATAGTAAAACGCGTTGCTGAGGAACAGGGGCAGGATGGCCAGCACCAGGGCCAGCAACAACAGGCCACCGTGACGCGAGCGGGTAAGGAAATTCTTCATACACGCTCCGAATTTTTAGCGCCAAACAAGCCTTGCGGCAGGAAGAACAGGATCAATAAAATCAGCACGAAAGGCACGGCATCCTTGTAGGCCGACGAGATGTAGCCGGCCGTCATGGCTTCGGCGATGCCGAGGATCAGGCCACCGGCAATCGCGCCCGCGCCGCCGCCCAGGCCACCCAATACGGCGGCGACAAAGCCTTTCAGGCCCAGCATGATGCCCGCGTCATGGGACGTGTACGTGATCGGTGCGACGAGGATGCCGCCCGCCGCGCCCAGCAGAGCCGACAGGCCGAACGAGAACAGCAGCACCTTGCGCGTGTTGATGCCCACCAGTTGCGCGGCCAGCTTGTTGTGCGAGGTGGCCAGCATGGCCTTGCCCATCAGCGTGCGGCCGAAGAACCAGCCCAGCACCAGCACGATGACGACCGTCACGCCCAGCACCCACAGGCTTTGCGGCAGCAGGCTGGCGCCCAAAAATTCGATCGGCGCGTCGCCGGAAAAGGCCGGCAGCGAGTGCGTATCCTTGCCCAGCCAGATTTGCACGAGGCCGCGCAGCACCAGCGAGGCGCCGATGGTGATGATCAAGAGGGTGATGACCTGCGCGTTC
Source organism: Janthinobacterium sp. GW460-12-1-14-LB5 (assembly GCF_059423585.1). Taxonomy (NCBI): domain Bacteria; kingdom Pseudomonadati; phylum Pseudomonadota; class Betaproteobacteria; order Burkholderiales; family Oxalobacteraceae; genus Janthinobacterium; species Janthinobacterium sp. GW460-12-1-14-LB5. The sequence goes on along the minus strand of NZ_JBWKYD010000001.1, from coordinate 223,821 downwards.
TGCGCCGGTTCGATCACGGTTTTTTCCATCAGCAGGCCAACGATGCCGGTGGCGACGACGGCCAGGATGATGGCCAGCGGCAGCGGCACGCCGGCGGCCGACATCACGGCGGCCAGCATCCCGCCCAGCATGATGAATTCGCCCTGGGCGAAATTGATCACGCCGCTGGTGTTGTAGATGATGGTAAAGCCCAGCGCCGCCAGCGCGTAGGCGGAACCGACCGTCATCCCGGAATACAGAAATTGTAGAAATTGAGCGACTTCCATGGTGTCTCCATTATGTTCGGCTATGCGCGGGCCGTCTTCAAGGGCGGCCTCGCGCAGGTACTCTGGCTTACATCACTTCGACAATTGCCATTCGCCGTTCTTCACTTGCACCATGCGGAAAGCCGACAGATCCAGGCCCATGTGGTCCTTGGCCGACATGTTGAAGACACCCGTGGTGCCGACAAAACCCTTGGTCTGCTCCAGCGCCGTGCGCACTTTTTCGCGATCCGTGCCGCCGGCGCGCTTGATGGCGTCCACCGACAGGTTCAGGGCGTCGAGCGCATAGCCGCCGAAGGTCGACGGGTCGATCTTGTAGCGCTCTTTATACGTCTTGTCGTAGCCGACGACGACGGCCTTTTGCGCGTCGCTGTCGGGCAGCATGGCGCCGATCAAGAGGGCCGGCGTCGGCAGGCGCACGCCTTCGGCAGCCTTGCCCGACAGCTTCAGGTATTCGTCCGACGCCACGCCATGCGACTGGTACAGCGGCAGCGCGGCCATGCCCAGCTGGCCGTAGTTCTTGGTCACCACGGCCGGGCCCTGGCCCAGGCCGAAGACGAAGACGGCCTGCACGCCAGCCGTATTCTTGATGCGCGTGAGCTGCGCCGTGATATCCGTGTCTTTCGGACCGTAGGTTTCATCGGCCACCAGCGTGATGCCGTATTTCGAGGCGACGATCTGCGATTCCTTGCGGCCCGAGGCGCCGAAGCCGCTCGTTTCCGACAGCAGGCCCACCTTGCTGATGCCGCGCTTCTTCATGTCCTCGAACACCTTCTCGGCCGCCATGCGGTCCGTATGCGGCGTCTTGAAGACCCACTTCTTGACCGGATCGATGATGACCACGGCACCGGCCAGCGAAATGAACGGCATGCTGGCGCGCTCCACCAGCGGCGCCATCGCCATCGTCGCGCCCGTGGTGGTGCCGCCGATCAGCACGTCGACCTTGTCCGACTCGATCAGGCGCTTGGTAAAACCGTTGGCCTTGGCCGCATCGCTGCCATCGTCGTAGTGCACCAGTTCCAGCTTGCGTCCCAGGACGCCGCCGGCCGCATTGATTTTCTCGATGTACAGCTGCAGGGTTTTCAGTTCCGGGTCGCCCAGGAAGGCGGCCGGACCCGTGACGGACAGCACGGAACCGATCTTGATGTTGTCGGCCGCGTACGCACCCGCGGCAGTCATGGCCAGCACGCCGGCGATCAGGGTTTTCTTGAAGATATTGGCAATCATTGTGGTCTCCACCAGGTTGGCACTACGGTCAATTATGGTTGGCGCTTTTTTGCAAGCCAGCGCCTTTTTTGTTGTTTTACTTTTTTATACGCGTTCAATGACGACAGCAATACCCTGTCCCACGCCGATGCACATGGTGCACAGCGCATAGCGCCCGCCCGTGCGTTCCAGCTGGTTCAGCGCGGCCATCACCAGGCGCGCGCCCGATGCGCCCAGCGGATGGCCGATGGCAATCGCGCCGCCATTCGGGTTCACGTGGGCCGCATCGTCGGTCAGGCCCAGGTCGCGCGTGACGGCCAGCGCCTGCGCCGCAAACGCTTCATTGAGTTCGATAACGTCCATCTGCCCGATGGTGAGTCCCGTCTGCGCCAGCACCTTGCGCGACGCCGGAGACGGACCGAAGCCCATGATGCGCGGCGCCAGGCCGGCCGTGGCCATGCCCAGCACCTTTGCGCGGGGCGTCAATTTGTATTTATCGACGGCGGCGGCGGACGCCAGCAGGATGGCGCAGGCGCCGTCGTTCAAGCCCGAGGCATTACCGGCCGTGACGCTGCCGTCCGGCTTGACTACGCCCTTGAGCTTTGCCAGCATCTCGATCGAGGTATCCGGACGCGGATGTTCATCCATCGTCACCATCTTCGGCTCGCCCTTTTTTTGCGGCACGGCGACGGGCACGATTTCGCGATCGAACACGCCAGCCGCGTTGGCGGCGGCCCAGCGCTGCTGGCTGCGCAAGGCCAGCGCGTCCTGGTCGGCGCGGCTGATGCCAAATTCCACGGCCACGTTTTCCGCCGTTTCCGGCATGGTGTCGATGCCGTACTGCGTTTTCATCTTGCCGTTGACGAAACGCCAGCCCAGGGTCGTGTCTTCGATTTTTGCCGCGCGCGAAAACGCGCTGTCGGCCTTGCCCATCACGAACGGTGCGCGCGTCATGCTTTCCACGCCGCCGGCGATGATCAGCTCCGCCTCGCCCGCCTTGATGGAGCGGGCAGCGAGACCCACGGCGTCCAGGCTGGAGCCGCACAGGCGGTTGATGGTGTTGGCCGGCACGGCGGCAGGCAAGCCGGCCAGCAGCGCGGCCATGCGGCCCACGTTGCGGTTGTCCTCGCCCGCCTGGTTGGCGCAACCGTAGAACACGTCGTCGATGGCGGACCAGTCGACGGACGGGTTACGGGCGATCAGCGCGGCAATCGGCAGCGCACCCAGATCGTCGGCGCGCACGCTGGATAGTGCACCGCCGTAGCGGCCGAAAGGTGTGCGCACGGCGTCACAGATAAAGGCTTCGTTCATGTTTGCTTCCTTGTTCGGGCTATCAGGAGAAAATCTTCGGGCGCTGGTCGACCACGCGGCGGGCCTTGCCCGTCAGCGTGCGTTCGATGCCGGCAGCGGCCACCAGGCGCACGCGCGTGCTCACGCCCACGTGCGTCTTGATGCGGTGTTCCAGCTCGCGCGCCAGCGCGTCCGTTTCGCTGGCCGAGATGGTGGCCGTCAGGTCGATGCGCAGCTCGGCGATCACTTCGAGCTTGTCGAGGTGGCCGTCGCGCGTGACCACCAGCTGGTATTGCGGCGCCAGCTTCGGCATTTTGAGGATCAGCTCTTCGATCTGGGTGGGGAAGACGTTTACGCCGCGGATGATCAGCATGTCGTCCGAGCGGCCCGTGATCTTGCCGATGCGGCGCATGGAGCGCGAGGTGGGCGGCAGCAAGCGGGTCAGGTCGCGCGTGCGGTAGCGGATGACAGGCAGCGCTTCCTTCGACAGCGAGGTGAAGACCAGTTCGCCCTCCTCGCCATCCGGCAGCACTTCGCCCGTTTCGGGATCGATGATCTCGGGATAAAAATGGTCTTCCCAGATGACGGGACCATCCTTGCTTTCGATGCATTCTGACGCCACGCCAGGCCCCATCACTTCGGACAGGCCATAGATGTCGACGGCGTCGATGCCGGCGCGCGCCTCGATTTCCGAACGCATGGCGTCCGTCCACGGTTCCGCGCCGAAGATGCCCACCTTCAGCGACGATTCGGCCGGGTCCAGGCCCTGGCGCGTGAACTCCTCGATGATGTTGAGCATGTAGGACGGCGTGACCATGATGATCGATGGCTTGAAATCCTGGATCAACTGCACTTGCTTTTCCGTCTGCCCGCCGGACATCGGGATAACCGTGCAGCCCAGGCGCTCGGCGCCGTAGTGCGCGCCCAGGCCGCCCGTGAACAGGCCGTAGCCGTAGGAGATATGCACCATGTCGCCCGCGCGGCCGCCGCCGGCGCGGATCGAGCGCGCCACCACGTTGGCCCAGGTATCGATGTCGTTCTGCGTGTAGCCAACCACCGTGGCCTTGCCCGTGGTGCCGCTGGACGCGTGGATGCGCACCACTTGCTCGCGCGGCACGGCGAACAGGCCAAACGGGTAATTGTCGCGCAAGACTTTTTTATCGGTGAACGGGAATTTCGACAGGTCGGCCAGGGACTTCAGGTCGTCCGGATGCACACCCGCTTCGTCAAAAGCGGCGCGGTAATGGGGCACGTTGTCATACGCGTGCTTGAGCGTCCATTTCATGCGTTCGAGCTGCAGCGCCTGCAGTTCATCCTTGCTGGCGCGTTCGATCGGCTCGAGGTCATTCGGGGCGGGAATTCGTTGGACCATCATTGTCTCCTGTTTAATTCTTTAACTGTTCAATCGGTACTGGCAGTTCAAGCCTGCTCTTGTATGACTTCGCCCGCCACGCGGATCGACTTGCCGCGGAAGAGCGCGATGGCGCGGCCTTCCTGGTTGCTGACCTTGACGTCATAGACGCCGCTCTTGCCGGCCAGCGCCTGCTCGACGGCGTGCGCCGTCAGCACGTCGCCTTCACGGCCCGGTGCCAGGTAGTCGATGGTGCAGCCGGCGCCCACGGTGTTCATGTTGTAGCTGTTGCAGGCGAAGGCGAAGGCGCTGTCGGCCAGGGCGAAGATAAAGCCGCCATGGCAGGTCTGGTGGCCATTGAGCATGTCTGCGCGCACCGTCATCGTCATGCGCGCATGGCCGGGGCCCACGTCGGCCAGGGCGATGCCCATGGCAGCGGTGGCGTTATCGCGCGACAGCATGGAGGCGGCGGCCGTTTCGGCCAAGGCCTGGGCAGCGTGGATAGGGTGTTCCTTATGCATGAAACTGGGCTCCATTGGCGAGTTTGCGGCGCAGCAGCGGCGAGACCCGGTAGCGGTCTTCGCCATAGCCTTGCGCCAGGTGGTGCAGCACGGTCACGATCTGTTGAACGCCGACCGCATCGGCCCAGGCCAGCGGTCCACGCGGGTAATTGACGCCCTTCTGCATGGCGATATCGACGGCATCCGCCGTGCACACGCCCTGGTTGACGGCGTCGGCCGCCTCGTTGGCCAGCATGGCGACCGTGCGCATGACGGCCAGGCCAGGCACGTCGTCCAGGCGCGTGACGGTGAAACCGGCCGCCTGGAACAGGCCGACGACGGCCGCATAGGCCTCGTCGCTGCACTGGTCGGCACGGGCCACGGCGATGCGCTTTGCACCGGCGTAATCGAGCGCCAGGTCGAACAGCACCGTGTCCGGATGCTGGTTGTCGTGCGCGCGCTGGGTGGCGCTGCGGCCATCGGTCAGATAAATCGCGGCGCCATGGCAATGCAGGGCCGGCGCTTCGTCGTGTGTCTGGCCTTCCTGCGTCACGCGGCGGCTGACCGTGATGCCAGCCTGCTCCAGCCGCTGCACCAGGCTGCGAATGACGCCGCTGTGGCCACGTCCATCGCCGCCGACGGCCGCCGACAGGGCGACGAATTCCGGCTTCGGCTGCGGGGCTTCCGCCTGCGCGACAGGGGCAGCCGCGCCTTCGCCATACTGATAAAAACCACGGCCCGATTTGCGACCCAGGAAACCGGCGTTGACCATTTCCTGCTGCAGCACGGATGGCGTGAAGCGCGGGTCGTTGAAGTAGGCGCCGAACACGGATTGCGTGACGGAGAAATTCACGTCATGGCCGATCAGGTCCATCAATTCGAAGGGGCCCATGCGGAAACCGCCCGCTTCGCGCAGCACGGCATCGATAGTGGCGGGGTCGCCTGCCTGTTCATTGAGCAAACGCCAGCCTTCCGCATAAAACGGACGGGCGACACGGTTGACGATGAAGCCGGGCGTCGATTTCGCATGCACGGGATTTTTTCCCCAGGCGATAGACGTGTCGTAGACGGTGGCGGCAACCTGCTCGCTGGTGGCCAGGCCACTGATCACTTCCACCAGCGCCATCAGGGGCACGGGATTAAAGAAATGCATGCCGACCAGGCGTTCCGGGCGGCGCAGCTTGGCGGCGATGGCCGTGACGGAAATCGACGAGGTATTCGTCGCCAGGATGCAGTCGTCGCTGACCAGCGCTTCCAGTTCCGCGAACAGGCCGCGCTTGACGTCGAGATTTTCCACGATGGCCTCCACCACCAGGGATGCATCGCTCACATCGGCCAGGCTGCCGGCCGCCTGCAGGCGCGCCGTGGCGGCTGCCGCATCGTCAGCCGTCATGCGGCCCTTTTCGGCCAGCTTCGCATACATCTTGCCAATATCGAGCAAGGCCTTGCTGACGGCTTCTGCGCGCGTGTCGTACAGTTTGACGCGGTAACCGGCGGCGGCGGCCACCTGCGCGATGCCGGCGCCCATGGCGCCGCTGCCGATGACGGCGACGATACTGTTGTTGTCCAAAGCTGCCATATCAATGTCCCTTGAATTGCGGTGCGCGCTTTTCCATGAAGGCGGCCACGCCTTCGCGGTAATCGTCGCTGTTACCGAGATCGCTCATCATGCGCGCTTCCAGCGCCAGCTGCTGCGGCAGGGTATTGGAGCCACTGAGAGCCAGTGCCTGCTTGGTGAACGCCAGGCCCTTGGTCGGCGCCGTGGAAAAGTGCACGGCCAGCTTGCGCGTTTCTTCCGCCAGTTGGGCATCCTCGACGCATTTCCAGATCAAGCCCCAGTCCTCGGCCTTTTCCGCCGTCAGTTTTTCACCGAGCATGGCCAAGCCCATGGCGCGCGCCGAACCGATCAGCCGTGGCAGGAAGAAGGTGCCGCCCGTGTCCGGGATCAGACCCAGCTTGCAGAACACTTCCACGAAACTGGCCGACTTGCCGGCGATGACGATGTCGCAGGCCAGCGCCAGGTTGGCGCCCGCACCCGCGGCCACGCCGTTGACGGCGCAGATCACTGGCATAGGCAAGGCTTTCAAGGCCAGCACCAGCGGCGCGTAGTTCTTTTCCACCGACTCGCCCAGGTCCACGCCCTTCGAACCGGGTTCCACGGCGCGGTCGGACAAATCCTGGCCCGCGCAAAAGCCGCGGCCCGCGCCCGTCAGCACGAAGACGCGCACGGTGCTGTCGGCGTTCACTTGCGCAATCGCGTCGCGCACTTCCTCGTGCATGGCTTGCGTAAAGCTATTGAGCTTGTCGGGACGGTTCAGGGTCAGAGTGGCGATACCCTGCTCGATGGTGAAGAGGATGTTTTGGTAGGTCATGGCGTCTCGCTTTTGTAATGGATACGGCAGGGCGTCAGCCCTGCGCCGGCTTTATTCAGCCTGGTCGAAGTCCACCACGACCTTGTCGGTCAATGGAAAACTCTGGCAACTGAGGACGAAGCCGCGCGCCACTTCGTAGTCTTCCAGCGCGTAGTTGACGTCCATCTCGACCTTGCCGTCGAGGATCTTGCAGCGGCAGGTCGAGCACACGCCGCCCTTGCACGAGTAGCGCATGTCCAGCCCATGGCGCAGGCCCGCGTCGAGGATGGATTCCTTGTCCTTGTCCATCGTGAAGGTGGTGTGGTTGCCATCCATGATGACGGTCACTTCCGTTTCCTGCACCGCATCCGCAGCCAGCTGGGCGCGTGGCTTGTGGGCGTTTTTCGGGATGCTGGCGGCGAACAGTTCAATCTTGATGTTCTGCTTGGGCATGCCGGCCGCCTGCAGGGCAGCGGAGACACCGAGCATCATGTCTTCCGGGCCGCAAATAAACGCGTTGTCGTAGTCTTCGACTTTGATCCAGTGCTGCAGGAACTGTTCGCATTTTTCCTGCGTGATGCGGCCATTGAACAATTCGATGTCCTGCTGCTCGCGGCTCATCACGTAGACGAGGTTCAAACGCTCCAGGTACACATCCTTCAAATCCGTCAATTCTTCCTTGAAGATGACGGACGACGAGGCGCGGTTGCCGTAGAACAGGGTGAAACGGCTCAGGGGTTCCGTCAGCAGAGTCGTCTTGATGATGGAGAGGATGGGCGTGATGCCGCTGCCGGCCGCAAACGCCAGGTAGTGCTTGCGGTTGACGCAATCGAGCGGCACGTTGAAGTGGCCCATGGGCGGCATCACCTCGATAGTGGCGCCGGCTTTCAGGGTATCGTTCGCCCAGGTGGAAAAGGCGCCGCCCGGCGTGCGCTTGATGGCCACGCGCAGGGTGCCGTCCTGCACCGCCGAACAGATGGAATACGAACGGCGCACGTCTTCCGCATTGATATTGGCGCGCAGGGTCAGGTGCTGGCCCTGCTGGAAGCGGAACTGCTGCTGCAGTTCCGCTGGCACGTCGAACGTGACGGCGATGGTGTCGCGCGTTTCATTGCGCACGTTGGCCACGGACAGCGGATAAAATTTACTCATGCTTCATCTCCAGTTTCTTCGGAACGTGTGCCTGATTTTTTTAGTGGCACTTGAAGTAGTCAAACGGTTCGCGGCAAGCCAGGCATTTGTACAGTGCCTTGCACGGCGTGGAGCCGAACTGGCTGGTCAGCTGCGTATGCGTCGAGCCGCAGTTCGGGCAGATCACGTCCAGCTTGGGCATGGCCTGGCGCTTGACTCCACCACGCAAACCGCTGATGTCGATCACCTGCTGCTGCGGCGGGGCGATGCCATAGCCTTTCAGCTTGGCCTTGCCCGCCTCGCTCATCCAGTCCGTCGTCCAGGCGGGCGCCAGCTGGTTTACCAGCGTCACCTTGACCACGCCATGGCTGCGCAAGGCATCGGTGACGGCGTCGGCGATCACCTGCATCGCCGGGCAGCCCGAATACGTGGGCGTGATCGTCACGACGCACTCTTCGCTGCTGACGACATCAACGGCGCGCACGATACCCAGGTCCACCACCGAGATGACGGGGATTTCCGGGTCGGGCACCTCGCCCAGCCAGGTCCAGACCTGTGCCGCGTCCAGCGCCGCGGCGCCACCGGCCGTGTTCATTACCACTCCGCCCCGGGATAGGCGCGCTGCAGGAACTGCATCTCGGCCAGGATAAAACCCAGGTGCTCCGTGTGCGTGCCCTGCTTGCCGCCCTTTTGCATCCAGGCGTCGGGCGCCGGCATGACCAGCGTCGCTTCGGCGAATATCTCGGCCACGTGTTCGAGGAAGGCCCGGCGCAGCACGTCCGATGGCGGCGCGATGCCGGCGGCGACCATGGCCTGGTCGACGGCGTCGTACGTGAACATCTCGCCCGTGTACATCCACAGCTTGTCGGCCGCGGCCTGCGTTTTCGCATGGCTGTCCGCCGTGCCGTCGCCGAGACGCACGATCAGGTCGCCGCTGCGGCGCAAGTGATAGGTCACTTCCTTGATCGACTTTTGCGCCACGTCGACGATGCGGGCATCCGCCGATTTTGTCAGTTCCAGCAGCTGGAAGTAGTGCCAGCTGTCGAAGAAGAACTGGCGCATCATGGTGTCGGCGTAATTGCCGTTCGGCTGTTCGACCAGCAGGCAGTTCTTGAAATCGTGGGCATCGCGCAAGAAGGCGATGTCGTCCTCGTCGCGGCCGGCGTTTTCCAGTTCGGCCGCATAGCTGAACCACAAGCGCGTCTGGCCCAGCAAGTCGAGCGCCACGTTGGTCAGCGCCATGTCTTCTTCCAGCGCCGGGCCCTTGCCGCACAGCTGCGACAGCTGCTGGCTGAGGATCAGGGCATTGTCGCCCAAACGCAGGAGGTAGTTGACCTTGTCATCCATTGCAGGCGCTCCCATCACAGATTCTTGACTTCTTCCGGCATCGGGAAGAAGGTGGGATGGCGGTACACCTTGCTGTTCGACGGTTCGAACAGGGCGCCCTTGTCACCGGGGCTGCTGGCGACGATATCGGCCGCGCGCACCACCCAGATGCTCACGCCTTCATTGCGGCGCGTGTAAACGTCGCGCGCATGGTTGACCGCCATGGCGGCGTCGGAAGCGTGCAGGCTGCCCACATGCTTGTGCGCCAGGCCGTGCTGGCTGCGGATGAACACTTCCCACAATGGCCATTCTTTGCTCATGTTGCTATCCCCTTTTATAGATATTTCAGGCTGCCGCTTTGCTAGCGGCTTGCTTGTCTGCATACGCGACCAAGGCATCGCGGAACCATGCACCGTCTTCATACGCTTTCACGCGCGTTTGCAAACGCTCGCGGTTGCACGGGCCGTTGCCCTTCAGGACATTGTTGAACTCGGACCAGTCGATCTCGCCGAATTCATAGTGGCCCGTTTCCGCATTGAACTTCAGGTCGGGATCGGGCACGGTCAAGCCCAGGTATTCGATTTGCGGCACGGTCTGGTCGACCATGCGCTGGCGCAATTCATCGTTCGAAAACAGCTTGATGCGCCATTGCGCCGATTGGGCGCTGTTGACGGAGGCGGCGTCGGACGGGCCGAACATCATCAACGATGGCCACCACCAGCGGTTCAAGGCATCCTGCGCCATGGCTTTCTGCTCGGGAGTGCCCTTGCACAGCGACATCATGATGTCGTAGCCCTGGCGCGCATGGAACGATTCTTCCTTGCAGACGCGGATCATGGCGCGCGCATACGGACCGTAGGAGCAGCGGCACAGGGGAATCTGGTTGATGATGGCGGAGCCGTCGACCAGCCAGCCGATGGCGCCCATGTCGGCCCACGACAGGGTGGGATAGTTAAAGATGCTGGAATACTTGGCTTTGCCCGAGTGCAAGGCGGCCAGCAAGTCGTCGCGCGAAACGCCCAGGGTTTCCGCGGCGCTGTACAGGTACAGGCCGTGGCCCGCTTCGTCCTGGATCTTCGCCAGCAGGATCGACTTGCGTTTCAGGGTCGGCGCGCGCGTGACCCAGTTACCTTCAGGCAATTGGCCGACGATTTCCGAGTGCGCGTGCTGCGAAATCTGGCGGATCAGGGTCTTGCGGTAGGCGTCCGGCATCCAGTCCTTGGCCTCGATCTTGATGCCTTCGTCGATGCGCGCCTGGAAAGCGCGCTCTTCCTGGCCCATGTCGTCGATGGAGCGGACGTTCTTGAGGCCGGTTTCAACCATTTGTGCGTACATGATCTGTCTCCCATGTCTTTGATTTTGCGCAGTAACGCGGTGCGATGAACAGATAATACGATACAAAAAACGATTTGCATACACTTGATGTGAGTCATTTTAAAAAATCGTATCTTGTGCAGCTTTTTTGTGCGTATGATATTGCTTATCAGAAAACACTACGGAGCGCCCCCAGCGCTTCCGGCAAATTATTGCCGCGCTACCCGCGCAGCCAAGTAAACTGCTGCTTTTATTGAACCGACCGCAACACGGCCAGACCGGAACCACATGAAGAACACCCGCTGCACGGCATGGATAGCCGATTTCCTGGAAAGCGACCCACCGCGCTCGAAGTCCCTGGTGATGACCATCTTTGGCGACGCCATCGTGCCGCGCGGCGGCGCCATCTGGCTGGGCAGCCTGATCGAACTGCTGGCGCCATTTGGCGTCAATGACCGGCTATTGCGTACCAGCGTGTTCCGCCTGGCACAGGAAGGCTGGCTCAGCTCACAGCGCGACGGCCGCCGCAGCGCCTATACGATACGCCCGGAGGCGCTGGCCCGCTTCGAACGCGCCTACCGCCGCATCTATGCGCCGCTGGTCGTGCACTGGGATGGCAGCTGGACCCTGGTGATCGGCCCGGCCGGCAGCATCGGCGCGGCCGAACGGGGGGCGCTGCGCAAGGAATTGTTATGGGCCGGCTATGGCTTGATCTCCCCGGGCATCTTTGGCCACCCGGCCAGCAATACGGAAGCGCTGGAAGATATCCTCGTGCGCAACGAGGTGCAAGGCAAGCTGTATGTCTGCCACACAACAGAGTTGCCGGGTGTCAGCACACGCCCCCTGCGCGACATGGTGGGCGAATGCTGGGACTTGTCGGAAGTGATGGCCGGCTACGAAAAATTCATCGCCAGCTTCCAACCCCTGCTGACCCTGCTACAGGAAGCGCCCGTCTTCGATGCGGAGCAAGCCTTCGTCATCCGCTCGCTGCTGACGCACGCCTACCGTCGCGTGCAATTGCACGACCCGCAACTGCCCGTCGAACTGCTGCCCGAGCCGTGGCCCGGCACGCAAGCCTATGCGCTGGCGCGCGACCTGTACCGCATCACCCATGCGGCCGCCGAGGAACATATCCTGGCCACCCTGCGGCGCGAGGATGAGCATGCGCCGTCTGTCGAGCCGTGGTTTTTTGAACGTTTCGGCGGACTGAACACCTGATAAAACGTCCATGGCGGCGTTGCAGGGCCTGGGCGTACGTTCGTACTGCCTGCGGCCCTGCGCCTTGCCCTGGCCATTTTTCAGGCGTTCAGGAATAAGAACACCTATCAAAACCTACTGCGCGTCGGTATTTGCGGCCTGCGATGCTCACTGTACCTTCGTACAGTTGCGCTTCTCAACCACAACTCCCTTCCGCTCGCTACGGTTTTACTAGGTGTTGTAAGTCACCGCCTGCTCACTGTTTTGCCACCACCTGCTTGGCCCCTGCCAGCAAATCCTGCCCTAGCTTTTCCAACGCATTGGCCTGCACCAGCATGGTGTCAAGGATGGCGGCGTTGAAGGTGAACTCGGCAGGCGTGGTATAGCCGGGGAAACGTATGATGCGCAGCAATTCCTGCAAGGTCGTGCCCTTGCCCAGGTGCGCCAGGGCGTCGCTGAGGGCGCTGATTTTCTTTTCCAGTTCGCGTATGTGGTTGCTATGGTCGTCCATAATGATCTCCCCATGTCGGAGCTTCCACGTTAGCAAAGGACGTCCGTCGTCGTTTGCGCCAGCACAAAGGCGTGGCTAAAACGGGTATCATCGCGCCATTGCACACGATGCAAAACCCATATGTTTTTATCAGGAACACTCATGACCATTAAAATCAGCCAGCAATTCGACGCCGGCGCGATCGAGGTGCTGCGCGCCGACGATGCCCAATCCATCGAGCTGAACATCCGCAAGGATTCCCACGCCGACATCACGCAGTGGTTTTATTTCCGCCTGCAAGGCGCGCAAGGCGAGGCGTGCACGATCCGCTTCATGAATGCCGGCAAGTCCGCCTACCCGGACGGCTGGAAAGATTATCAGGCCGTGGCCAGCTACGACCGCGAAACCTGGTTCCGCGTGCCGACCAGCTTTGACGGCACAGTGATGACCATCGAACACACCCCCGAGGAAGAAAGCGTCTACTACGCCTATTTCGAACCGTACCCATGGGACCGCCACCTGGCCCTGATCGACAGCGCGCAAGCGTCGCCGCTGGTGCGCCTGATCGACCTGGGCAGCACGGTGGAAGGCCGCGACATGAATCTGCTGGTCGTCGGCGACGCCGATGCCGAGAAAAAAGTCTGGGTCATCGCGCGCCAGCATCCGGGCGAGACAATGGCCGAATGGTTTGTCGAAGGCATGCTCGAAGCCTTGCTGGACCAGGCCAATCCGTTTGCCCGCCAATGCCTGCAAGACGCCGTCTTCTACGTGGTGCCGAACATGAACCCGGACGGTTCCGTGCACGGTAACCTGCGCACCAACGCGGCCGGCGCCAACCTGAACCGCGAATGGATGACGCCGACCATGGAGCGCAGCCCGGAAGTGTTCCTGGTGAAACAGAAAATGCATGAAATCGGTTGCGACCTGTTCCTCGACGTGCATGGCGACGAAGGCTTGCCCTACGTCTTCGTGGCCGGCAGCGATGCGCTGGAAAATTTCACGCCAGCACAAAAAGCCGAGCAAGACCGCTTCATTGCCGACTTCAAGGTGGCCAGCCCCGACTTCCAGGATGAGCACGGCTACGAAGACGGCCCGTTCACGCCGGAAGTGCTGACCATGGGCTCGCCCCACATCACCCATGCCTTCGGTTGCCTGTCGCTGACCCTGGAACTGCCGTTCAAGGACAACGCCAACGATCCCGATGCCCAAACGGGCTGGAGCGGTGCCCGCAGCGCCGCCCTGGGCGCGGCCGTGCTGCAGCCTATCCTGTCCACCTTGCGCGCCTGAGCGCCAGGGCCGATACGGCCCGCTTGATCCCATGCCCCGCTCGCCGGGGCTTTTTTTTGACCGCACGACAAGCGTTGCTGGCCGAGCAGATTTTTTTCTTAACATCTTGCTTGCCAGAAATTATCGTCCTACACTAAGCAACAGAATCGGGCCGTGCCACGCTGCGCGGCCCCGCAAGAATATCTCGCCGGGCGGGTCGCCATGACTTCCCGGCCACCGGCAATACGCATCCACGGCCTTGTCCCTGCCGAATTAGCTTTCTGTAACGCAAACTGACCGCATCAGCATCGTCTTGAATGGACACCGCCTGTCCGCGGGACGATTCCCTGCGCACGCTTTCCGCTTTTCGCCGAGGATGAATGACCTATGTCTAAGCTTAAAATCAGCACCCGCCTGGCCTGCAGTTTCGGCCTGATCATTGTCCTGCTTGCCATGGTGGCATTTGTTTCCGTCAGCCGCATTCGCAACATCAACACCTCGACGGAAAAAATTCTCAACGACCGCTACGTCAAGGTCATGCTGTCGAATACGATACAGTCCGAGGTCAATATCCAGGCCCGACTGCTGAGCATCGCCATCATCGGCGCCAACGATGCTGACGAAGTCAGCAGTTCCGTGACCAAGATTCAGGCCTCGGTCAAAAAGAACCTGGAACTGCTGGCGCGCCTGAAAACCATGGTCAATACGCCCAAGGGCCAGGAACTGTTACAGGCCGTGATGACCAGCCGCGAAAGCTATGCCAGAACGCGCGATGCGAATATCAAGCTGTTACAAGAAGGCAAGTCGGAAACGGCGGGCATCTTCCTGTTGACTCAGCTGCGCTATCCGCAAGAAAAATTCTTGACTGCTCTGGCGGCCATGGCCAGCTTCCAGGAATCGCTGATGGAAAGCGAAGGCAAGCAAGCCGCCGCCGATGGGCGCATGGCCATCATCCTGACCTTGTCCCTGTCCATCGCGGCGACGGCCATTGCCATCGCGCTGGCCGTCCTGATCAGCCGCTCCATCAGCCGGCCCATCGCCGAAGCCGTCAAGGTGGCGCAACGGGTGGCGGCCGGTGACTTGTCGGTCAGCATCGACGCGCGCGGCAACGATGAGACGGGCCTGCTGCTGCGCGCCCTGAAAGACATGAACGACAATCTCCAAGGCATCGTGGCCCGCGTGCGCCATGGCACGGATGCCATCGCCCATGGCTCGCGTGAAATCGCCTCCGGCAATATGGACCTGTCCTCGCGCACGGAACAGCAAGCCAGCTCGCTGGAAGAAACGGCCTCGTCGATGGAAGAACTGACGTCGACCGTCAAACAGAATGGCGAAAACGCGCGCCAGGCCAACCAGATGGCGCAATCGGCCTCCAGCGTGGCCAGCAAGGGCGGCCAGGTGGTGGCGGAAGTGATCACGACCATGGACTCCATCAATGCCTCGTCGAAGAAAATCGTCGACATCATCAGCGTCATCGACGGCATTGCCTTCCAGACCAATATCCTGGCCCTGAATGCGGCCGTGGAAGCGGCCAGGGCGGGCGAACAGGGACGGGGCTTTGCCGTGGTAGCCACGGAAGTGCGCAACCTGGCCCACCGCTCCGCCTCCGCCGCCAAGGAAATCAAGATCCTCATCGATGATTCCGTGCACCAGGTCAGTCTCGGCAGCACCCTCGTGAACCAGGCGGGCAGCACCATGGAAGAGATCGTCAATAGCGTGCGGCGCGTCACGGACATCATGGCCGAGATCACGTCCGCCAGCAACGAGCAGGAAGCGGGGATTGAACAGATCAACCAGGCCATCACGGAAATGGATGCCGTGACCCAGCAAAATGCCGCCCTCGTGGAAGAAGCGGCTGCCGCCTCCGAAGCGCTGCAGGATCAGGCAGGCATCCTGGCCGAAGCCGTCAGCGTGTTCAAGCTCGACGGCACGCAGGCGCTGCCAGCCACCGCGCCAGCACCGCGGCCAGCGCCACAGCCGGCGCCACAGCCCGCAGCCACCAAGGCGGTCCAGCCCCGTCTCGTCGCTCAGGCGCCCGCCAGCCGCAAGAGCGCCGCACCCGCCATGGCGGAGGAAGGCGAGTGGGAACAATACTGACCGAGCCGCAGCCAGCCGCCCGTGCCGCCCTCTGGCACGACGGGCGGCACCGCCATGGCGCAGCGCAGCATCGCAAATCGTTGCCACACCGGCCATTGCTGCCTATACTGGGCGCAGCATTGCCTGTCCCTCCCCTTGCCGATAGCGACCCCACCTATGACCAGCAAAGACCAGCCACGCGCTGAGGCGCGATTTTCACCGACCCGAATTGCACACGTGTGCATATTCTTGTTTCTTGGCGTGTACGGCATGCGGGGCACGGCGGCCGAACTCAGCCCTGCCGCACAGCTGGGGCGGCGCATCTTCCACGATGCCGGCCTGTCCGCCTCGGGCAAGCAGTCGTGCGCCAGCTGCCATGACCCGGCCCACGCTTACGCGCCAGCCAACAAGCTGGCCGTGCAACTGGGAGGGGCCGATGGCCAGACGCACGGCTACCGCGCCACGCCATCGCTGCGCTACCTGGAGCACAATCCGCCCTTCCGTTTTGACGAGGAGGGCGCGCCCAACGGCGGCATCAACCGCGACGGCCGCGCCGCCAGCCTGGCGGAACAGGCGGAACGGCCTTTCCTGGCAGCGCACGAAATGGCCAATGCCAGCACGGATGAAGTGGTGCAACGGCTGCGCAATGGCAGTTACGCGGAAGCATTCCGGCGCGTCTTTGGCGACGCCATCTTTGCGCAACCGCAACAGGCATTCAAGCGCATCACCTATGCCTTGCAACAATTCCAGCAGGAAGAGCCGGACTTCCACCGCTACGATTCCAAATATGACCTCTACCTGGCCAACAAGGTTCCGCTGGAGCTCGCGGAATTGCGGGGCCTGGCCCTGTTCAACGATGAACGCAAGGGCAATTGCGCCGCTTGCCACCCCAGCGTGCGGGGCGAACATGGCGCACCGCCCTTGTTTACGGACTTCAGTTTCGACAATCTGGGCGTGCCGCGCAATACGCGCATTCCCGCCACCGCCGATTCCGCCTACTTCGACCTGGGCTTGTGCGGCCCCGACCGCACGGACCTGGCAACAAAAACAGCGTTATGCGGCGCCTTCAAGGTGCCCAGCCTGCGCAATGTGGCCACGCGCCAGGTGTTTTTTCATAATGGCGTGTTTGACAACCTGACGGATGCCCTGCGTTTTTACGTGCGGCGCGATACGCATCCACAAGAATGGTATCCGCGCGACAAGCGGGGAAAAGTGCGGAAATTCAATGACCTACCCGCCAGATACCGCGCCAACGTGAACGTCAGCGAAGCGCCGTTCGACCGCAAGCGCGGCATGGCGCCCGCGCTGACGGCGGGCGAGATCGAGGATATGGTGAAGTTCCTGGCCACGCTGACGGATGGCTATCAAGTCCAGCAGTAAAGCGTGGGGCGCCTGCCCGGCGTTGCCGCGGCGGGCAGGCAAGCGCTCAGCCGCCGGCCACCACCATGCTCTCGATGAGGATGGAACCCGTCTCTTTGGTGCCGCGGCGCAAGACGTCGGCGCCCACGGCAACGATGTTGCGCAGCATGTCCTTCATGTTGCCGGCGATGGTGATTTCTTCCACAGGGTATTGAATCACGCCATTTTCCACCCAAAAACCGGAGGCGCCGCGCGAATAGTCGCCCGTCACGTAATTGGTTCCCTGCCCCATCAATTCCGTCACCAGCAAGCCCGTGCCCAGCTTTTTCAGCATGGCACTGAAATCGTCGCTGGCAGCCGTCTGGGAAGACGTCAGGTACAGATTGTGCGAGCCGCCCGCATTGCCCGTCGTCTGCATGCCCAGCTTGCGGGCCGTATAGGTCGACAGAAAATAGCCTTGCACCACGCCATCCTTGACGACGTCGCGGCTGACGGTTTTCACGCCTTCCTCGTCGAACGGCGCGGAACCGACGCCGCCGATCACATGCGGGTCTTCGAAGATCTGCACGTGCGACGGCAGCACTTGCGTGCCCAGGGAATCGATCAGGAACGTGGATTTGCGGTACAGGGCGCCGCCCGAGGTCGCTTGCACATAGGTACCCAGCAAACCAGCCGCCAGCGGCGCCTCGAACAGCACGGGGCAAGTGCGCGTGCCCAGCTTGCGCGCATTCAGGCGCGACAGGGCGCGCTCGGCGGCGTAGCGGCCGATGGCTTCCGGGCTCGACATTTTGGCGGGGTCGCGCACGGACGAATACCAGTCATCGCGCTGCATCTTCGCCCCCTTGCCGGCGATGGGTGCCACGGACAGCGTATGGCGCGAAAACGGGTAGCCGCCGATGAAGCCGCGCGAATTGGCGGATACAAAGTGCGATTGCTGTACGTGCACGCTGGCGCCCTCGCTGTTCGTGATGCGCGGGTCGACGGCAAAGGCGGCCGCTTCGGCCCGCTGGGCCAGGGCGACGGCTTCCTCGGTCGAAATGAGCCAGGGATAGAACAGTTGCAAATCGCGGGGAGACATTTCCAGCATGTCCGCGTCCGCCAGCCCCGCGCAATCGTCCTCGGCCGTGAAGCGGGCGATATTGTAGGCGGCGTCCACCGTGGCACGCAGGGCGGACGGCGAAAAGTCGGAGGTGCTGGCATTGCCGCGTTTCTTGCCGACAAACACGGTCACGCCCATGCCCTTGTCCTTGTTTTGCTCGATCGTTTCGATCTTGCCTTTTCGTACAGAAACGGACAGGCCGCCGCCTTCGCTGACTTCGACGGCAGCGTCGGTGCCGCCCGCTTCCCGCGCAAAAGACAACACATCACGGGCCAGTTGCTGCAATTGCTCTTGACTATGGGTAAATACGGAGTCGTTCATGCGCTGTTTTCTTCGGAAAGCCGCTAAAAAGGTTATCATAGCAGTCGTTTACAGTTTACAGGTGCGGCCTACGCGGCCAATCCCGCCTTATCATGCCAAATCCAAACCGGGGAGCTTGCGGCTTCCAATCCACCGAATTCGAACAGGAATATGAACGTCCGTCGAAGTCGGAACTCAAGCGCCAGATGACCGTCCTGCAAAAGCTGGGCGAAGAACTCGTCAATGAGGCACGTGACCGCGTCAAGCGCGTCCCGATGCCGGAAGACGTGCGCGACGCCATTCTCGAATGCCAGCAAATCAAGGATCACGAAGGCCGCCGCCGCCAGCTGCAATACGTGGGCAAGAAAATGCGCACCCTGGATGAAGAAGAAGTTGCCGCCATCCAACGCACCATCGATAGCTGGAAAGGCTTGTCGAAAGCCGACACGGCCAATATGCACGCGATGGAGCGCCGCCGCGACAAACTCTTGACGGATGACAAGGCCCTGACCGTCTTGCTGTCGGAAAACCCGGAACTGGACGTGCAGCATCTGCGCACCCTGATCCGCAATGCCCGCAAGGAGCAAGCCGAGAACAAGCCGCCGAAAGCCTACCGCGAAATCTTCCAGATCTTGAAAGAGATCGCCAAGAAGAACAACAGCGGCAAGAAAGATGCCGATGAAGATGGCGTCGAGCCGGAAGAAGACGAATAAGCAACTGGGTCAGACCCGCGGGTCAGACCCCGAAAGTAGCTAAAAACCGGGATCAGCCCGGTTTTTTTACGACATAGACAGGTGCCCCATGACCACGATAGAAGACGAATTGATTATCGGCCTCGTGTCGATCTCCGACCGCGCCAGCGGCGGCGTGTATGAAGACCAAGGCATCCCGGCCCTGGAAAGCTGGCTGTCCGCCGCCATCCGCACGCCTTTCCGCCTGGAAAAACGCCTGATTCCGGACGAGCGCTCGCAGATTGAAAACACCCTGATCGACATGGTCGACCTGAATCACTGCCATCTGATCCTGACGACGGGCGGCACGGGCCCGGCGCGGCGCGACGTGACCCCGGATGCGACCTTGACCGTCGGAACCAAGGAAATGCCCGGTTTCGGCGAACAGATGCGCCAGATCAGCCTGCAATTCGTGCCGACGGCGATCCTGTCGCGCCAGGTGGCCGTGATCCGCGAGACGCCCGAGCGCGCTTGCCTGATCATGAACTTGCCGGGCCAGCCGAAAGCCATCAAGGAAACCCTGGAAGGCTTGAAGGATGTTGATGGAAATCAATTGGTGAACGGCATCTTTGCCGCCGTGCCGTATTGCATCGACCTCATCGGAGGTCCCTACATGGAAACCGACCCGGCCATCTGCAAGGCCTTCCGTCCCAAATCGGCGCTGCGTCCGGCGCAACCATTACCTGAGGAAAATACATGAGCACCTTGCTGGAAACCATAGAACTCGACAGCGCACCGAATCCCACCGTTTCCATCATCTGGATGCATGGCCTGGGCGCCGACGGCAACGATTTCGTGCCCTTGGTAAAAGAACTCGATTTGCGCGGCTGCCCCGCCATCCGCTTCATTTTCCCCAGCGCCGGCACCATGCCCGTCACCATCAACAATGGCTACGTGATGCGCGCCTGGTACGACATCCTCGTGAACGACCTCGTGCGCCGCGAAGACGAGGCTGGCCTGCGCGCCTCGCAGGGACAAATCGAAGCGCTGATCGCGCGCGAAAAGGCGCGCGGCATTCCCGCCAGCCGCATCATCCTGGCCGGCTTCTCGCAAGGCTGCGCCATGACCCTGCAAACGGGCTTGCGCCACGCGGAACCGCTGGCCGGCCTGATGTGCCTGTCCGGCTACCTGCCGCTGGCCGACAAGACGGCTCTTGAGCGCACGCCAGCCAGCCTGCAGACGCCCATCTTCATGGCGCATGGCACGGCCGACCCCGTGGTGCCGATTACCCGCGCGCAGCAATCGCGCGACTTGCTCACCGGCATGGGTTACAAGGTGGAATGGCACGAATACATGATGCAGCACTCGCTGTGCCAGGAAGAAATCGACGCCATCGGCGCCTGGCTGAAAAAAGTATTGGTTTAAAGTAAAACAGGCGCGGTGTGCGCCGCGTCTGTTGTCATTCGGAACGCCGGGAACGATCAGTTCGCCGGCGTTTTTTCATTCCAGACTTTCAACATGTCGGGCGACGCTTCCGAACGGATACCGTTGTCCGTCAACACCGATTCCGTCGCTGCCAGCATGTCCTTGCGGGGCACGACGAGCATTTCCGCATCGCGCTGCTGGAAGCGGAACGTCAGCAATTCGTCCGTCTGGTCGCGCAGCAAGGCCACCAGGTGCGCCAGGCTGCGCACGCGCACGCCATTGACGGAATCGACGACCGAGAAGAAACGGGTGCTGTAGCCGTTCATCAGCTTGTGCGGGAAGAACGGCGCGGCGATCACCACCAGCTCTTCGCGCTCGCTGTCGGGCGCATCGCCGCGCCGCGTGGCCAGTGGATTGCCGGCAAACGCCATGCCGCCCAACATTGCCGGGTTGCCATTCGGCGCGGCCATGAATTCCGTGGTGGCGCGCGAAAACACCATCGGGCCGAAGATGAAATAGGACGGATAGTTGCCCTGCAGACCGCTAATGAGCATCGGGTGCGCCGCCGAGACGGGCACCTTGATTTTCAGGGGCGCGCCCTGGCGCACCACCGTCAACGGCAATTGCCCGTCTTTCGCCAGCTGCTGCACGCGGTACTGGAAGCGCACGCGGCTGTTGGCATTCAGCTTGACCATGCCCTGGTTGTCGATAGGAAATTCACCGATATGCGTGATGACATCCCACTCCTTGAGCGGATAGGCGGCATCCTTGCTGGCCGGCGTCATCACGACGGCGCCCTCGACACCCTTGGCCAGCTTCAGATACGTGCGCAGCGCGGGATTTTCCAGCGTTTGCGTCACGTCGCGCATGGCCGGCTTGCCCTTGGGCGCGCCACTTTCCTGGTCGCGCAGGAACAGCTCGATTTCCTCGTTGGGAATAATGTAGCCGATGTTTTGCGCATTGAGCATGCCCGCAAAGGCCAGGCCGATCATCTTGTCGCCCGCAATCACGGGGCCGCCGCTGTTGCCGGGGTTGATGGCCGCATCGATCTGGATGCGCAAGCCGGAGACGGGAAAGTTGTAGCGCACGAATTCGATGCGCGACACGATGCCCTTGGTGATCGACAGCGAGGTGCCGCCCGTCGGATAGCCATACGCCAGCACGGCATCGCGCACGTCGGGCAAGACGTTGGCGCGCGGCACGGCTTTATGGCTGGCGAAAAAACTGTCATCGTCGATTTTCAGCAAGGCCAGGTCCATGCCGCGCGAAATGGCCAGCACGGTCGCCGGTATCTTGTCGCCCGCGCCATTCGCCTGGATCTGCACCTGGCTGGCATAGCCGACCACGTGCGCATTGGTGAGGATGCGGCGGCCCTCGATGACGACGCCGGAGCCCGTCACCTCTTGCGGCGCGGCCTTGCTCCAGGGTTTATAGGGGTCCGGCCCGCGCAGGGTGGAAAACACCTTGACGACGGAATTTTCCAGCGCCGAAGCGCTGGGGTTAGCCGTAGCGGCGGGCTCGGCGGCCAGCGCCCGCACCGTCATCAAGGGGCAAAAAGAAAGGGCCAGCGCCAGGAAGGCGCGGCCCATCAGGGTGATGCACGGACGAGTTTTCATTGAGCTAGTGGGCAATAGAAGGGAAGTAAAATTATATATTGAATAATTTCAACTTCATTACACTTTGTCCATCTTTGCCCGAAGAACTCTTCTAATCGGGCAAAGGCGTGACGCCCAAGGCGGGCACCGCCGTCTGCGCCCCATTCATCACCATGGCCAGGAAAGTATAGTAGCCATTGATGCCCATCAAGTCGACCACGCCATGCTCGCCGAACAGGGCCAGCGCCCGTGCATACGTGACGTCGCTGACGCGCTTGTTTTGCTGCAACTCGATACAAAAGTCATGCACGGCTTGCTCATCTTCCTTCAGGGCAAGCGGCACACGCCGCGCCGCGATGGCGTCCACGGCCGCTTGCGCGATGCCGTTCTGCACTGCCAGCGGCGCGTGGATGGCCCACTCGACTTGCTGATCCCACTGGCGCGCCGTCACCAGGATCGCCAATTCCGACAGGCGCGTGCCGATGGCGCTGCGGTAGCGCAAATATTCGCCCATGCGCTGCGCCGTTTCCATCAGCTCGGGGCTGCGGATCAGCGGCACGAAGGGGCCATACAGCGCCCCGCGCGGACCGTCGATGATGGCTTGCGCGGCCGCGCGCTGCTGCGGGTCCAGCTGCGCCAAAGGCAACGCGGGCAAACGGTCGATAGCGCTACCGGCCATCAGGCAGTCCAGGCAACGACGTCCTGCTGCTGTTCGCCCAGGCCGGCGATACCCAGGCGCATGCTATCGCCTTTTTTGAGGAAACGCTGCGGCTTGCGGCCCTGGCCCACGCCCGGCGGCGTGCCCGTGGCGATGACGTCGCCCGGTTCCAGGGTCATGAATTGCGACAGGTAGCTGACGATCTGCGCGACAGTAAAAATCATGGTTTGCGTATTGCCCGTCTGCATGCGCTTGCCGTTGACTTCCAGGTACAGGTCCAGGTCCTGCTCGTCGATGACTTCATCGCGCGTCACCAGCCACGGGCCGACGGGGCCGAAGGTGTCGCAGCCTTTACCCTTATCCCACTGGCCGCCCCGCTCCAGCTGGAACGAGCGCTCGGAAATGTCGTTGACGACGCAATAGCCGGCCACGTGCTTCAAGGCGTCTGCTTCGCTCACGTACTGTGCGCGCGTGCCAATGACGACGCCCAGCTCGACTTCCCAGTCCGTCTTTTTCGAACCTTTCGGCAGCACGACATTGTCGTCCGGGCCGTTCAGGCAAGTGATTGCTTTCATGAAGACGATGGGTTCGGCCGGGATTGGCATGCCGGACTCGGCCGCGTGATCCGCGTAGTTCAGGCCGATGCCGATGAACTTGCCGACTTTCGCCAGCGGCACGCCGAAGCGCGGATTGCCGCGCACCAGGGGCAGCGTCTTTTCGTCGATCTTGGCCAGCTTGCGCAGGGCCTTGTCGGACAGTTGCGCGCCGTCAATATCCTGGATCACGCCGGACAGGTCGCGCAGTTTGCCTTCTTCATCGATCAGGCCCGGTTTTTCCTTGCCTGGACGTCCATAACGAACGAGTTTCATAGTCTTCCTTGGAGTTGATCATTGCCGCTGTGCAGGCTGCCATTTTACCGGATGGCCCGGCACGCCTGTAGCGGTTGATGAAAAACATCGCAAGTCCCGGCAGTTGCAAGGCAGCCAGCACGCCAAACGCCACCTGGTACGCCTGCGGCGGATACTGCTGCAGGCTGTTCAGGGGCCAGCAGCCGAGGATCAGGCCAAAGCCCGCCTGCACCAGGAAGGCGCCCGTAAAAATGAGCAAATTCAAACAGGTGGCCGCCCTGCCCGTCAAGCTGGCCGGCATGCTTTGCGCGACGATCGCGTATTCGAGGCCCGTTACCGTGCCCAGCAAGGTAAACAGCACGGACAGCAAAGGCAGGCCGGGCACTACATTGCACGCCATCGCCACTTGCACGGCGACAAACAGGACGATGCCGGCGGCCGCAACTTGCATGGGTGCAATGCCACGCCGGCCCGCCCATTCCGTCAGCATGCCCATGCCGATGGCGCCGAAGATGACGGCCGCCATGCCCAGGTACAACAAATACGCCACGCTGTCATCGGACAAGCCGCCCACGTCGGCCAGCCAGCGCCCCACCCACAAGCCCTGCACGCCAAAAAACACCGTGTGCGGCAGCAGGATCAGCGCGATGGTACGGCGAAAGCCGGGATCGCGGTACACGCTCCAGACGCTGACCTTGCTCGCCTGGTTCATGCCTGCGGCAGCGGCGGGCATTGCCGGCGACAGCAGGCGGATCAGCAGGCCGATGGCCAGCGCCGCCAGCGCCAGCCCCAGGAACACGCCGCGCCAGTCCGTGTAATGCAGGGCCAGCTTGACGGGCATGGTGGCCGTGGCCGCGCCCAGGCCGCCCACGGCGATCAGATAGCCATGCACGGAAGGCAGGCGCGCCGGCGCGATGGCGCACGAAATCGCTTTCACGGCGGCCATGAAACAGCCGCCCAGCCCGGCGCCCATGATGGCGCGAGCCCACATCAGCTCGGCAAAGCTGTGGCCCCGGCTGAACAGCCACACGCCCAGGGCCGCCAGCGCCAGCAGCCACAGTTGCACCGTGCGGGGGCCGTAACGGTCGAGGGCCATGCCAACCGGCAATTGCACCAGCGCAAAGGCGAGAAAAAAGGCGCTGGTCAGCAGGCCCAGCTGCGCTGGCGTCAGGGCGATGGCGCCCAGCAACTCCGCCGTCAGCACGGCATTCACGCCGCGCAGCAGGCACGACAGGTAATGCCCGAGCGCAAACGGCAGAAATACCAGGCAGAACACGGCCACGCCGGAGCGGGCAGGCGCACCGGCGGCAGGCATGCTCAGGCAGCCTGCGCCAGGCGGATGATTTTGTGCGGCATGTGCGGTAGAGGTTCATCCGTTTCAAAGAAAAACTTCTCGTGGCCAAAGGCCGGCTTCAAATCGTCCATCCACGTCGCTTCCGCGTCGAACTTCGCATAAAACGGCCGGCGTACCCAGTCCGGGTTGCGCGCCTGCAAAAATTGCAGGGCAAACAGTTTCTCGCCATTGATGCTGACGATGCCATCGATGACAATCTTGCCGGGAAACGCGCTCATGGATGGCCCACGCACCGTGCGCGACAGGCCGGACACCATCTGGTAGGCGGCCTGGAAGACTTCGTACGCCTTCGCCAGCGGCAACTCGAAATAGCCGCGCGGCCCCGTGTCGCGTTCGACAAACATGTAATACGGAATGGCTCCCAGGCGCGTGCCCGTCTGCCACAGCTCGGCCCAGCATGCCGGATCTTCATTGATGTGGCGAATCAGCGGCCCCTGCGTGCGCAGGGTGGCGCCCGTGGAAACGATACGTTTCACGGCTTGCTGTGCGATGTCCTGGCGCAACTCGACGGCGTGGCTGTAATGGCCCATCACGGCCAGGTTCTTGCCCGCCTTGACGATGCGCTCGAACAGGCGCATCAAGTCATCCGCATCGCGGTCCGAGACGAAGCGCTGCGGCCAATACGCCACCGCCTTGGTGCCGATGCGAATGTTCTGGATATGTTCCAGGCCCGGCGCCAGCAGCGGTTCCAGGTAGGCCGCCAGTTGCCGCGTGTTCATGATCATCGGGTCGCCGCCCGTGATCAGCACGTCCGTCACTTCCGGATGCAGTTTCAGGTAGGCGGCCAGCTCATGCGATTCGCGCGCATCGAATTTCATGTCATCCATGCCGACGAACTGGGGCCAGCGGAAGCAAAAGGTGCAATACGCGTGGCAAGTCTGGCCCGCGCTGGGGAAAAACAGCACCGTTTGCGCATATTTATGCTGCAAGCCGCGCACGGGCGCATCATTGACCCTGGGCACGTTATGCGTCATCTGCCCGGCCGGATGGGGATTCATGCCCAGGCGAATACCGTGTACATAGGCGTCAATGGCAGCCTTGTCCCGCTGCACCAGCACCAGGTCGCGCAAATGCGCATATTGCTCCGGCGGCAGCATGTCGCGGTGGGGAAAGACGAGACGGTAGATAGGATCGTCAGGGATGTTGTTCCAGTCGATCAGCTGATCGAGCACATATTCATTGGTGCGAAATGGCAAGACGTGCGAAACCACTTGCACGGCTTCACGCTGCTCTTCCGGCAGCCATTCCCACTGCCGCGCCTGTTGAATGGTTTGCCGCGTGTACGGCTTGAACTTGGGTGAAAACGGCTCGGTAGTGAATGCGGACACGGTCGGCTCCTTGCCATAAATAGCGACAACTTCCATGAAATCAGCCGTATATCAGCCAATTTCACCCTTTATACCCCCATGCCAACCCAGCGCGGCATGCTGTGAAAGTCATCATAATTCTTGCTGCATGGAACCTAATTGCTACATATCAACAAGCCCGTCGATCCGTTGCACGCTGCCTACAAGCAACACCTTAGTTTGTTCCACCGCAATTTGATGCCGCCGACGGCGACGTAAATTACGACTTGGCAACACATCCCTCGATACCACAAGGAGCTTTCATGAAACGCTTATTCACGGGTAGCCTGCTGTGCCTGGCATTTGCCGGCGGCAGCGTCAGTGCCGCGGTCGAACCAACGGAAAAAGACGCCATCGCCATGGCCGAACGGGGCGCCGCCTTCATGAAGGCGCATGGCAAGGAAGAAATGATGAAGAAAATCACGGCGAAAGACCCGGACTTCGTCCAAGGCTCGCTGTATGTGGACATGCGCGACATCAAGACGGGCATCGTGCTGGCCCACCCCATCAATCCTTCCATCGTGGGCAAGGATTTGACGGATGTGCCCGATGCGAATGGCAAGAAATATCGCCGTGAAATCATTGAGCTGGCGCAAAAACAGGGCAAGGGCTGGGTCGATTATCAGTACAAGAATCCCACCACCGGCAAGATCGAGCCGAAGACCACGTACATCCTGCGCGTCAACGATGTGGTGCTGGAAGCGGGTATCTACAAAAAATAAGGCAACGGCGGCGTACACGAACGCTGTGCGCCGCCAGTGCCTGAAACAGCCATAGCCAGGAGTCAAGCATGCTCAATCAATTACGCATCGGACCAAAATTATTGCTGGCGCCCGCCCTGGTCTTGCTGCTGCTGATACTCAGCTCGAGCGGCGCCTGGTATGGCATGGTGCGGCAAAATGCCTCGCTGGAAAACATGGTGCGGGTGCGCATCGCGCATTTGAAAGCTGCCGCCGACGTACTAGGGGAGGCCAAGCATGTGCATGGCAATATGTACCAGTTGCTGTCGTGGACGAATGGCAGCTTCGCCAAGGCCCGCCTCGATACGCTGGAGCAGCAGATCAAGGCGCGTCACGCGGCCATCGGCACCCAGCTGGCCACCTTGCGCGCCACGGCCACGGGCGCCGAGCGCAGCCTGGTCGATGCGGCCATCGCGGCCCTGGCCGGCTACCGCAAGGCCGTGCTGGAAACCATGGAAATGGCGCAGATGGACCAGTCGATCGCCACCAATTCCATGCTCAAGGCGGAAACGCAATTCGGCCAGTTCAATACGCAGCTGGCGCAGCTGTCGGCGCTGGAAACGACGCTCAGCAGCCAGGCCCATGCGACGGCCAGCGCCGAGTTTCGCCGCCTGGGCTGGAGCTTGCTGCTGACGGTGCTGCTGTCCATTCTCGTCTCCATCGTGGTGACCATGCTGGTGCGGCGCGCCATGCTGGTGGAAATCCGCGGCATTGCCGACGCCGTGCAAGACCTGGCGGCAGGCAAGCTGATGGCCGGCGCCCCCAAGCAGGGCAATGACGAAATCGCCGCCACCTCGCGCGTGCTGGACCAGACCATCGCTCACCTGAACCAGACCTTGCGCACCATCATGGGCGCCGTGCAATCGATCGACACGGCCTCGCGCGAAATTGCCACCGGTAATCTGGACTTGTCGGCGCGCACGGAAATGCAAGCCAGTTCGCTGGAAGAAACGTCGAGCGCCATGGAAACGCTGACGCAAGCCGTCAATGACAACGCCGACAACGCCCAGCTGGCCTGCGAGCTGGCGGGGCAAGCGTCCACCCTGGCCGTGCAAGGGGGAGAGTCGATGCAGCAAGCCGTGACGACGATGGCGACAATTCGCGCCAATTCGCGCCAGATCGTGGATATTATCGGCGTGATCGACGGAATTTCCTTCCAGACCAATATCCTCGCGCTGAATGCGGCGGTGGAAGCGGCGCGCGCGGGCGAGCAGGGCCGCGGCTTTGCCGTGGTGGCGTCGGAAGTGCGCACCCTGGCGCAGCGCTCGGCGCAGGCGGCCAAAGAGATCAAGACACTGATCGCCACGTCCGTCACCACCATCGACGGCGGCAGCGTGGCCGTGCAGCTGGCGGGCGACAGCATGGGCGCCATCGTCGCCTCGGTGCAGCAGGTCAACGAGATCATCCAGCGCGTGAAAGAGGCCAGCGCCGAGCAGGCGTCCGGCATCACGGAAGTGAACCAGGCGGTGGCGCAAATGGATGACGTCACGCAGCAAAACGCGGCCCTGGTGGAGCAGGCGGCAGCGGCGGCGGCCAGCTTGCAGAGCCAGGCCGTCAAACTGTCGGCGGCGGTCAGCGTCTTTACCCTGGATCCAGCCACACCGGCGGCGCCCGCCAGCGCGGACGGCGACGCCTTTCAAGACCCCGCCAGGACGCCCGGCCAGGAACGACGCGCGCTGCACAGCCCGCTACGCGGCATGTCCGGCAAGCGTGGCGCAAAGGATGCGCCGCAGCGCCGGCGCGGCTAGCGAGGTGACTCAATGACAGGCGTGCGCATCGGTTTGCTCAGATAGCGCGAACCGGCCAGCACGAAACGCCACGGCGTGTCCATCGCCCTGGAAATCCCGATGCGCGGCCCCGCCTGCACCGTCACCTCATCTTCACGGGCCAGCAGCATGAAGGGCGGCGCATCGAGCGCCAGGCGGTTGTGGCGATGCGTGACACCGAGCGCCTGGCACACCTTGCCCGGCCCCGAGCACAGCAGTCGGGCATCCTCGACGCCGCGCCGCTGGCGCATGGCATCGAGTCCCGCCACGGGTTCGATGGCGCGTATCAGCACGCCCGCCCCATGCCCCGCTTCGCGGCAGACAAAGTTCAAACACCAGTGGATGCCGTACGAGCGGTACACATAGGCGTGCGCGGGCGGGCCGAACATGGCCGCATTGCGCGGCGTCAAGCCCCCATACGTGTGCGAAGCGGGGTCCAGCCGGTCATACGCTTCCGTTTCCACGATGCGCCCGCCCACGCCATCGACCAGCACGGTCACGCCGATCAACTGGCGCGCCACGCTGCTGGAATCGTCCGAAAAATCGATACCGGCGAGGATTTTTTTCATCCGGCAATTGTACTGCCGCACTGTCCGCCGCACGCCTGGCCCCACCTTGAAAACAAATAAAACTTGATTTTTTCATCATGAGTGCCGGGATAGGGAGCGTCGTAAAATGACGAAAACAGGGGATGGAGCAGGCCAAAACGGGGATTTTTTCCAGAATAATTTGCAGAGACGAACTATTGCTATGCATAAACAGCGATAATCGTCGGGCACTGCGCCAGACGCCCACGAGGCCGGCAGCGGCAGTGCGCAACAGAATAACCACAGGCAAGGCAATGATGATGAGAGCGGCAGCGCAAAAGCAGGTAGTGCAGGAAGATCCGGTTGACGCCCTGATGCGTTCCATCCGTATCCCGCCGCGTCCCAGCCTGCTGGTCGACTTGCAGCGCGAATTGGCAGAAGAAGACCCGTCGCCGCGGAAAATTGCACGCATTATCGCCGACGATGTCGGCATGTCCGGCGCCCTGCTGAAGCTCGCCAATTCGCCATTCTATGGCGCCGCGCGCAAGGCCAAATCCGTCGAGCAAGGCATCAATTTTCTCGGCATCAACCAGTGCAGCGCCATGATGACGGGGCTGCTGGCGCGCCAGGCGCTGGAAGCGGAAGGCGTGGAACTGACCAATTTCTGGGATGTGTCGGCCAAGCGCGCGCGCGCCCTGGTATTTACCTCGCGCAAGCTGCGCATCGCCCCGCCCGACATCGCGCATACCTTCGGCCTGTTCTGCGATATCGGCGTGCCCCTGCTGATGAACCGCTTCCCCGACTACGTCAAGACGTACGCGGCGGCCGCCAACGATGCGCACAACTGCTTTACCAGCCTGGAAGACGCGCGCCACCAGACCAACCATGCGGCCATCGGCTGCTTGCTGGCGCGCAACTGGGGCCTGTCCTCCGACGTCTCCTGGGCGATTTTGCACCACCACGACTACACGGTGCTGGCCGACCCGTCCACGGACGACGCCATCCGCTCGCTCGTCGCCCTGTCGCTGCTGGCCGAAAAGGGCATTCAGCGCTACCATGGCAACAGTACCTCGCTCGAATGGGACAAGGGCGGCGAACTTGCTTGCCAGCATCTTGGCCTGTCGCAGGAAGAAGCCGCCGACCTGCTCGACGAGCTGCACGAGATGTTCGATACCGACCATTGAGGTATCAGGCGGCCGCGTCCGCCTGTATGATCCGTCCCGGCGCCTGGCAGAGTCCTGGCGCCCGTTTCCGTTTGCCTGACCGTATTTCTTAACCTGTTGATCGCCATGCCCAAAAATAAGCGCCCTGTCCCCCGTAAATCCGCCAACACGCCAGAAGACAAGGATGAGTCCGTCACGCGCATGCTGTGCACGATGGCCCTGAACCTGGCGGAGCAGGAAGACAGCGAATCGCAGGGTACGGTGCTGGCCGAGCAAGCCGTCGAGTTCGGCCGCCTGATCCGCAAGGCCTTGAATCAAAAGAAGGATGAAATCCTGTACGACGCCATCGAGCGTTCCAAGTACGAAGACGTGGGCGCCTACCAATACCTGCGCAGCCATATCGAGGAAGCGGCCTCCATTTCCGTGATCCGCCGCGAAAACGCCCCGGCCATGGAAATCAACGCCTTCGTCGTGCCCCTGCTGGTGCAAAGCACGGGCGGCCTGAAGGAAGCGGACAGTTTCCAGGACCAGGATGCGTTCGAAGCGCTGGTAAAAAGTTTCCAGCAAGCAGAATTGGAAAGCGCCAAGGCCAAGGTGGTCCTGATGAGCCATGCCTACGACCTCGATGAAATCGACCGCATCACCTACAGCCACCTGCATGACATGGTGCGCGATGCGTATTCGTCGATGACGGACAAGAAAATCGTCGCCACGCCGGGCCTGGAAAGCAGCATCGTCGGCTGGAGCGAAACGGCCTTCGGCCCGCAGGACACGGCCGTCGAACTGCGCTTCCTGCTGGGCTTTGCCCTGAAGCGCGTGGACGACCCGTTCTATGCGGAACCGAAGGATGAAGCGGCGCTCGACGCCTGGTTCGACGCGCGCATGGCCCGCTACCAGCAGTGGACGACGGAAGTGGGCGACCTGGTGAAACGCTGCCTGGCGCCGGCCGGCAGCGCCCTGGAAGTCAGCTTCCTCTACCAGGACCTGTTCCACGGCGGCAAGGAACAAGGCATGAGCGAGTATGCGATGCTGCAAATGATGTCCGGCATCAACCATGCATTGGCGGAAAACAACGTCGATGCGGGCGACGTCGCGGTGGTCGTCGGCCCGGCCGATGAACACGGCGAAATGTTGTTGCGCGTCAACGTCAGCACGGCGGGCGGCGCATTGCTGCACAGCGCCGACAAGCCGCTGGACCTGGCCGCCGACCTGCAGGACGAAGTCGACGACATCTGCGATGCGCTGGCCACCATCGGCGTGACGCAACTGTCCGTGGCGCTGAGATTCGATGCCAAGGGACAGCCGCTGGAAGTGCAAGCCTACGCGCCAGCGTAAAGCCGGCAACACGATCAACGCGCGGCCGGCTCCCGTTGGCCGCGCAGCGACAGCCACGCCTGCAATTTCTGTGCATACGCCAAGGTATAAGCCGGGCTGCTCGACGGCAAGCTGACGATGCGGTAGCGCTGCGCGTGCTCGCCCAGCACCTTCACGCCCAGCTTCGCGGCCGTGCCGCCGTTGAAGGCGATCGTGTGCAATTGCGGCAAGCTGGCGGCCAATGCCACCAGGTCATTGTCGTCGCGGGCGCGGATATTGCTGTCCAGGCTGCCCGTGCGCTGCGCCTGCGCCACCACGTCCCACAGGCCCACGCCGTGCGCCAGCAAGCTTGCCAGACGCGCCTCATAGGGCAAGCTCTTCAAATCCACGTCCAGCACTTCGCCCAGCAGCATCCAGAACTTGTTTTGCGGATGCGCATAGTACTGGCTGTGCGCCAGCGATTTTTCGCCGGGCAGGCTGCCCAATATCAATAAGCGCGTGCCGGCATCGACGACGGGATCGAAACAGCGTTTAAGCGGGTCGGCGCTTTCGTCTGGCAAGAAGGCTGGGCTATTCAAATCAGATATCCGGAAGGAAAGACGAAGGACCATTTTACCCGGCCACGCGACGGTGTAGAATTCCCGCACACCCCTCCCTCTACAAGAGACCGCCCATGCGCACCATCGACACCCTGCTGGCCCAGTATGGCGAAAGCCACCGCAACCACGTCAATGAATGGGTGCACATCGTGTGCGTGCCGCTGATTGTTTTCAGCCTGCTGGGGCTGCTGTGGAGCGTGCATCCCAGCGTGGCGCTGCTCGGCAGTATTCTTGCCTTATACTATTATTACAAGCTGTCGCGCCCGTTTGCGGCGGGTATGCTGGCGATGCTGGCCGCCATGCTGGGCCTGCTGCTGCTCATGCCGGCGCTGACCATTCTGCCCGTGTCGCTGGCGCTGTTCGTGCTGGCCTGGATAGGCCAGTTCATCGGCCACCAGATCGAAGGCAAGAAACCGTCGTTCCTCGACGACTTGCGCTTTTTACTCGTGGGCCCGCTGTTCGTGCTGGGATTTTTGTACCGGCGCCTGCGGCTGGCGTACTGAGCGGCAAGACGTCACGCGTAACCGGTAACAGATTTTTACTATTCGCAACTAGTTATATGAGGCAAGTGTCCTTATGATAAGTCATCATCTGCCGGTCAATGTAATCGGCAACTAACTTTTGTCCAAGGGAGTTCCACATGAAAGCACCAATTATTGCAGTGGCATTGCTGGCCACCCTGGCCGGCTGCGCCGTACAACCGAACTCGGCGAATGTGTACAACGCGCGCCAGGCGCAGAATGAACAATCGGTTCGCATGGGCACGGTTGAATCCGTGCGCCAGGTCACCATCGACAAGGGCGAAACGGGCACGGGCGTGCTGGCTGGCGCGGCGCTGGGCGGCGTGGCCGGCTCGACCGTCGGCGGCGGCAAGGGCGCCATCGCGGCCAGCATCCTCGGCGCGGTTGCCGGCGGCATGGCCGGCAAGAGCATCGAAGCGAATGCCTCGAACAAGCCTGGCCTGGAAATCACCGTACGCCTGGACAATGGCGACATGCGCGCCATCGTGCAAGACGCGGACGAACTGTTCCGCCCGGGCGAACGCGTGCGCCTGCTGTCGGATGGCCGCAAGACCCGCGTCACGCATTGATCTGCATGCCGGCGCATGGGCTTTAACCGAAGGCGCCGGCAGCCATCAGCAAGGCCGAGGGCGACATGCCCTCGTGCAGCCAGATGGCCATCAAGGTTGCCACGACAACATACACAAGCACGCTCCATACTTTGATCTGCAGTGAGGCTGGCATGGCGGTCTCCGTTCAAAGATGCAATTCAGAAAATATTTACTTGATATTAATGTAAATATTTTCATAAATTCAACATTCTCCAGAAGCACTGCGCTGGCTCAATACCGGAGTGTCTCCTGACGGCCCCGAGCAAGCTCGGCCAAGACTCGCCATCCCCGCGCGATGCCCGTATACTTGCGCGATGTCCTCTCCTCTCCTGTTCATCATTGCCTGCCTGATCTGGGGCTCCACCTTCTGGGCCATCACCTTGCAGCTGGGCGACGTCGCCCCCGCCGTGTCCGTCGTCTACCGCTTCGGCCTGGCGTCCGCCACCCTGTTCGCCTGGTGCGCGCTGCGCGGCGACCGCCTGCGCCTGCCCTGGCGCGCGCAAAAATGGATGCTGCTGCAGGGATTGGCCTCGTTTGCCCTCAGCTATGTGTGCACCTACAGCTCGGAGCAATACCTGGTCTCGGCCCTCGTCAGCGTGCTGTTCGCGCTGATGGTGTTCTGGACGCCCTTGCTCAACCGCATCGCCTTCGGCACGCCGATCACCTGGAGCACCTGTTGCGCGGCGTTCGTCGCCATCTGCGGCATCGTGCTGCTGTTTTACCAGTCCATCGGCGCGGCGCTGCACGATATCCTCGGCGGCGGCAACGGGCATTTCCTGCTCGGTTTCATGCTGGCCCTGGTGGCCACCGTCTCCAGCACGGCAGGCAACGCCCTCGTCATGAAAGTGCGCGAACATTCCGGCAACGTGATGCTGACCATGGCCTGGACCATGCTGTGGGGCACCCTCATGGTGGCTGCCTGGGCCATCGCCACGGGCCAGTCCTGGCAGCTGCCCGCGCGCGCCAGTTACTGGATGGGATTGCTGTATCTGGCCCTCTTCGGCTCGGTGATCGCCTTCAGCGCGTATTTCACGTTAATCGCGCGCATCGGCACGCAAAAAACCGTGTATATCGGCGTCGTCACGCCCGTCATTTCCGTGCTGCTGTCGGTACAGTTCGAACA
The DNA here is from genome assembly GCF_059423585.1 of Janthinobacterium sp. GW460-12-1-14-LB5. Lineage (NCBI taxonomy): Bacteria > Pseudomonadati > Pseudomonadota > Betaproteobacteria > Burkholderiales > Oxalobacteraceae > Janthinobacterium > Janthinobacterium sp. GW460-12-1-14-LB5. Next base: position 189,062 of record NZ_JBWKYD010000001.1, on the reverse strand, counting down.
CTACCGGCCCGCCCCCATCGAATGGGTGGGCATGGTGCTATGCCTGTCCAGCGTGGCATGGGCACTGACGTCGGGCGCGCGCAAGACGGCTGTCGCATCCTCTCTTTCCACCACTCCATCCGCAAAGGCAACATGAGCACCTCTTCCTCCCTCGCCATCCGTCCCGCGACCGCATCCGACGTAGCCGCCATCTTCGGCATGATCCATGAACTGGCCGTGTTTGAAAAACTCGAACACATGATGATCGCCAAGGAATCCATGCTGCACGACAGCCTGTTCGGCCCGCACCCCGCGTGCGAAGCGCTGGTCGGCGAGGAAAACGGCGAGGTGGTGACGTTCGCCTTGTTCTTCCACAACTTTTCCACCTTCCTGTGCCGCAAGGGTCTGTACCTGGAAGACCTGTATGTAAAGCAATCGGTGCGCGGCAAGGGCTATGGCAAGCAGATGCTGGTGGCGCTGGCGCAACTGGCCGTCGAACGCGATTGCGGCCGTTTCGAATGGTCGGTGCTGGACTGGAATGAAAACGCGATCAACTTCTACAAGGGCATGGGCGCGGACGTGATGCCGGACTGGCGCATCTGCCGGGTCGCGGGTGATGCCTTGACGCAATTGTCGGCAGGCACGCCAAAAACCATCGCATTGGAACCGTCAGAGTAAGTTCCCCAAAAAAAATCCCCGCGGGCTAGCGGCACCGCGGGGTGAACCCATTGTCAAGTGGGAGGGGGAGAATGCAATCAACGGTTATCAATATAAACGCTACGACTGGTCACCGCGCCGACCTTTACATTTGCTTACCGGGCCTTACATTTTCCTTAAAGCTGACACGTAACTGTCCACCATTTGCGACAGTTTATTTCCGTGGTTCAATCAATGTGCCATGCAAGCCGATATGTTGTTGCGCAACCCCACTGCCACCCTGCGCATTTTTATAGATTTGGTACACTGTCAGGCAGGCAATGCAGCCAGCAACCACGGCAAAAATGACCATGCAACGCTCCTTGAGTATGCTTGATGGGATCAGGGCTCGCGGCTGATGACGTCCAGGCGAGCAGGGAAGATTCAGTGTGGCATCTTCGACGTTGGGGGCATTGCGCAATGTCAAACGCGCCAATGTGACGGGGTCAAGGCGTTTGATATGACGCAACGTGGCGGCATTCCGCTCACACAAAATGAACGCATCATTCCGCACCTGGGAGCCACATCATGAATGTCTCTGCCAAACCGCTCGTCATGAAAATCTACCGCGCCTATCTGCGTTCCCGCCTGGAACGCTACACGCGCGACTTGCAAGCCATCGCGGAACAGCGCGAAAACGACTTCCAGGCCGAACGCATCCTGCACCAGGCCGTCGTCTCGGTGCGTTCCAAACTGCACTCGCTGTAACCGTGATGCCGTCAGTGCTGCCGGCCGGCCACGGCCCAGCGCTCCACCAGCTCGAACAGGCCCTGCGTCAGCAGGGCCAGCACGGCTGCGGGGATCGCGCCGGCCAGCAGCATGTCGTTGTCGTTCAGGGCCAGGCCGATGGTGATGCGTTCGCCATAGCCGCCCGCGCCGATGAAGGCGGCGATGGTGGCAGTGCCCACGCTCATCACGGCCGCCGTTTTCACGCCCGCCAGCATGACGGGCAAGGCCAGCGGCAAGTCCACGTGCAGCAGCCGGTCGCGCCGGCTCAGGCCCAGCGCCAGCGCCGCCATGCGCAAGCCTTGCGGCACCTGCAGGATGCCCGTGCACGTGTTGCGCACGATGGGCAGCAAGGCGTACACGAATAGGGCCGCCAGCGCCGGCACGGTGCCGATCATGCCCAGCACGGGAATCAATATCGCCAGCAGAGCCAGCGACGGCACCGTCTGCAGCACGCCGACCAGCGCCAGCACCGTTTGCCGCAGCGGCGCCGAAAACGCCGCCAGCACGCCCAGCGGAACGCCGACCAGGCAAGCCAGCGCCACCGACAGCAGCACCAGCGTCACATGCTGGCGCGTCAGGGTCCACAGATCGTCGCCGAGGATTTTATCGAGCAGGCCGCTGCGCGCGACCGCCGGCTTATTCGCCCGCGTGCCGGACGCCAGCCACTGCCGCGCCACGCCGGCAAAGCTCTTGCCGTCGATTTCCACGGCCGCATTCATGGCGATCATGTCGCCCTCGCTGATGCGCCCCTGCAGCGCCTGCAAGGCTTGCCAGGCGGCGGGAAAGCGCCGCGGCACGTCGAGCCGGTACAGCAGCATGGCGTCATAGCGGGGAAAGTACTGCTGCGTGTCGGCCAGCACGCGCAAGCCATACTGGCGGATCTTCGCATCCGTCGAATAGATGTCGATCACGTCCACCTGGCGCTGCGCCAGCGCTTCATACGCGATGCCGTGATCGAGCCCGCGCGGGCGCTGCGGCAAGCCATAACGCGCGGCCAGGCCCGGCCAGCCATCGATCCTGCCGATGAATTCATGCGACAGGCCGAATTTCAGGGATGGGTGCCGGGCCAGCTGCGCCAGGTTCGTGATGGATTTTTCATCGCCGCGCACGGCCAGCGCATAGGTATTATTAAAACCCAGCGGCACGGCCACGCCCAGGCCCAGCGGCGCCAGCTCGCGCCGCATCTGATCCAGATCAATGGCTTTGTCGTGCTTGAGGATTTCGCTGGCGATGGTGCCCATGTATTCGGCATACACATCGATGCTGCCCGCCTGCAGCGCGGCCAGCACGATGGCCGTATTGCCCAGGCCCTGGCGGTGCTGCGCCGCCACGTGCGGCGCGGCGCTCTGCTTGACGATTTCGCCGAGGATGTACGATTCCGTAAAGCGCTTCGAGCCCACCTTCAGGGTGCCGCCTTCGACGGCATGCGCGGGCGCGGCGACGCTGAAAACAAGCAGCAACAACAGGTAAACGCAACGCACGCGGCGCTCCAGGACGGATGATCAATCCGGCAAGCTTACCACCGGCGCGCGCCAGACACCGCCGTACACCACGCCCGCGCACGGGTTCAAGCCCAGCGCATATGCCAGGTCGGCCGGGCGCGCGATGCGCCACAGGGCGAAATCGGCGCGCTTGCCCACTGCCAGGCTGCCCGTGTCGTGCTGCTGGCCCAGCGCGCGCGCCGCATGGATCGTGCATCCAGCCAGCGCTTCCTGCGGCGTCAGCCGCCACAGCGTGCACGCCATGTTCATCGCCAGCAGCAAGGACGTCATGGGCGAGGTGCCCGGATTACAATCGGTGGACACGGCCATCGGCACGCCGGCCGCGCGCAGCGCCGCCACGGGCGGCGGCTGCGTCTCGCGCAAGAAGTAATATGCGCCCGGCAGCAGCACGGCCACCGTGCCGTGTTCCGCCATGGCGGCGATGCCCCCGTCCGACAAAAATTCCAGGTGGTCGGCCGACAGGCCGCCGTAGCGGGCCACCAGCGCCGCGCCGCCCAGGTCCGACAGCTGCTCCGCATGCAGCTTGACGGGCAAACCCAAACCTTGCGCCGCGTCAAACATGCGCTGCGTTTGCGCCGGCGTAAAGCCGATGCGCTCGCAAAACGCGTCGACGGCGTCGACCAGGCCATCGCCGGCCAGCTTGGGCAGCATCTGCGCGCACAGCAGGTCGATATAAGAGTCGGCCTGGCCCGCGTATTCGGGCGGCAGCGCATGCGCGCCGAGAAAGGTCGTGCGCACGGATACAGGTAGCTGTTCGCCTATCCTGCGCGCCACGCGCAGCATCTTCGCCTCGCTGTCCACAGCCAGACCGTAGCCGGACTTGATTTCCAGCGTCGTCACGCCTTCGGCCAGCAGCGCCAGCACGCGGGGCAGGCTTTGCCGCAGCAATTCGTCGTCGCTGGCCGCGCGCGTGGCGCGCACGGTGGACATGATGCCGCCGCCGGCACGGCTGATGTCTTCATAGCTGGCGCCATTCAGGCGCGCCTCGAATTCGTCGCTGCGGTTGCCCGCGTGGACGATGTGCGTATGGCAGTCGATCAGGCCCGGCGTCAGCCAGCAGCCCTGCCCGTCCTGCAGCACCGCGGCGCTGGCCGGCAGCTCGTCGCCGGGGCCGATCCAGGCGATGCGGCCATCCTTGACGGCGATGGCCGCGTCGAGCAGCTCGCCATAGCCGTGCTCCATGGTGGCCAGGTGGACGTTGTGGATGACCAGATCCCAGTCTTGCATCGTTTTTACTCCCTAAGTAAACAGGTCGACGCACAACACGGCCGAACGCTGCAAGGCATCGAGCCGCCATTCCTGCGCATCGTCGGCGTCCAGCAGCAGCGCATCATGGCGGGCCAGCGCGAACTGCTGGTCGCTTGAGCGCGCCAGCACGGCACCATCGCCGGCGACAAACAGCAAGGTCATCTCGCTGCGCCGCACCAGCCGGCCCGGGGCCGTGATTTTTTCCAGCTGGTGGCGGCAGCGGTCGCGCCGCGTCATCACGTTGAAATCCGTCGTCGTCCCCTTGACTTGCGCCTCCACGGCGGCCTCGCCGGGAAACCACAGCATCGGTTGCGCCGCGCTCAAGGTCACCTTGCGCGTGCCGTCGAGCGTCAGCTGCACGCTGTCGCCATCGACCAGCATCAGGCTGCGGTCGATGCCGGGAAAGCTGGAAAACGGCCCGCTGGCCGTGATCGTCGCCAGGCTGATACGCCAGTCAAAATCGTCGAAACCGGCGTCCGGCGGAGAAATGGCGATTTCCGTCGTGCTGCCGCCGCCGTTTTTCCACGGCGCGGCGCGCAGGTATTCCTGTGGGATGAAGGTCGCCATCAGAGCGCCCTCAGTTGCGCCAGCGTACGCCGGTAGGCGGTGGCGATGGCGTCCTGCGCCACGTGGCGCCCGCCGCGCACCTGCCACTGGCCGCCGCACAGCACGTCGCGCACCAGGTTGTCGTTGCCGCAGAAGAGTACGCTGCCCAGCACATCGGCGATGGCCACGCCGCACAGGTTCACGTGCGCGTCGTCGAGCACCAGCAAGTCGGCGCGGCAGCCCGGCGCCAGCGCGCCCAGCTTGCGCCCGGCCGCCTGCGCCCCGCCCCGCAAGGCCGCTTGCCACAGGTAGTCGCCCACATGGCGTTCATCCGGCGTGGCGGCGACATTGCGCTGCTGGCGCTGCAAGCGCTGGCCGTATTCGAGCCAGCGCAATTCTTCCACCGGCGACTGCGATACGTGGCTGTCGCTGCCGACGCCGAAACGCCCGCCGGCGGCGATGAATTCGGCCAGCGGGAACAGGCCGTCACCCAGGTTCGCCTCCGTCGTCGGGCACAAGCCCGCCACGGCGCCGCTGGCCGCCATCCGCGCCACCTCGTCGGGCTGCACGTGCGTGGCGTGCACCAGGCACCAGCGCGCATCGACGTCGAGCTGATCGTACAAATACTGCACCGGGCGCCGGCCGCTGTAGTCCAGGCATTGGCGCACCTCGCCCTGCTGCTCTGCGATGTGGATGTGGATCGGGCGATCCACGGGCAGCGCTGACGCCACTTCACGGATCTGCGCCACACCGGCCGCGCGCAGCGAATGGGGCGCAAAGCCCACTTCCACCTGCCCGCCGCGCTGCGGCGCCAGCGCCTCGATGATGCGCAAGACATCGTCCGCCCCCGTGCGGAAGCGCGCCTGCTCGGGTTTGAGGGGCTGTGCGCCGAAGCCCGCATGGCTGTACAGCACGGGCAGCATGGTCATGCCGATGCCGCTGAGGCGCGCCGCGCCCAGCACCCGTTCGGCCGTTTCGGCGGGACGCGCATACAGGGCGCCTGCCGTATCGCGCTGCAGGTAGTGAAATTCGCAGACGGACGTGTAGCCATGGCGCAGGCATTCGGCAAACAGCTGCGCGGCGATGGCCTCCATCTGCTCCGGCGTGATGTGGCGCGCGAAGCGGTACATCAAGTCGCGCCAGGTCCAGAAGCTGTCCACTACATGATTAACCTCGTCGCCTGCAACCTCCGTCATGCCGCCCAGCGCCCGCTGGAAGGCATGCGAATGCAGGTTGACCATGCCAGGCAAGACATATTCGGCCACTTCCGCACCGGCGGGCGGCATGGCGCCCTCCTTGACGTGGGTCAAGTCGCCGGCCGCATCCCATTCCAGCAGCACGTCGCGGCGCCAGCCCTGCGGCAGCAGCGCGTGGCGCGCGAACAGACAGGTACTCAATGCGCCACCCATGCCACGGCCGCTTCCATCATCTGGCGCAGCAGCGGCTGCACCCGGGCCGCCAGGTCGGGCCGGTAGCCGAATGGCGCCGCTTCGTCCATGCCAGGTTCATTCATGTACAGGCACTGGCACATCTCGAGCTGGATCGCATGCACGCGCTTGTCCGGCTGGCCGTAATGGCGCGTGATGTGGCCGCCCTTGAAGCGGCCGTTGAGCGCCACGGTAAATTGTTCCTGCGCGCGCGCGATGCCGACCACGACGGACGTCAGGCCCGCATCGCAGCTGGCGCCATCGGCCGTGCCGAAGTTCAGGTCGGGCAGCTTGCCGTCAAAGAAGCGCGGCACGCGCGAGGCGATGGAATGGGCATCCCACAGCACCACGGCGCCATGCACGCGCAACAGCCGGTCCAGTTCCGCGCGCAGCTGCGCATGATACGGCGCCCAGTAGCGCTGCAATCGGCGCTGCACGTCGGCCGCATCAGGCTCCTTGCCGGCCAGGTATAGCGGCTCGCGGTGGAAGGTATCGTTGGGCAGCAAGCCCGTCGTATCCTGGCCCGGATACAGATTCGTGTCTTCCCGCGGGCGGTTCAGGTCGATGGTGTAGCGCGACCAGCGCGCCGACAGCACGGACGCATCCATCTCCTGCAAAAAACCATACAGCTCGCGCAAATGCCAGTCCGTGTCGGCCTTGATCAAGGCTTGCGGCGTCATGCGCGCGGCGATATCGTCCGGTATGTCGGTGCCCACGTGGGGCATCGATACGAGCAGTGGGATGCTGCCCTCATTAAAGCGGAAATCCATGCTTGTCTCCTTGCGCCCGCTCAAGCGTACAGCGGGGCGAACAAATTCTTGCAGGTGCTGCTCAACTCACCCTGCAGCACCATCTGCTTGGCCGCTTCGATATCGGGCGCAAAAAAACGGTCGGCGTCGAAGAACGGCACCTTCTGGCGCAGCTGGTGGTGCACGTGCTCCAGGTGCGGCGAGGTTTTCAGGGGACGGTGGAAATCGATGCCCTGCGCGGCGGCCAACAGCTCGATGCCGACGATGACGGCCGTGTTGTGCGCCATGTCGTCCAGGCGGCGCCCGGCGAACGTGGCCATGCTCACGTGGTCTTCCTGGTTGGCGGACGTGGGCAGGCTGTCGACGCTGGCCGGATGGGCCAGCGACTTGTTTTCCGACGCCAGCGCGGCCGCCGTCACGTGGGCGATCATGAAGCCGGAATTGACGCCCGGGTCGCGCACCAGGAACGGTGGCAGGCCCGAGAGCGTGGCGTCGATCAGCAGCGCGATGCGGCGCTCGGCCAGGGCGCCGATTTCGGCGATCGCCAGCGCCAGCGTGTCGGCGGCAAACGCCACCGGCTCGGCATGGAAGTTACCGCCCGAGACGATTTCCGCCTGCCCGTTGGGGCCATCCTGGAAGATCAGCGGGTTGTCCGTGACGGCATTGGCTTCGATCAGCAGGGTACGGCCCACGTTGCCGATCAAATCCAGGCAGGCGCCCATGACTTGCGGCTGGCAGCGCAGGCTGTACGGGTCTTGCACGCGCTCGTCGCCCTCCAGGTGCGAAGCGCGAATGGCGCTGTTGGCCACCAACTGGCGGTACATCTGCGCGGCCAGGATTTGCCCCGGCTGCCCCCGCACGGCGTGCACGCGCGCGTCGAACGGCGAGTCGCTGCCCTTGGCCGCGTCCAGCGACAGCGCGCCCGTGACCATGGCCGCTTCCAGCAGGCGCTCGGCCATGAACAGGCCATGCAGCGCCAGCGCGTTCGACACCTGCGTGCCGTTGATCAGCGCCAGCCCCTCTTTTGCCGCCAGCACGACGGGCGCGATGCCCGCCTGCGCCAGCGCTTCGGGCGCCGCCATCAATTCACCGTTGACGCGCACCTCGCCCACGCCCAGCATGGCCAGGGTCATGTGCGACAGGGGCGCCAGGTCGCCCGAGGCGCCGACGGAGCCCTTGGCGGGAATGGCCGGCATGATGCCCGCGTTGTACAGGGCGATCAGGGTGTCGACGATCAGCGGGCGCACGCCGGAAAAGCCGCGCGCCAGGCTGCCGATCTTCATCAGCATGATCAGGCGCACGACGGCGTCCGACAGCAGCTCTCCCGTGCCGACGGAATGCGACAGGATCAGGTTGCGCTGCAATTGCTCGAGCTTTTCATCGGGGATGCGCGTCTTGGCGAGCAGGCCGAAGCCAGTGTTGATGCCGTAGGCCGCATCGCCCTTGGCGACGATGGCTTGCACGGCGGCGGCCGACGCCTCGATGACGGGATAGGCCTCGGCGGCGAGGATCAGTTTCGCGGGTGCGGCCCAGACGGCGCGCAGGTCGCCCAGAGTCATCGCGCCCGGTTTCAGGGTCCAACTTTTGGCATGCTGTGTCATAGTCATTCGAATCTAGGTCTCAAGGAAGCATTGGAAGAATCAAGCCATTGCGCTTGGCGCAAGCGGCCGCTGTTTCGTAGCCGGCATCGGCATGGCGCATGACGCCCGAGCCGCTGTCGTTGACCAGCACGCGCGCCAGGCGTTTCGCCGCCGCTTCGCTGCCGTCGGCCACGATGACCATGCCCGCATGCTGAGAATACCCCATTCCCACGCCGCCGCCATGGTGCAGCGAGACCCAGGTGGCGCCGCCGGCCGTGTTCAGCATGGCGTTCAGCAGCGGCCAGTCGGAGACGGCGTCCGTGCCGTCCTTCATGCTTTCCGTCTCGCGGTTCGGGCTGGCGACGGAACCCGTGTCCAGGTGGTCGCGGCCGATGACGATGGGCGCCTTCAGCTCGCCCGTGCGCACCATCTCGTTGAAGGCCAGGCCGGCGATGTGGCGCTCGCCCAGTCCCAGCCAGCAGATGCGCGCCGGCAGGCCCTGGAAGGCGATGCGCTCGCGCGCCATGTCCAGCCAGTGGTGCACCTGCTTGTGGTGCGGGAACAGCTGCTTGATCTTCGCATCCGTTTTATAGATGTCTTCCGGGTCGCCGGACAAGGCCACCCAGCGGAACGGCCCCCGCCCCTCGCAGAACTGCGGGCGGATGTAGGCTGGCACGAAGCCGGGGAAGTCGAAGGCATTCTGCACGCCCTGGTCGAACGCCACCTGGCGGATGTTGTTGCCGTAATCGACGGTGTGCACGCCCATGGCGTGGAAATCGAGCATGGCTTGCACGTGGGCGGCGCAGGAATCGGCGGCAGCCACCGTCAGGCGCGCGTGGCGCTGCGGGTCTTGCTGCGCGGCCTTCCAGTCCGACACGCTCCAGCCGCGCGGCAGGTAGCCGTTGACCAGGTCGTGCGCGGACGTCTGGTCCGTCACCAGGTCCGGCACCAGGCCGCCCGCCTTGGCCCGGCGCACCAGTTCCGGCAGCACTTCGGCCGCGTTGCCCAAGAGGCCAATGGAAATGGCTTCCTTGCGCTCGGTATGGTATTTCACCAGTTCCAGGGCTTCATCCAGGCTGGCCGCCTGCTTGTCCAGGTAGCGCGTGCGCAGGCGGAAATCGATGCTGCTTTGCTGGCATTCGATATTGAGCGAAACGGCACCGGCCATGGTGGCGGCCAGCGGCTGCGCGCCGCCCATGCCGCCCAGGCCCGCCGTCAGGATCCAGCGCCCGCCCCAGTCGCCGCCGAAATGCTGGCGGCCCGCCTCGGCGAAGGTTTCATACGTGCCCTGCACGATGCCCTGCGTGCCGATGTAGATCCAGCTGCCGGCCGTCATCTGGCCGTACATGAACAGGCCCTGGCGATCGAGTTCGTTGAAGTGTTCCCAGTTCGCCCATTTCGGCACCAGGTTGGAGTTCGCGATCAGCACGCGCGGCGCGTCCGGATGCGTCTGGAACACGCCCACCGGCTTGCCGGACTGGATCAGCAAGGTCTGGTCGTCTTCCAGTTCGCGCAGCGAGGCGAGGATCTGGTCGAAGCAGGCCCAGTTGCGGGCGGCGCGGCCGATGCCGCCGTAGACGACCAGGTGCTGCGGATTTTCCGCCACTTCCGGGTCCAGGTTGTTTTGCAACATGCGGTAGGCCGCCTCGGCCTGCCAACTCTTGCAAGCCATGACCGTGCCGCGCGGGGCGCGGATGGTACGGCTGGCATCAAAGCGTGGATCGGTGTCCATTGTGCTGTTCATGCTGTCTCCTCGTAGGGTGCGAGCGGGCGTATTTAGCCCGCTCTTGTGCTCCCAGCATAGGTTGTCTATACAACCAAGTCAACAGGTTTTTGCAGCCGTCCAGCGCCTATTTTTTCTGGAACACGCGCTTGCCCGCCACCCACGTCTGCAGCACCTGCGTCTTGCCGATGGCCCTGGGGTCGACCTTGAACAGATCCTGGTCGATGACGACGAAATCCGCCCATTTTCCCGCTTCCAGGGTGCCGATGACCTTTTCCTGGTGCGCCGCCCAGGCCGCGTCCAGCGTGAAGCAGCGCAGCGCTTGCGTCACCGTCATCGCCTGCTGCGGATACCAGCCGCCGGCCGGGAACCCCTCGCTATTTTGCCGCGTGACGGCCGCGTGGATGCCCTCGAACGGGTTCGGCGACTCGATGGGGAAGTCGGAGCCGCAGGCGATGCGCGAACCTTGCTTGAGGAAGGTGCGCCACGCATACGCGCCCTTGATGCGCTCATGGCCCACGCGCTGCTCCGCCATGTTCTGGTCGGACGTGGCGTGCGTGGGCTGCATCGACGGCACGATGCCCAGCGCCTTGAAACGGGGGATGTCGGATAATTGCACCACTTGCGCATGCTCCATGCGGTGGCGCAGGCCCACGCTATGGTATTGCGCGGTCAAGGCCTGGTAGCCGTCGAGGATTTGATGGTTGCCCGCGTCGCCGATGGCGTGCACGTTCACCTGGTAGCCGGCGCGCATGGCTTTTTCCATCTTCGCGCGCATGGCGTCATCTTTGAAGAACAGCAGGCCGCTGGTGGTCGGATCGTCGCTGTACGGCGCCAGCAGCGCTGCGCCGCGGCTGCCCAGGGCGCCGTCGGACAGCAGTTTGACGGCGCGCAAGGCGTACATGTCGCGTGCGTAGCTGGTCAAAGGGCCGTTTTTCGACAGCGCGTCGAAGTCTTCCGTCGTGTCCGCAATCATGCCGTAGACGCGCACCGTCAGCTTGCCGTGGTCCGCGTAGTCGCGGAACAGCCGGTCCTGCATCTGGCCGATGCCCGCATCGTGCACGCTGGTCAGGCCCGCCTGCGACAGCTGCGCCAGCGCGCCATCGAGGGCGGCGCGGTTTTCCACGTCGCCCGGCTTGGGCAGCACGGCATCCACCAAGTCCATGGCATTGTCGACCAGCACACCGGTGGCGTTGCCGTCCGCGTCGCGTTCTATCTTGCCGCCGGCCGGATCCGGCGTGGCGCGCGTGATGCCGGCCAGCGCCAGCGCGCGGCTGTTGGCCCAGCCCGCGTGGCCGTCGACCCGGCGCAGCCACACGGGCCGCGCGCTTTCCGCCGCATCGAGCTCAAGCGCCGTGGGAAAGCGCCCCAGCCTCCAGATTTCCTGGTTCCAGCCATTGCCGACGACCCAGCTGCGGTCGGGATGCGCGCGGGCGAATTCGCCCACGGCTTGCACGGCGGCCTGCAGCGACGACGAACCGTACAGCATCACGCCGCTGGCGATCGTCCCCAGGCCGAACACGTGGCCGTGCGCGTCGATCAGCCCTGGCAGCACGGTCTTGCCCTGCATATTGACGTGGGTGGCGCCCTTGGCCGCCTTGCGTTTCACCTGCGCGGCGCTGCCGACGGCGAGCAGCTTGCCCGCGTCGTCAAATGCCAGCGCCGTAAAACGGACTACCTTGCCATTCGCGTCGAGCGTGTAGCCGTTGGCGTTGTCGATGATGGTATCGGCGTGGGCGTGGGCCAGCGTGCCAAGGCAGGCGAGCGTAAGCAGGGTACGGCGCAAGGGCAAAGTCGGCATTTCCATCTCCAGGTCTTTTAGTCGTTAGCAAAAAGACGAGTGTATAGAAATTGGCAAAATGGTCAATCAGGCAGCAGATGATTGCCGCAGCATCAGCCAGTAATCGCAGCCCGTGACGGCTTCCGCGTAGCGTCCCGCCACCGCGAAGCCCAGGCGGGCATAAAACGGCAGGCTGCGCTCGTTGTAGGTCTCCAGGAAGCACGCGGCACCCGCCGCATCGACGGCCGCCAAGCCAGGCGCCAGCACGGATGCGCCCAATCCCCGCCCCTGCGCATCCGGGGCGATGCCGGCGATCGACAGATACCATGCGTGCTGCAGACCGTGCGACGCCAGCGCATGCTCCATGTTTTCGACGATGGCCGAAAAGTGTGCAAAGCCGCGCTCACCCAGCAGAACGCGCAAGGCATCCTCGCGCTGCGCGTAGGCGGCCTGACGCCGGGCTATCGGCGTATCCGTCGTCCAGATGGCCGCGCCATTGCGCCCGTCATCAGCCAGGTCGACGCGACCCGCCTGCCAGCCTTCGGCCAGTGCCAGCGCGAAGTAGGCTTCCAGCATGGCCAGCCGCGCCGCCTCGTCGTCGCCGCAGGCCACCGTGACGGCGCGGTAGAACGGGTCGCCGATCAGGGCGGCGGCCAGGCTGCGGGCGGCTTGCGATGCTTGAGTATGGGGTGCGCTGGGCATGGATTCTCTTTCTTTTCATCGTAACGGGGAAACGCCGGGCATCTTAACGCAAGCGCCCAGGCCTTGCGCCCAGTCAATACCTCCCCGCCGCCGCTGGCTTAGGCTGAGGTTTTAAGACGGAGGTTCCATGGCCAGGCACCATGTCATCAGCACCACCGCGTGCGACGTGTTCTTCAAGCTCGTGGCCCACCAGAAGAAAAGCCTGGGCGCGCGCTTCGACAGCATGATCGTCACCTTCAGCGCCAACGGCCGACCCGTGCTGGGTGCCACCCTGCGCAACGCGACAAGCGGCTGCGAACTGCACCGCCTGGCCGGCCAGCCCGACGAATGCTGGTGCTGCGGCTATGACGAGCAGCTGGAATTCGTCTCGCAAAACAAGGTGCCGCTGGCGCACGCCGACTACCGGCTCACCTTGAGCAATGGCGAAACGTGGACGGGGACGACGGATGCGAAGGGACGCACGGGGCGCATCGCCAGCAAGCGGGAAGAGCAAATCACGACGGTGGAATTTTTCCCACAAGAAGACAGCCTTCCCTGCTGCTCTGCTGCACCAGACCCAGTGGCTTCGACGGCGATCATAGTGGAGCTACAAGACGTAAAAACGACCGACAAGGATCTCGATACATCAGTAAAACAGGTAAAAATCGATAGCATGGCTCGCCCGCTTACCCAGGGTGAAATAGACATGGCATGGATGATTTTCGAGGATGCCGTCGACTATAGCAAAGTCAAAATTCACAAGAGGCCTTATCTATGGCTGTTGCAACCAAAAAACACTGCCATGACGCCCAATGGGGAAATGTATTTTCATGAGTCGAGATTTCTGGACGATTTTTCCAGTGCAGATAACACCGAGCGTCATTGGTTCATTCATGAAATGGTCCATGTTTGGCAATATCAACTCAAATATCCGGTCGCAATGCGTGGAGCATTCAGAATAGGACTGGACTACAAGTACGTATTGTCATCCAAAAGAAAGTTGGCCGACTACAACATGGAGGCACAAGGAGACTTGGTAGCCGACTACTACGCGTTGAAATACTTAAAGGATTCCTCCGCAATGCGCCAGGAAAAATATGCCAATGACCAAGCACTTTATGAACAGGTACTCATTGATTTTTTCACCGACAGAAAAAGTGAAAAGAATTTACCTGGCAGCAACATCGAGCGCACTCCTCTCGTCGATATACCTTGATGCGGGTGCAACATCACGCATCGCCGATGCTGAAATCAGTTCAGTGAATGGCACCCCCTGCTTCACAATCTCGCAGACAGAAGAAAAACGTAACGGTCAGCCACTTCTGGGAGCACTCAGTATTTCAGACCTGTCAGTAAAACCCGCTACAAAAGTGTGGAGCTTTGTGATGAGCGGAGGAGGAAAAGTTCCACTTTCATCAAAAATCTGTCTTCTCTATGGCGACATTCCACAGGGCGCAAATGGTATGCCAGCCCCTGAACTGCAAACAGGACGGGTTTACAGCATCTTCTTGAATGGGCGTCCAGATGATCCTTCCGACCCGACTTATGGCTATAGAGGGAAATTCTGTATCGTTGCCACGTCCACTGGTGAACGAAAAATCATCGCCATTGGCAGCGACACGCCAGCATGGAAACAGGATAATTGCCCGGAGCATTCGCTCATCAGATAGTGCGGGGATCGCCATGCCATATCGTCACACACTGCTATTCCTGCTTGCCACGCTGACGACTATCAATGTCTCGGCGTGGTCGCGCATCGCTGATGCCCACATTCACTCTGTCAACGGCATGCCCTGCTTCTCCATTACAAAAAAGGAAGAGGCACGCAATGGCACACCAATGCTCGGGGCATTGATCGTTTCCGATCTATCCGTTCAACCCGTCAAGAAGGTATGGTTTTTCTCTGCACCTCCAGATTGGCCTATTCCAATCCATGCAGATTCGTGCATTCGTTATGGAGATTTGCCCCCTACTGCTACAGGAATCAAACCAAAAAGTCTTGTTCCAGGACATTTCTATAGCGTATTTCTGAATGGCCGTCCTAAAGATCCGTCCGATCCAACGTATGGCTATCAAGGAAAATTCTGCGTGAGAACTACGGCTGCTGGCGGCCAGCAAATCATTCCCATCAACAGCGACATGCAGGCCTGGATCGATGAAGTTTGCCCAACGCCCCGTTAGCATCAATCCAACGCTGTTCATACTGCTCGCGCTCTCAAGCATGAACAGCGACGCGCGCTCACGCATGGCCGATGCCGAAGTTACCTCGATCAATGGCGTGCCCTGCTTCAGCATTTCCAAAAAAGAAGAGAGGCGCAACGGCCAGCCCTTCCTCGGCGCCTTGAGCGTGTCCGACGTGACGGTCAAGCCAACGACGGAAATATGGGGGTTTCTCATGACGGACGATAAGAAAATTCCGCTGTCTTCAAAAAATTGCATTCCCTATGGGAATATTCCGGCTCATGCCGACGCTGCGCCCGCACCTGAATTGAAGACCGGCAGGGTGTACGAGGTATTTCTGAATGGCAGGCCAGCCGATCCTGCCGATCCCACCTATGGATATGTGGCAAAGTTCTGTCTCGTACAGCAGGTCTCTGCCGAACCACGCTTCGTCGTCATCAAAAGCGATACACAGGCCTGGATGGATGATACGTGCCCAGCCAGAAATTCTTCCCGATAACGCAAGGCATGCCATGAATCATCGCCACCTTATTCTTTGTCTGCTGGCGACCTTGACGAGCACGGATGCCTCGGCATGGTCGCGCATGGGCACTGCCGCCGTCATGACGGAGGCTGGCCTTCCCTGCTTTAAGATTGCCAGCGAAGAGGAACGCTCAAGGGGGCCTGTCAGCCTGAAGATGCTGACGATCAGCACACCTGGGCCGAATGGCTGGAAAGATGTATGGACGGTCATGTTTCCCAATGCCTCGTTTGGCGATCCCAGCTATCGTCTGCCAAACAAGGGATGCGTGCGCTATGGCAAGGCTCCCGAGGGGGCAGAAAGCAGCGATGCCGCGCCGCTGGTGGCGGGAAAAGTGTATGGCGTATCCTTCCTGGGAAGGCCGCCATCCGCGTCCGATCCCACTTCGCGCTACTCGGCAGACTTCTGCCTGCTCACGGCACCCGCCGGGGGTTTCCAGGTGATTCAACTGAAAAATAGCAAAAATACCTGCGCTCCCGAGGAAAAACCAAGATAGCGTTTCAATTTCCCCGTCACGAAAAAACCACTCCTGGCGCTCAAGACTTGGGCGGAACCACCTCAATCGATTCCTCCCCCCGCTTCGCAGGCGCCCTGAACCATTCACCGGGCGGCACCACGTGCGACTCTTTCGGGTCGTCGATGTAGTGCGGCGAAGTAATCTGCACGTCGAATTCGTTGAAGACGTCGATGATGTTCTGGTGCAAGCGGTTCAGCACTTCGGCGCGCTGGCGGGGGACTTCGGCGCTGGCGTAGGCGACGAGGCGGTATTGCACGTAGTAATCCTGCAAGGCCAGCTGCATCACGTACGGTTTCGGCGTGGTCGACAGTTCCATCGTGCGCGACGCAGCCAGTTCCAGCATGGCGTGCACTTGCCGCCATGGCGTGGCGTAGCCGATGGTGACGGTGGAGTCGAGCACGAAGCCGCCGCCGGGCTGGGCGCGCGAATAGTTTTTCGTCGTTTGCGACATCACCCACGCGTTCGGCAAGGCGACCTCTTCCCCCAGGCCCGTGCGCAGGCGCGTCTCGAACATGCCGACGTCGACCACGGTGCCCTCGCTGTCGCCCACGCGCACATATTCTCCCTTGCGCAGGGCGCGCGTGTACATCAGGATCAGGCCGCTGGCGCCCTGGCCCACGATGCTCGACGCGCCGATCGACACCATCAGGCCCACCAGCACGGAGAGGCCCTGGAAGGCGGCCGTGTGCGAACCGGGCAGGTACGGGTACGCCATGGCCAGCGCGAACAGCCAGATCACCACGCTGGCGATGCGGCGCGTCGGCAGGGCCGTGTCCTTGTCGAGCCAGCCGATCTGCAATTCGCCGCTTTCCACGCGCTTGAACAGCGAGGCGGCCGTGGCGGCGATCAGGCGCGCGATGGCGAAGATCACGCACACCAGCACCAGCCCCGGCAAGGCGCCGATGATGGCGTGGAAGACGTCGGCCGCCACGTCGAACAGGTAGCCGCTCAGGCTTTCGCCCCACGAGCGCGTGTAGGGCAGGCGGCCCAGCACGAAGGCGGCCCACAGATAGGTGGCCATCAGGCGCAAGCCCCACAGCACGGCGCTCAGCAGTTGATAGGCGAAGGCGATGTAGTGCTCGGCGTCGAGCACGCGCACGTTTTTCAGGCGCACGTCGCGCAGGCGAGAAGCCAGCAGGATGCCGCTGCGGCGCTTGGCCCAGCGGTACAGACGCGTCAAGCCCAGCCACACGAGCCAGAACACGAGGGTGGCGGCCGCGCACACGGCGGCGGCGATCGCCAGGTAGCGCCAGCTGCTCTGCTCGCGATAGTCAAAGACGGCCTTGCTCAGTTCCTCGGCCGCCGTTTTCGCCACGCTTTCCGTCGTGTCGCCGGCCAGCAGGTTGACGTCGCCAGGCACGACGACGAACAGCTGCACGCCGTCGAGCAGCACCTGCGTGCCTTCGGGAATCATGCGCGTGCTTGCCTGCAAGGGGCCGTTCTTGGCCAGCACGCCTTCCAGGCGGCGCTGCGCGCCGATGGCCCGTTCATCGGGCGGATAGCCGGCCAGCGCGGCGCGGAAGACAAACACCTTGCGGTTGGCGAACATCAGCGGCGCCGTCCTGGCCGCCGCGGCATGCGCCGGCGCGATGGCGGTCGCAGCCTCCGCAACGAGCGATGGCGCAGCGTCCTGCGCATGGGCCACGGGCAAGAGGAAGATCGTCAACAGGCACAACAGGCGGAGCAACGCGGACATGGCAGAAATGAAAGAGTGACAAGGAGTAGCCATCATGCCATGTAATTGCGGAAACTCAAGCGCCGCACCTACCGTTCAGCTCGCATCATGAAAAATGATGCCCAGGGTGTGGCGCATGCCCGAGCGCAGGCGCGACACGCCATGGCGCATGTTGACGCGGTAACTGCCCCGGGTGCCGTTGACGGGACGCTGCGCGACAGGAAAGATGACGGCGTCGCCCTGCGCCAGCGGCACGACCTCGGCGCGCGACTGCATGCGCGGGCGCTGCTCCGTCAGCACGAACTCGCCGCCCGTGAAATCGTCTTGCGGGCGCGACAGCAGCACGGCCAGCTGCAGCGGAAACACGTGCTCGCCATACAAGTCCTGGTGCAGGCAGTTGTAATCGTCCTTGCGGTAGCGCAAGAGCAAGGGCGTGGGCCGCGTCTGCCCGGCCGCATGGCAGCGCGCCAGAAAATCGGCGTGCGCCAAAGGAAAACGGCTATCGAGGCCCATGCTGGCGTGCCAGCGGTTGGCAATCGCCGCCAGCGGCCCGTACAGCTGTTCGCGCAAAGCGGCCACCACAGCGGGCAGCGGATACGCCCAGTACTGGTACTCGCCCTGGCCGAAACCGTGGCGCTGCATCACCACCCTGCTGCGAAAGCGCGACGCATCGTCGTACTGCGCCGCCAGCGCCGCGCAGGCATCCGCAGCCAGCAAGCCCGGCACGACGGCGCAGCCGTATTGATTCAGCTCATCCTCGATCTGCCGCCAGTCCAGCGCCCTCACCGTCCGCCCTCGCGTTCCAGCAACGCCTGCTTGCGCTCCACGCCCCAGCGGTAGCCGGACAGCGCGCCATCGTTGCGCACCACCCGGTGGCAGGGGATGGCGACGGCCAGGGCATTGGCGGCGCAGGCGCCCGCCACGGCCCGCGCGCCTTGCGGGGCGCCGATGCGCCGCGCCAGTTCGGCATAGCTGACCGTGCTGCCGGCAGGAATCTCGCGCAAGGCTTGCCACACGCGCTGCTGGAACACGGTGCCGCGCACGTCGAGCGGCAAGTCCAGGCCGATCGCCGGCGCCTCGACGAGGCCCACCACCTGCGCCACCGTCCGTTCATAGTCAGGCTCGGCGCCGCGCAGTTCGGCGCGGGGAAAACGGTCCTGCAAGTCGCGCAGCAGCACTTCCGGGTCGTCGTCGATCAAAATGGCGCAGATACCCTTGTCCGTGCTGGCCACGAGGATGGCGCCCAGCGAGCAGGCGCCGATGGCAAAGCGGATCACGGCGCCGCTGCCGCCGTCGCGGAATGCGCCCGGCGTCATGCCCAGCAAGCCCGGCGTAGCCGCGTACAGGCGGCCGCTGGAATTGAAACCGGCCGCATACAACGTTTCCGTGACGTTCGCCGCGCCCTGCAAGCCGGCCTTCAGGCGCTCGCCGCGCCGCGCCGCCGCATAGGCTTTCGGCGTGATGCCCGTGTGCGCCTTGAAGACGCGGTGAAAGTGAAAGCGGCTCATGCCGGCCGCATGCGCCAGGCTGTCCAGGTCGGGCAGCTCGTCGCTGGCGTCAATCAGGCGGCAGATATCGGCCACGATGGCCGCCTGGCGCTGGGCCAGGGGTGGCAAGTCCGGTTTGCAGCGCAGGCAGGGGCGGAAACCGGCCGCCTCCGCCTCTTCGCACGTGGCGTGGAAAGCCACGTTGCGGCGCAAGGCGGGGCGCGCCGCGCAGGAAGGGCGGCAATACACGCCCGTCGTGCGCACCGAGTAATAAAAAACGCCGTCGGCGTCGGGGTCGCGCCGCTGCAGGGCATCCCAGCGTTCATCGTCAGTCAGGTAAGCGTGTTCCATGGCGAACTCCGTGCAAGTCAAGGATAAGTCACCAGCATAGCCAGCGCCAAGGCGCGCCACACTCCGGCGCTTGCTTTTGAATTCAAAAAAAGGCTGGCGGCAGGCATCGCGCTCGGTGCTAAAATCGGCCATCGCGCCTCCAGCCGGCGGCGCGCCCTGCCCGCGCCCCGGAGAAACCGCATTGGACGATCACAATACCCAGGAAAATACGCCCATTTTCCAGCGCATCAAGGATTTTCTGCTGGCCGGCATCGCCGCCGGACGCTGGAAGGAAGGCGACGTGATTCCCTCCGAGCAAGCCCTGGTGAAACAATTCGGCGTCTCGCGCATGACGGTCAACCGCGCCGTGCGCGAACTGACCAGCGAGCAAATACTGACGCGGCGCCAGGGTTCCGGCACCTATGTGGCGCAGCAAAAATACCAGGCGACCTTGTTGGAAATCAAGAGTATCGCCGATGAAGTGCGCGCGCGCGGGCATATCCACCGCAGCAGCCTGCAATTGCTGGAGCGCACCAAGGCGTCCGATTTGCTGGCCAAGCAATTCGGCCTGCCGCCGGAGCACCCGCTGTTCCATTCGCTGATCGTGCATTTCGAGAACGGCGTACCGATCCAGGTGGAAGACCGCTGGGTCAACCCCGAGTGCGCGCCCGACTACATGACGCAGGATTTTTCCAGCATCACGCCAAACGAATACCTGATGGCCGCCGCCCCCCTGCAAGGCGCCACTTACAGCATCGAAGCGCTGTCGGCGCCGCGCGACATCGCCGAAATGCTGGCCATCGACACGAAACAGGCGTGCCTGGTGCTGCGCCGCCAGACGCGCTCGGGCGGCAGGATCGCCTCGATCGCCACCATGTGGCATCCCGGACACCGCTATCAGTTTGCGGGAAGTTTCGCCTGAGGCTATCAGCTCAATTGAGTAGCACGATTTCGCGCCAACTTTCTCACGAATTCTCACCAAATCGCGAAAAAAAACAGCCATTCCGGGGCAAAAAAAGTCCCGTTTTGGCTGTTTCAGAACTTAACTACTCCGACTAAATATTCGATGCTATAGTTGCCGCCAGAAAGCGCCGCAGGCGTTTATTTGAACGCGCATCATGCACTGCCAGCCCCGTCCAATCACGCCCCAGAAAGGGATGCATTTGTCGTATTGCAGCCACACGAGTTTCGGCGCACCACGCCCACGGCGCCCTGCGCTGCGCCGGCTCGCGCGTACGATGCTGGCGGCGGGCATGGCATTCTCGCTGCCGGTGCAGGCGGCGGCACCCGGCATGGCGCCGGCACTGCTGTGGCCGTATGCAGCCGCCAGCGCCACCGCCCTGGCTGGACTGGCTTGCTGGCAAGCCTGGCGCTTGCGCCGGCAGTTGCAGCGCCAGCCCCTGCCCGCCCATGCCCTGGCCGAACACGATGCCATGCAAGCCTTGCGCGGCGCCACCATGGCTGGCTGGACCTGGCGGCGCCAGTCCGACCGGCTGCAATTCGCGCCCCAGTACCAGGACGTGCTGGGCGACAAGAATGCCAGGCTCGAGCATGCACTGGCCGACTGGCTGGCCGAAGTCCACCGCGACGACCGCGCACGGCTGAGTCTTGCCTTTCGCCAGCATCTGGATGGGCAAGCGCCCGGCACCTTCAATTGCGAATTCCGTTTGCGCCACAGCGACGGCCACTGGCGCTGGCTGCTGGCGCGCGGCGCCGTGCTGGCGCGTGCCTCGGATGGCGCCGCCACGCAGGCCAGCGGCATCGTCTGCGATATCAGCGAGCGCAAGCAGGACGAGGAATCGCGCATGCGCTCGATGCTGGAAGCGGCGCCCGAAGCCATGCTGGTGGCCGACGTCGAGGGCAAGGTGCATTACGCCAACCAGATCGGCGCGCGCTGCTTCGGCTATCCGCTGGCCGAATTGACGGGCATGTCGCTGGAGCAATTGGTACCGGAAAGCACGGCCAGCCACTCCGTGGGCGACCCGCAAGGACGGCACAGCCTGCCAGGCCGGGTGATGATGGCGCGCCGCCGCGACGGCACGCATTTCCCGGCCAAGGTCAGCCTGTCGCCGCTGCGCATGGCCGGGCAAGTGTTTTCCATCGTCTCGCTGCGCGACATGACGCAGCGGCAACGCGCCGAGGAAGCGCTGCACGCCAGTTCGGAACGCTACCGCCTGATCGTGCAGACGGCCGCCGAAGGCATCTGGATGACGGATGCGAACGGCAAGACCACCTTCGTCAACCCGAAGATGGCGCACATGCTGGGCTACACGGTGCAGGAAATGCTGGGCCGCCCCCTGCTCGACTTCATGGACCGCGACAGCCAGCTGCTGATGCAGCGCCGCCTGGCCAGCCACGGCAATGCCGCCAGCCAGCCGGACCAGGTCGATTTCCGCTTCTTCCGCAAGGACCAGTCCAGCCTGTGGGGCTTGCTGTCGAGCACCAGCATCCAGTCGGACAACGGCGAGCCGGGCGGCACGCTGGCGATGATTACCGACATCACGGAACGGCGCCAGGCGTCGATCGCCCTGTCGAACTCGAGCCAGCGCATGGCGTCCGTCTTCGGCGCCGTGACGAATGGCCTGGTGGTGCAGGACAGCCACGGCCACATCCTGGAAAGCAATGCCGCCGCCGAGCGCATGCTGGCGGCCAGTCCTGCCGGCAACAGCCTGTGGCAAGCCATCCGCGAAGACGGTTCCGCCTTCGATCAGCGCAGCCATCCCGTGCACATCACCCTGTCGACGGGCGAGGCCATGCGCGACGTGCTGATGGGCGTGCAGCAACCCGACGGCAGCCTGTCGTGGCTGTCCGTGAATACCGAAGCCATCCGCGATGAATACGGCAAGGTGGGCATGGTGGTGGCCAGCCTGACGGACATCACGTATCACAAGCGCAGCGAGAGCGCCTTGCGCGAGCTCAATGAACATCTGGAAGAGCGCGTGGCGCAGCGCACGGAGCAGCTGGACCAGGCCAAGCAGGTGGCCGAAGAAGCGAGCCTGGCGAAGGGACAATTCCTGGCCAACATGAGCCATGAAATCCGCACGCCCATGAATGGCGTGATCGGCATGGCCTACCTGGCCCTCAAGACGGACCTGGAACCGCGCCAGCGCGATTACCTGGAAAAGATCCGCTTCGCCGGCGAACATTTGCTGGGCATCATCGACGACATCCTCGACATCTCGAAAATCGAGGCGGGCAAGCTGGAAATCGAGCGCGTCAACTTCAGTTTCGACCACGTGGTGCAAACCCTGATGACGGTGGTGGCGCCGCGCGCCGCCGGCAAGAATCTGGAATTGCTGTTCGAAATCGACCCGCAGTTGCCCGCCGTGCTCGTGGGCGACCCGTTGCGCCTGGGGCAAGTGCTGATCAACTACGCCAATAATGCCATCAAGTTCAGCGAACAGGGCAGCATCACCGTGAAAGTGCGCAAGGTGGTGGCGGACGCCAGGCACTGCCTGGTGCGCTTTGAAGTGTGCGACCACGGCATCGGCCTGTCGCAGGATGAAATGAGCAAACTCTTCCAGTCCTTCCAGCAGGCCGACACGTCCACCACGCGCGAGTACGGCGGCACGGGCCTGGGCCTGGCCATCTGCAAGCAGCTGGCGCAGCTGATGGGCGGCGACGTGGGCGTCGACAGCCGTCCCGGCGCCGGCAGCACCTTCTGGTTCACGGCCAACCTGGGCATTTCCGACCAGGCGGCGCCCGCCATGCTCGACAGCATGGTGCAGACGGCGGCCGCCATGCGCGCCAGCGCCGACGCGGCCCTGGTGATGCGCACGCTCAAGCATGCGCGCATCCTGCTGGTGGAAGACAACACTTTTAATCAGCAGGTGGCGCTGGAGCTGCTGGAGGAGGCGGGCGCCTCCGTCTGCCTGGCCAACAATGGCGAAGAGGCACTCGATTTGCTGCGCCAGACGCAGTTCGACTGCGTGCTGATGGACGTGCAGATGCCGCTGATGGACGGCTTGCAGGCGACGCGCCACATCCGCGCCGACCCGCAGCTGGCGCACCTGCGCGTGCTGGCCATGACGGCCACGGCCACCAGCGAAGACCGCGTGCGCTGCCTGGACGCGGGCATGGACGATTTCATTTCCAAGCCCATCCAGCCGGCCATGATGTACCAGACCATCGCCAGCTGGCTGCCGGCGCGCGACACGCCGCCACCGCCGGCGCGCAGCCGCGCCGCGCCCGCCTTCAAGACCACGCTGGCGGGCGATCCTCAGGTGATCGACCTGTCCATCCTGGCAAAGTTGCTGGGTTACAACCCGGAAAAGGTGCGCAAATTCGCCTTCAAGTTCCTGCAGACCACGCAGGATGGCTTTGGCGACATCGATGCGGCCCTGGCGCGCGGCGACGTGCACCAGGTGCGGGAACTGGGGCACCGCATCAAGTCGTCGGCGCGCACCGTGGGCGCCCTGGGACTGGCCGAGCTGTGCCACAACCTGGAAACCCTGGCGCCGGGCGAACCTGCCGACGAGGCAGAGCGGGCCCGGCGCATCGTGGCGCGCCTGTGGCCCCTGCTGGAACAGATTACCGAACAAATCATGAATAACACCAGCTTTGCCAATGACGATTAGCTACCGCCAAATTCCGTTAAGGCAAGGTATCGGCATCGACAGCGATGCAGCATATCAATAGAAAGACAGGACGATGAACACTGTATCAAACCAAGCAAGCCGGGAACACAACGAAGCAGGCCTGGCGCCATTGCGCGTGCTGCTGCTGGACGATGACGTCTTCATGCTCGACGTGCTCAGCGACATGCTCGAGCAAATGGGCCCCTTCGACATCCGCTGCGAGTCGCACAGCGAACAGGCGCTGGCGACCCTGAAGCAGCACCAGCCCGACCTGCTGATCTGCGACCTGTCCATGCCCGACATCGACGGCATCGAATTTTTGCGCATGGCGGCGGACAATGGCTTCCGCGGCGGCGTGGTCCTGCTGTCGGGCCTGCATTCGGCCGTGCGCCTGGCAGCCGAACGCCTGGCCGTGGCCAATGGCCTGCATATATTAGGCACCTTCCGCAAGCCGATGGAAAGCGCGGAATTGCAGCTGATGGTGAACTTGCAACTGCAGCACACGGCGCGTCAGGCCAGCGTACAAGCCTGATCGCGGAGGGCGGGCATGGCGCTGCAGGCCAGCAGGCATGCGGCTTTGCCGCCCTGCCGGCACGTGCGGGGACGATATGCCTCAAGTTTTTCTGCAATAATCGCCACGCTTTGAAAAAATGGGTTATTATTTCAGCCATCCCCGCCTGCATACCTCTGGTCGCACCTTCCAAGAACATTGAAGTCGTGCCCATTGCCCCCATCTGCTAGCTGTACTCCAGGAAGCATGGATGGCGAACCAGCGTATGGTGAATTCCAGGCATTATTGATCCCACCCTCATTTGAGGAAAATATGAGCGAAAATATCAAACACATTAGCGATGCATCTTTTGAAGCAGACGTCCTGAAATCCGACTTGCCCGTCCTGGTGGACTTCTGGGCCGAGTGGTGCGGTCCCTGCAAGGCCATCGCCCCGATCCTGGAAGAAGTGGCCAAGGAATACGCCGGCCGCATCGTGATCGCCAAGATGGACGTGGACGCCAACCAGGCAGTGCCTGCCAAGTTCGGCATCCGCGGCATCCCGACCCTGATCCTGTTCAAGGATGGTGTTGCAGCAGCTCAAAAAGTGGGCGCCATGGCCAAGGGCCAGTTGACCGCTTTCGTCGACAGCAACATTTAATGTATGATAGGCAGCGCTGCGCCCGCAGCGCCGCCTGACTGGATAGACCGGGAAGCACTTTGCCATCATTCGTGCACAGCCTTCCCCAATAATTAATCAACGCCACGCAGTCCCCTCCCCTACCTTTACATCCCGTCTCGGGACACTCAACACATATGCATTTATCCGAACTAAAGGCCTTACACGTATCCGCCCTGCTTGAGATGGCGATCGGTCTTGACATTGACAACGCAGCCCGCTTGCGCAAACAGGAGCTGATGTTCGCTATCCTGAAAAAACGCGCCAAGTCCGGCGAACAGATTTTTGGCGACGGCGCCCTGGAAGTGCTGCCTGACGGCTTCGGCTTCCTGCGCTCGCCCGACGCCAGCTACATGGCGTCCACCGACGACATTTACATCTCCCCTTCGCAAATCCGCCGCTTCAATCTGCACACCGGCGATTCGATCGAAGGCGAGGTACGGACCCCGAAAGATGGCGAACGCTATTTCGCACTGGTCAAAGTAGACAAGGTCAACGGCGAATCGCCGGAAGCCTCGAAGCACCGCATCCTGTTTGAAAACCTGACGCCGCTGCACCCGAACGAGCCGCTGCGCCTGGAACGTGAAATGAATGGCCAGGAAAACATCACCGGCCGCATCATCGACCTGATCGCCCCGATCGGCAAGGGCCAGCGCGGCCTGCTGGTGGCATCGCCGAAATCCGGCAAATCCGTGATCCTGCAGCACATCGCGCATGCGATCACGGCGAATCACCCGGACATCACCCTGATCGTGCTGCTGATCGACGAACGTCCGGAAGAAGTTACCGAAATGCAACGCTCCGTGCGCGGCGAAGTCGTCGCCTCGACCTTCGACGAGCCGGCCACGCGCCACGTGCAAGTGGCCGAGATGGTGCTGGAAAAAGCCAAGCGCCTGGTCGAAATGAAAAAAGACGTGGTCATCCTGCTCGACTCGATCACCCGCCTGGCGCGCGCCTACAACACCGTCATCCCTGCCTCGGGCAAGGTCCTGACCGGCGGTGTCGACGCGAACGCGCTGCAACGTCCAAAACGATTCTTCGGCGCCGCGCGCAATATCGAAGAAGGCGGCTCGCTGACCATCATCGCCACGGCGCTGATCGAAACGGGTTCGCGCATGGATGACGTGATCTTTGAAGAATTCAAGGGCACCGGCAACATGGAAGTGCACCTGGAACGCCGTCTGGCCGAAAAACGTGTCTATCCGGCAATCAACCTGAACAAATCGGGCACCCGCCGCGAAGAACTGCTGATCAAGCCGAACGAGCTGCAAAAAATCTGGATCTTGCGCAAGTTGCTGTACTCGATGGACGAGATCGAGGCGATGGAGTTCATTCTCGACAAGATGAAAGCCACGAAGAACAACGCCGAATTCTTCGACATGATGCGTAGAGGCGGCTAAAACCTACTGCGCGGCCACATTTTCGATCTCCGTTGCTCACTGTACTATAAAGTACAGTTCCGCTACTCAATCGCAACTGTGGCCTGCTCGCTACGGTTTTATCTCGCCTCTCACGTAGGTGCAAGCCGCTCCCTGAGCGGCTTTTTTATTGCCGCCGGCCCGAAAGCGCTATATAATCTGCGGTTGCATTATTTTAACCCTGGCAAGTGATCGGCAATCGGGTCAAGAAGCTGGACGACCGACGAAGTGCTGTTTGGCTACCAAACTAGAGAGAAGACCATGAAAGTCGATACCCATCCAGAATACCGCGAAGTTGTTTTCCACGATCTGTCGTGCGATTTCAAATTCGTTACCCGCTCGACCATCCAAACCCGCGAAAAAATCACCCACGACGGTAAAGAATACCCACTGGTGAAGATCGAGGTTTCGGCTGAATCGCACCCATTCTTCACGGGCAAGCACAAAATCGTCGATACCGCCGGTCGCGTCGAGAAGTTCCGTCAGAAGTTCGGTTCGGTTGGTTCGAAAACCGCAGTCGCAGCAGGCTGATTTTTGCCGCTTTGCGGCAAAAAAGGGCAGCTTCGGCTACCAGAGAAAAAGGCAGCCACGGCTGCCTTTTTTGTCTTTGGCCGCTTTACTTTATACTCGCGCATACCCGACGCCATTCGTCGCGTCTTGCCACTATTCTGATACCGATTATCGATGAAGCCAGTCCGCCTTCCCGCCGCTGCCACACTCGCGCTGCCACGATGGGCCTTGTTTGCGCTCGGCCTGCTGTACATCCTGCCTGGCCTGATCGGCCGCGAACCGTGGAAGAACGATGACGCCGCCAGTTTCGGCATCATGTGGACCATGGCACATGGCGGCCTGAACGACTGGCTGTGGCCCAACGTGGCCGGCCTGTCGCTGCCCGATGAAGGCCCGCTGGCCTTCTGGCTGGGCGCCATCTTCATCAAACTGTTCGGCTGGATCGACGGCGACGTCTTCGGCGCGCGCATGTCGACCATCGGCATCTTCGTCGTCAGCACCCTGTCCGTCTGGTACACGGCCTTCAATCTGGGCCGCCGCAACGACGCCCAGCCGCTGCGCCTGGCCTTCGGCGGCCAGCCGGAGCCGGACGATTTCGGCCGCACCCTGGCCGATGCCGCCGTGCTCATCTACCTGGGCTGCCTGGGCCTGCTGCAGCACAGCCACGACATCACGGCCGAAGCGCTGTACGTCTCCCTGATGGCTTATTTGCTGTACCGCGCCGTGCGCTACATGGAAGGCCCGTCCGTGCGCAATGCGGCCCTGCTGGGCCTGGCGATGGGCGGCCTGACCCTGGCGCGCGGCTGGATCACGCCGGCGGCGCTGAGCATCGCCTTGCTGCTGTGCACCGTCTTCCTGCGCCTGCCCTTGCTGCGCAGCATACGCCACCTGGCGCTGGCCATCCTGATCGGCGTCGCGCTGACCCTCGTCTGGCTGCTGCCGGGCGAATGGCTGCAGCCGTACGGCCATTCGCCGCTGCAAGCCTGGATGGAATGGAATTGCCGCCAGTTCAGCGCGCCCAGCCTGAAAAGCGTGCAATATTTCTTGCGTGTCGGCATCTGGTTCTTCTGGCCTGCCTGGCCGTTCGCCGCCTGGGCCGTGTATGCCTGGCGCCGCCAGCACCACGTGCTGCACATCGTCGTGCCGCTGACCTTTGTCGCCATGCTGGCCATCCTGGGCCTGTGCCATCCCGATCCCGACCCGAGCCAGCTGCTGCCCCTGCTGCCGCCGCTGGCCGTGATGGCCGCGTTTGGCTTGCTGACCATGAAACGGGGCGCCATCAACGCCATCGACTGGTTCTCCGTGATGGTGCTGACCATCTGCGCCCTCGCGCTGTGGCTGTTCTGGTTCGCCATCCTGACGGGCTGGCCACCGAAACTGTCGCACAATGCCCTGAAACTCATGCCAGGCTTCAAACCTGAACTGGACTTGCTGGCCTTTTTCGTGGCCGCCTGCGCCAGCGCCGGCTGGGTAACGCTGGTGCACTGGCGCATCTCGCGCCAGCCTGCCGTGCTGTGGCGCGCCGTGGTGCTGTCGTCCGGCGGCCTGATCCTGATCTGGGTGCTGATCATGACCCTGTTCCTGCCGCCGCTGAACTACAGCAAGAGCTACGCCAGCGTGGCGCACCAGATTTCCATTCACCTGCCGCCAGGCAGCAGTTGCATCAACAGCAACGTCGGCGCCGCACAGCGCGCCTCGTTCGCCTACTTCGGCCACCTGCCGTTTGCCAGCGTGGGGCAACAGCAGTGCGATGTGTTCCTGTTGCAAGACAGCATCAAGGTTCCCGACAGCAAGGAAAAACTGCCCGAGCACCATGGTGCGGACTGGATCAAGCTGTGGGAAGGGCGCCGCCCCACGGATGACGTGGAACGTTTCCGCCTGTACCAGCGCGTCAGGTAGCACATGAAAAGAACCGGGCTAGCCCGGTTTTTTCTTGCCCGTAAAGCAAGCTTTGCAAACAGCAAAAGTGTTGCTTTTAAATATACTTAATTACCTAAATTGAACTAGAATTGTTTTTTAGATTATAATGATGGCTTGCGCGATGGCGGTGTCTTGCTTTCCCGCCCGATTCGTCCCCCCATTCACCATGAGATTGTCCATGAAATTATTTGCTACACGCACCTTGCCGCTCATCAGCGCCGCCCTGTTCGCTTTCTCCTTCAGTGCCTCGGCCCAGGCGACCGTGATTGACCTCGGCGTCGCCAACGGCTACTCGGCCTTCATCTTCGGCAACATCGGCAGCGGCTCGGCCAGCGGCTTCACCAGCGTCAGCGGCAGCCTGGCCGCTGGCGGCAATATCTACCTGGACAACTACAACGTTGGCACGAATAAAAAACCAGGCAGCGCGACCAACGCCATCGTTGCTGGCGGTAACCTGAACACGGGCTGGGGCACCATCGTCGGTTCCTCCGTGTATGGCGTCAGCAACCCCAACGCCACCTTGACAGCCCCACAATGGTTCCCAACCAGCAACATCAGCAAGGGCAATGCCTCCACCCTGGACTTTGCGGCCGCCCAGCAACAGCTGACGACCCTGTCGGGCGACGTTGCCAAGCTGCAATCGAACGGCACCGTGATTTCGCAATCGGGCGGCTTCAAGCTGGTGGGCGACGTCAACGCCGACGTGAATGTCTTCACCATCGCTGCAAACGACCTGCATAACCTGACCCTGGACGTGTCGTCGCTGAAAAGCACGGCCAGCATCATCATCAACGGCACGGCCACCAACATCACCATGAGCGGCGGCTTCGACAATTTCGGCAGCTTCGCCGACCGCACGCTGCTCAACTTCGCCAATGCCACCACCACCAACCTGAACAACGTCGGCATCAACGGCAGCATCCTGGCGCCGAACAGCGCGTTTTCCGGTTCGGGCAGCATGAACGGCACCCTGGTCGCCAATTCGGTCAGCTCGATCAATTATGGCCACGTCTCGATGAACGGCGCCGGCTTCAACACGGTGAACGTGTCGGCCGTGCCGGAACCAGGCACCTACGCCATGCTGCTGGCCGGCCTGGGCTTGCTTGCCTTCGTGCGCCGCCGCACGCCAGCGCGCGCACCGCAAGCGCAACTGGCTTAAGCTTTACGCTGAATCAATAAAAAACACCGGGCCGCGCGAGCGTCCCGGTGTTTTTTTTATGCGCGGGCGAAAGACTTAGTCCCCGCTCAGCCCCAGATCCGTCGCCACCTGCTGGCGCAACAGGTATTTCTGGATCTTGCCCGTCACCGTCATGGGGAATTCCTCGACAAAGCGTACATAGCGGGGAATCTTGTAATAGGCGATCTGCCCGTCGCAAAAGGCGCGGATGTCGTCGCTGGTGGCCTGCGTGCCCGGACGCAAGATGATGCAGGCGCACAACTCTTCGCCATACTTGGCATCGGGCACGCCCACGCATTGCACGTCGAGCACGCTCGGGTGGCGGTACAGGAATTCCTCGACTTCGCGCGGGTAGATGTTTTCGCCGCCGCGTATCACCATATCCTTCGAGCGGCCCACAATGCTGCAAAAACCGTTGGCGTCGATCACGGCCAGGTCGCCCGTGTGCATCCAGCGCGCCGCGTCGATGGCTTCGGCTGTTTTTTCCGGGTCGCCCCAGTAGCCCTGCATCACGGAATAGCCGCGCGTGAGCAATTCGCCCTTCTCGCCGCGCGGCACGATGCGGCCTTCCGCATCGACAATCTTGACTTCCAGGTGCGGGTGGACGCGGCCGATGGACGACACGCGCATCTCGCGCGGGTCTTCGATCGACGTCTGGAAGCTGACGGGTGACGTTTCCGTCATGCCATACGCAATCGTGATTTCCGCCATGTGCATCAATTCGATGACCCGCGTCATGACTTCCATCGGGCAGGGCGAGCCGGCCATGATGCCGGTGCGCAAATTCGACAGATCGTATTGCTTGAAATCAGGATGGTCGAGGATGGCGATGAACATGGTCGGCACGCCATGCAGCCCCGTGCAGCGCTCAGCCTGCACCGTTTCCAGCACGGCTTTCGGATCAAACCCTTCGCCGGGAAACACCATGGCCGCGCCGTGCGTGACGCAGGCCAGGTTGCCCAGCACCATGCCGAAACAGTGGTACAGGGGCACGGGGATGCACAAGCGGTCCTGTTCGGTCAGGCGCATGGCTTCGCCGATGAAAAAGCCGTTATTCAGGATATTGTGATGCGTCAAAGTGGCGCCTTTCGGCGCACCCGTGGTGCCGGAAGTGAACTGAATGTTGACGGCAT
Source organism: Janthinobacterium sp. GW460-12-1-14-LB5 (assembly GCF_059423585.1). Taxonomy (NCBI): domain Bacteria; kingdom Pseudomonadati; phylum Pseudomonadota; class Betaproteobacteria; order Burkholderiales; family Oxalobacteraceae; genus Janthinobacterium; species Janthinobacterium sp. GW460-12-1-14-LB5. The sequence continues at coordinate 157,809 of NZ_JBWKYD010000001.1, read as the reverse complement.
CGTCAAACTGCAAGGTAGCGCTCACTTCTTCCAGGCGCGCCAGGTCGGCATCCGTGATGCCATCCATCAGGGCGTCGAAGCTGTGCATGCCCGGCGTGGCGGCCGCGCCCAGGCGGATGACGTGGCGCAATTGCGGCAGGCGCGGCGATTGCAGGGCGCCGGCGCGCGAACGGGCGATTTCCGGCACCACGTCTTGCACGATGGCCAGGTAATCGCTGGACTTGAAGCTGGGCGAGAGGATCAGCGCGCTGCATTGCACCTTGTCGAGCACGTATTCGAGTTCCGAGCGCCGGTAGGCGGGGTTGATGTTGACCATGATCAAACCGGCTTTCGCCGTGGCAAACTGCGTCAGCACCCATTCCGCGCAATTCTGCGACCAGATGCCGACCCGGTCGCCCGGCTGCAAGCCCAGTTTCAACAGGCCGGCGGCCAGGCGGTGTACGCGCTGCTGGAATTCCAGATACGTCCAGCGCACGTTCTGGTGCGCCACGATCAGGGCGTCGTGCTGGCCATAGCGGGCGGCGATACCGTCCAGGTAGGCGCCTATCGTTTCGCCGATCAACGGCGTCTCGTGGGCGCCGTGTACATAACTCATTACTTGCATGCTGTCTCCGGGGTGGGTGGCGCGCTGCGCTCTTGTTATCGTCTTCGATGCAGAAAATTATAGCCGCAACCGCCCCCGCCCTGCATCAGCTTGCTGTAATGTGCAGGCCAGCACACCAGACACTCACGCACCATGACAGGCAACGCGCAGCACCCGCCCGAACAGGGCTTTATCTTGACCCGCCACTGGCGCGACACGCGCGATGGCACGGAGGTCGATTTCTGGCTGGCAACAGACGCCGGGCCCCGCCACGTGCGCCTGCCCGTGCAGACAGCCGTCGCCTTTATCCCCATGGAGCAGCAGGAACAGGCGCAACAGCTGCTGCGCGGCGAGCGCCATGCCGAGCTGCGGCCCCTGTCGCTGTGCGATTTTCACCACCGTCCCGTGCTGGGACTGTACTGCAAGCAATACCGGCATTTGCTGAAACTGGAAAAGCAGCTGCGCGCACACGGCGTCGACGTGTACGAAGCGGACATCCGCCCGCCCGAGCGCTACCTGATGGAGCGCTTTATTACGGCGCCGGTGACATTCAGCGGAGAAACACTGCAGGAAGTGCAGTTGAAACCGGCCCCAGGCTACCGCCCCACATTAAAACTGGCATCGCTCGATATCGAGACGACGGCGCATGGCGAGCTGTATTCGCTGGCCCTGGAAGGCTGCGGCCAGCGCCAGGTCTACATGCTGGGGCCGCCAAACGGCGGCGATGAGCTACTCGACTTCGACCTCGCATACTGCGACACGCGCGCACAGATCCTCGAGCGCCTGAACACGTGGATGGAACGGCACGATCCGGACGCCATCATCGGCTGGAACCTGGTGCAGTTCGACTTGCGCGTGCTCAAGGAACATGCTGAGCGTTATCAAGTGCCCTTGCGGCTGGGACGCGGCGGCGCCGTGATGGAATGGCGCGAGCATGGCGGCAAGCAGGAGCATTACTTTGCCGCTGCCGCCGGACGCCTGATCATCGACGGCATCGAAGCCTTGCGCTCGGCGACGTGGAATTTTTCGTCGTTCAGCCTGGAAAACGTGGCGCAGACCTTGCTGGGCGAAGGCAAGTCCATCGACAACCCCTACCAGCGCATGGCCGAGATCGACCGGCGTTTCCGCGAGGATAAACCTGCGCTGGCCCGCTACAACCTCAAGGATTGCGAGCTGGTCACGCGCATCTTCGCCAAAACCGAGCTGCTGACCTTCTTGCTGGAACGGGCCAGCGTGACGGGCCTGGCGGCCGACCGCAGCGGCGGCTCCGTGGCCGCCTTCGAACATTTGTATTTGCCGCTGATGCACCGGCAGGGCTATGTGGCGCCCAACCTGGGCGATGTCTCCGGCGACAACAGCCCCGGCGGCTTCGTCATGGATTCGCAGTCGGGCCTGTACGATTCCGTGCTCGTGCTCGACTATAAAAGCCTGTACCCATCCATCATCCGCACTTTCCTGATCGACCCCGTGGGGCTGGTGGTGGGCACGGGCGGCGACGAAGCCGATACCGTGCCCGGCTACCGGGGCGCGCAGTTTTCCCGTGTAAAACATTGCCTGCCGGCCATCGTGGAACAGGTGTGGCAGGGCCGCGAGGCGGCCAAGCGCGAACGCAACGCACCGCTGTCGCAAGCGTTAAAAATCATCATGAACGCGTTTTACGGCGTGCTGGGCTCCAGCGGTTGCCGCTTTTTCGATCCGCGCCTGGCTTCGTCGATCACCTTGCGCGGCCACGACATCATGCACCGCACGCGCGAGCTGATCACCGCACAGGGTTACCAGGTGATCTATGGCGACACGGATTCCACGTTTGTGTGGCTGAAAACGGCGCATAGCGACGAAGAAGCGGGCAAGATCGGCCGCGCCCTGGTGGCGCACGTGAACGCCTGGTGGGATGCACATCTGCGCGAGGAATTCGGCCTGGACAATGCGCTGGAGCTGGAATTCGAGACGCATTACCGGCGTTTCCTGATGCCCACCATCCGCGGCTCGGAAGAAGGCAGCAAGAAGCGCTACGCTGGCCTCGTCGGCAAGCCCGACGGCAGCGAGGAGATGGTCTACAAGGGCCTGGAAACCGTGCGCAGCGACTGGACGCCGCTGGCGCAGCAATTCCAGCAAGAGCTGTACCGGCGCATCTTCCAGCGCGCCGCCTACCAGGACTATGTGCGCGACTACGTGGCGCGCACGGTGCGCGGCGAATGCGACGCTTTATTGGTCTACCGCAAGCGATTGCGCCGCCCGCTCGACGATTACCAGCGCAACGTGCCGCCCCACGTGCGCGCGGCGCGCACGGCCGACGCCTACAACCTGGCGCAGGGACGGCCGCTGCAATACCAGAACGGCGGCTGGATCAGCTATGTCATCACGGTGGCGGGGCCGGAACCGCTGGAAACGCAGCGCTCGCCCATCGACTACCAGCATTACCTGACGCGCCAGCTGCAGCCCGTGGCCGACGCGATACTGCCCTTCCTGGGCGACGATTTTTCGCGCCTGGTCTCGGGGCAGCAGGATTTGTTTTAGGTCAATTTTTCTGACCAGCATGGCCAAGCTGGGGTAATATCGGCGCCTGCCGGGCCAGTCCGCGGGCGCTGTGCGCCGCGGCAGCGTAAAATACGCCATGGCGAAAGAATAAGAGCTCCACCGCAGAAGAAGATGCCATTCCAGACGAGAATCGTTCGCAAGAAGATTTTTACGGCTGAAATGGCGCATAATTTACAACTATGTTGAACCTGCAGGCAGCGCGTTTAGCCGTCTGCCCTGCTAATTTTTGAATGAATTGACACCATGACCGAGATCACGTCCCTGAGAGACATCCCGCAAAAAAATATCTTCCGCAAGGGCGACACCTTTGTGCTGTTCGGCGAGCTGTTCGGCCGCGGCTATGTGAATGGCTTGCTGGACGAAGCGCGCAAGGCGGGCATGAATATCGTCGGCATGACGGTCGGCCGCCGCGATGAAAACATGGCGCTGCGTCCGCTGAACGCGGAAGAGCTGGCCGAAGCCGAAGCCAACCTGGGCGGGCGCATCATCAATGTGCCGCTGATGGCCGGTTTCGACCTCGACGCGCCGGCCGGCGAACCGACGCCGACGGCCCTGCTGGCCGACATGACCCTGAAAAGCTGGCAGGAAGACAAGCTGGACTGGGCGCAGATCGAACGCTGCCGCGAAGCCGGCATCGCCCGCTTCAGCGCTTCCGTGGCAAAAGCCATGGCCGAGCTGGACAGCCTGATTCCTGACGGCAGCAATGTGTATTTCGCCCACACCATGGCTGGCGGCATTCCGAAGGTCAAGGTCTTCCTGGCCATCGCCAACCGCATCTACAAGGGCCGCGGCGAGCGCTTCATGTCCTCGCGCGCCCTGCTCGACAGCGACCTGGGTAAATTGATCCTGATGAACTTCGACGAAGTCACGGCCAACACGCTGCAACACCTGATCGACGGCAGCGCCGCCATCCGCGCCCGCATCGAGCAAACGGGCGGCCAGGTGCGCTACAGCGCCTACGGCTACCACGGCACCGAGATCTTGATCGACGGCAAGTACCAGTGGCAAACCTACAGCAACTACACGCAAGGCCTGGCCAAGATGCGCCTGGAAAACGTGGCCAAGGCCGCGTGGGAAAAAGGCATCAAGGCCACCGTCTTCAATTGCCCGGAAATCCGCACGAATTCGTCCGACATTTTCGTCGGCGTGGAACTGTCGCTGTTCCCCCTGCTCGACGCGCTGAAAAAAGAAGGCGGCGGCGCCTGGGCCGAAGACCAGTGGAAAATCTGCCAGGGCTTGCTGGAAGACGGCGTGTCGCTGCAAGACTTGCTCGACCGTATCGCCGCCTACAACGGCGACGCCACCAGCGTGCAGTTCCGCAACTTCGCCGCCTGGCCGATGGACAACACGCCAGAGCTGGCCGACGTCATGATCGGCACCTCGGACGACATCACCAAGCTGCACAAGGACCGCAAGGAACTGATCACCGACCACCTGAGCTCGCTGGTGCTGGAAGGCACGGGTCCGCTGATGTTCCACACCATGTCGGAACCGCCAGCGCCCGTCGTCTGGCTCAACCACGACATCATCGCGCGCCAGCTGAACTCGGTTCACAACTGAGCTTGATGTAGCGTAAGGTAAGCTGCAAGACACCGACGGCCCGGCTCATCCCCGGGCCGTCGGCGTTTCTGCGCATGCCTTATGCGCGCACGACGGACACGCCGCCATCGGCCAGCAGCGCCGTGCCGGTGGTAAAGCTCGATGCATCGGACGCCAGGTACAGCGCCGAGCGGGCGATCTCGTCCGGCGTAGCCAGGCGTTTTAACGCATGCAAGCCCGCCACGAAGGCCAGCGCTTCGGGCGTGGCGGCCACCGCGCGCCCCATGGGCGTATCCGTACCGCCCGGCAACAGGGCGTTTACACGCACGCCGGCCGCGCCATACTCGGCCGCCAGGGCCTTCGTCAGGCCGATCACGCCCGCCTTGCTGGCCGCATACGCGGCCATGCCGGCCATGCCCAGCGTATGGCCGACAAACGTGGAGGTGAAGATCAGCGAGCCGCCGCCGCGCGCCGCCATGGCGGGCAGCTGGTATTTGGCCGCCAGGAAGGCACTGGTGAGATTGGTGCCGACCGCCGCTTGCCAGTCTTCCAGCGCCAGCTCCGGCGTGGGTCCCATGGGCCCCAAGGTGCCCGCATTGTTAAAAGCGATATCGAGGCCGCCAAAGCGTTGCAGCGCCAGCGCCACGGCCCCTTGCGCGCACGCGGCGTCGGCCACATCGCCCACGCAGGCCACGGCCTGCGCGCCGCCGTCCGCCAGCTGCGCCACCAGCGCCTCGAGTTCCTTCCGCCGCCGCGCCACCAGCACCAGCCGCGCGCCCTCGCCCGCGAACAGGCGCGCCGCCGCGTGGCCGATGCCCGAGCTGGCGCCCGTGATGATGGCGACCTTATTTTCCAGTTGCAACATTTGCTTCCCCTTCAAGTGGTTGAAAGGGAAAAGATAGGCCGGCAAGCCGGGCGCGGCACTCCGCTTCTTGCGCTGGAATCGGCATCGTCACAGATTCTGCAGGCTTGGGCAAAACGCACGCCAAGCATAAAACTTGCCAGATTGTGACAAATCAGTGATAATGCGTCTCGCGTTGCCGGGATGGCGGAATAGGTAGACGCACGGGACTCAAAATCCCGCGCTGGAAACAGCGTGCCGGTTCGATTCCGGCTCCCGGCACCACAGAACACATCAAAGAAGTACCGATCAAGCCATTAAATCCAATAAAATCAAGGATTTAGTGGCTTTTTTCTTGCCTGATCAAGCCGATCACTCCCGATTAAACCGGATAAAACGGATGGGCGTTACGCCATGAAACGCTCAGGGGACTGGTGCGCGGAAATTGCCGTACTCGCGTTCGAACGCTGGCGTGACAAAGTCTCCGCGCGCAAAGAAACGCCCGCTCAACTCAAAGCCAGCGGCAATTTGCCCATGCCCTGAGCAAGGGCCATGAAGCACATCAAGGCAATGCCTGATGGCATGCCGATGCGGCCCTGGCCGCATCGGGATTTGCGGCCGCATCACTGGATAGCGGCCGACGATTCCTTGCCATCAAAGGAAGGTCATTTCCAGACCGGCCATCCTGACGACGAAGAAGGTGACGATCCCCAAGGCCAGCAGCAATAGCATGAAGACTGCGACCACCTTGCCGCTTGCGCGCAGCACCGCGCGATTCTGCTTTGCCTTGTTCTCATCCTTCTTGCCTTGATCGTAATGCCACTTGATGGCGAAGAACATGCCCGTGATGAGCACGAAAGCCTTGAACGTCACGAAGACTATAGGGGTCCAATCGATCATTTTGCGTATTTCCAGTCTATTACTTGACACTATCTATCGCGGGGAGCACTGCCTCAACACGCCGCTTCAGCAGCTGCTGCTCAAACCATCCCCCCGGCATTCCCGGTTTGAGTCTTTCATTATATCCAGCTATGAAATAACCATGGCATCTTGCCCATTGATTTGCCGAATGCAAAGGAGAGAGGAAAAAACGTCAGCAACTGCCATGCAAGGATGGTGCTGCTGTACGTTCTGATGCATACTACCTGAAAACAATTTCCATACATTGAGACAAAATGTCCCAGTTAAAAACCATACAAGATGAGCATTTGACTATCTGGATGCCCCGCCTGGCCGGGAACAAAGGGCCACGTTTCTTGCAGATTGCGGATGCCTTGCAAGCGGCGCTGGCAGTCGGATCGGTGAAGCCGGGCGACCGCCTGCCTACGCAGCGCCAGCTGGCGGCACAGCTGGACGTCGACCTGACGACGATCACGCGCGCCTACGACGAAGCCAGGCGCCGCAACTTGCTCGAGGGGCGCGGCGCCCGCGGCACTTATGCCGCGGCGCCAAAAGTCGAATTGACCGCCATCCTCGACCTGAGCATGAATACCCCGCCACCGCCGGATGGCGTGGACTTCGACGACATGTTGAAACAAGGCTTGTCGCAAGTATTGATGAGGTCAGACAATGAATTGCTGATGACTTATCACCTGGGCGGGGGAAGCGACTCCGACCGCAAGGCTGGCGCCACGTGGCTGGCACCGATGTTCGGAGATCTGGATGCTCGGCAGGTTGTCGTGTGTCCGGGTGCGCAAGCGGCGATCGCCGCATTGATCCTTGCGCTGACGGAGCCTGGCGAGGTCATCCTGACCGAGCCAATCAGTTATCCCGGCTTGCGTACCGCAGCGACCCAATTCGGCCGGCACCTCATTGCCGTCGAAGCGGACAAGCACGGGATGCTGCCCCAGATGCTGGAGGAAGCGTGCCGCCGGCACAAGCCCGGGCTGGTCTACCTCAATCCGACCTTGCACAACCCGACCGCCATCACCATGCCGGAACACCGGCGCAAGGAGCTCGCCAGCGTCGCGCAGCGCTGCAATGTACGCATCGTCGAGGACGATCCCTACTGGCTCCTTGCCGAGGCCCCGCCGCCGCCGATTGCCACGTTTGCCCCGGAACAGGTGGTCTACATCTCCACCCTGTCGAAATGCCTGACGCCCGGCTTGCGTGTCGCCTTCGTGCTGCTACGCGACCCGTTCGAGCGCGAACGCTTCCTGGTCGCGCTACGATCCTTTGCGCTGATGGTCGCGCCTCTGACGGCCGCACTGGCCACGCAGTGGATACTCGACGGTTCGGCTGACGGCTTGATGGAAGGCGTGCGCAAGGAGGCGCGCCTGCGCCACCGGATGGCGCGCGATATCCTGGCGGGGCGCTACAGCGGCGCGGAAGACGGCCTGCATGTATGGATCGAGTTGCCAGCGTACTGGAACTCCTCGCAGCTGGCGCATGCCGCCGCCAGCTCCGGCATCGCCGTCACGCCGGCGGAGGCATTCGCCACCGGCGGCGCATCGGTGAATGCCATTCGGATTTCCCTGGGCAGCATCAAGGACCGTGGCCGCCTGCAGGCGGGTCTGCAACGGCTGTCCCATCTGCTAGCGCGGCGGCCCGAGTCGTTCAGCGCCGCCGTGGTGTAACTGACCAGGAAACACGGCGAGAAAGCCACGCCAGCCGCCGGCGACGATGCGCACCGAGTGCACGCCGAGGCACAGCAGCAAACCGGGTATCAGCACCATCATCGTCCACTCCTCCAGTCAATGCCCGCTACCGGGCATGGCCGACGCCATGGCCGGCGTCGTGCGCGCAGATCAACGTTCCTCGCGATAGTAGTCGCAGCCCTCGAACGTGGTGCGCAGCGCCTGCTGCAGCTGGGCATAGCGCTCGGGCGTCAAATTGAAACGCACGTCGATCTGGCCGTCGTCATCCATCTGCATGGCGGCCTCGGCATCCATCTGCACGGACAGGCGGTTCGGATGCAGGATCACGGCGTGCATGTGGCCATACCAGGCAAATTCCTGGCCGCAGTATTCGATATACGGCTCGTCCATGCCCGTGGCCACGTCCTGCTCGTCGTATTCGTCGGCGCGCTGCAGCATCAGGTAGACGGGCTCGCCTTTGCCGGCTGGCGCGGCCAGGGTGGTGATCAGGGCGTCGTCTTCATGGATGACGGACAATTCGGTGGCGGTAAATCCTGCGGACATGGCATGCTTTCAACAATTCTAGGGATGGCGCCACGATAGCGCAAAAGCGCCGCGCACGACATAGGGCGCGGCGAATAAAGCGTGCCGCCCCCAACCGCGCTGGCCGCCTATAATGGCCATTCCATCCATATTGCACAGGAGAACGCCTTGTCCGCAGCATCGTCCTACACCACCCGCCTGGCCATCCCCGCCATCGCCACCTACCAGCAGCTGCGCGTTGCCGCCGGGCTGAGCGCGAAAAGCACGGAGGCGGCGGCCAAGGGCTTGCCGAATTCCCTGTTCGCCGTGCAAGTGCTGCTCGGCGACACGGTGGTCGGCATGGGCAGGGTCATCGGCGATGGCGGCTGTTTTTACCAGGTGGTCGATATCGCCGTGCTGCCGGCCCACCAGGGCAAGGGCCTGGGCAAGCTGATCATGCGCGAAATCCGCCAGTTCATCGACAGCGACGTGCCGGACAGCGCCTACGTCAGCCTGATCGCCGACGGTCAGGCGCAAGACCTGTACGCGCAGTTCGGTTTCAAGCATACGGCGCCCGCCTCCGTCGGCATGGCGCTGAAGCGCTAGGCGCCCGATGCCTGCCTGGCTGCTATGCAGCATGGCGCTGGCGTTGCTGCTGGCGGCCGGCGCCTGGCGCGCCGAGCCTATGCTGCAGCGGCGCGGGCGCGCGACGCGCTGGCTGTGGCTGGTGGCCATCGCCGCGTCCGTGCTGCTGCCCCTGGCGTGGCTGCCCGGCGTGCTGAAGGCCATGCCGGCGGAGCAGGCGCAGCTGAAACTGGGCTGGTTTATGGCGTCTGCAGGCATGCTGACGCTGCTGGCGCTGCGCAGCGTCTGGCTGCTGTCGCACCAGCGGCGCTGGCAGAAAACATCGCTGCTGGGCACGCCCGTATACTTGAGCGGCGGCATCGGCCCCTGCGTGGCAGGCTTGCTGCGCCCCCGTATCGTCATGCCCGTCTGGCTGCAACTGATTCCGCCCCAGCAACAGGCGCTGCTGTTGGCGCACGAGCAATGCCGGCTGGCCGCGCGCGACCCGCAGCTGCTGGCCCTGGCCTACGCCTTGATCCTGATCATGCCGTGGAACCTGCCCCTGTGGTGGCAGCTGCACCGGCTGCGCTTTGCCATCGAGGTCGATTGCGACGCGCGCATGCTGGCGCACGGCCACGCGCTGCGCGACTACGCCACCGTCCTGCTCCGGCACGGCCAGTACTATTCGGGCTTGACGGGCGCCTCGCCCATCGTGCTGAACGACCCGCTGGCACTGCGCCGGCGGCGCCGGATCATGGCCAGAATTACCCGGGACCGGGCGGCGAACTTGCTATAGTAGCGGCAACGCCGCGCGGCATGCCCGCGCCCCTGGCTCCCCCCTTAGAAATCAGAGAGATACCATGCTTTACCTGCTTGCCATCGTGATCGTCATCGCCCTGCTGTACTACGTCTTCAGCGGCCGCACACCCGTCAAACCGCTGCACAAGCCGCTCGTCTCCGTGCGCCAGTACGTGCCGGCGATCCCTGCCGGCGCACCGGCGCACCACTGGAGCGATGAGGGGCGCTTTGCGTCGGAAGTGGAAAACGAAGCGATGTACCAGCCCGCCATCGCCAGGCTGGCCGGCGAGCACGGTCCCGGCAACGCGGAAGAAAAATGCCTGGCCCTGCTCGTCTGCGACGATGCCAACCCGTTCCAGGACAAGGCCATCGCCGTCTTCATCGATAGCCAGCTGGTCGGCTACCTGTCGCACAACGACGCGCTGCGCCTGCGCCGCAACCTGGGCCGCATGGATCTGGTGGGCCAGCTGACCTCGTGCGACGCCGTCATCCGCGGCGGCGGCCTGTGGAATGGCAAGCGCCTGTCGTATGCCGTCTGGCTGGACTTGCAGCCGTACAACTAATGACCGCTATGCCGCGCGCGCCAGCCTGACGGCCCGCGTGGCGATAAAGCTGGGCAGATACTTTTCAATTTCAAAGCGCGGGTGGGGATGCATTTCCTCGTGGTAACCCGCCAGCATGAAACCCGCCGCCAGCTGGCCGCCGATCTGGCTGTCCAGGCCGTGGCCGAAGACCAGCGCCTCCCCCTTCTCCATGCGCGCCGCCAGCGCATCGGCATCCATATCCTCCACATCCGAATACGGCAGCACGAAACGGGGGCGTATCAAGCCCTGCTGTGCCCATTGCGGATCGCGGTCGCCGATGAAGACGGCCGGATTGAAGAAACTGCTCAGCAGCACGCCGCCATCGGCCAGCACGCGCGCGCATTCGCGCCACACGGGGGCGATATCGGGCACGTACTGGTTCGACACGGGGTGGATGATGACATCGAAGCTGGCGTCGGCAAAGCGGGCCAGGTCGCGCATGTCGCCCTGGACGGTGTCCAGTTGCAAGCCGTCGCGTTCAGCCACCATGCGGTCTTGCGCGAGTTGCTGTTCAGACAGGTCGAAGACGGTGACGTGCGCGCCGGCGGCGGCCAGCACGGGCGCCTGCTGCCCGCCGGCACCGGCCAGGCACAGGATGCGCTTGCCGCGCACCTCGCCCAGCCAGCCGGCCGGCAAGGGGCCGGGCGTCAGATGGATTTGCCACTGCCCGGCACGAGCCGCGGCGATGGTGGCGCTGTCGACGGGCTGCGACCAGGGACTGTTGCGTGCAGCCTGCGCATCCCAGGCTTGCTGATTGTGCTGCAAGAAGTTGCTACCGTGATTACCTAAAGGCATCGTCATCCTTTCAGAAAAACAGGATGCGAATGTAGCATGACTCCAGGCAAGGTGCCGAGAAGTGAACTCCCGCCACGGCCAGCGTTGTTGCGTCACACAAGGAAGTGCCGGACAGATGGCGCCGGCGCCGTTGCAGACCACTGGAAGGGCAAGGAGTTCAAGGCCATTATGGCTGCTGGCGAACCCGGCATTTTGATGCACATCAAACACCTCGCAATTTCCTGGCGGCGGCCTTGCGAAAGGTCATGGCCCGTGTTTTTTTGACCCACGTCAAGCGCCGCATAAGAAAACCGCCGTCCAGCACGGCAATGCTGGACTTGCCCGTGTTGCCGTTCTAGCCTTGTTGCCATCCTGACTAGCGAATGACACCATGGCCTACAAATCCATCCTCGTCCACGCCGACCTGTCGCGCCATGCGCCGCAGCGCATCGCCATCGCGGCGCGGCTGGCGCACGCGCACCAGGCGCACCTGATCGGCGCCGCCATGACGGGCATGTCGCGCTTTACCCTGGAAAACAACCGCGGCATGCGCGGCAGCGCCGTGGCGGCGCAGATCAATGCCCTGCACGGCCAGGCGGAGCAGGCGCTGGACCAGTTCGAAACGCTGGCGCGCCAGGCCGGCGCCGTCTCGCTGGAACGGCGCCTGATCGAAGACGATGAAGATGGCGGCATGGCCGTCAGCGCCCGCTACAGCGACCTGACGGTGCTCAGCCAGCACGACGCCAGCGAGGCGCTGCCGGGCGCCATGAGCGACCTGGTGCCCTACGTGATGCTGAACGCGGCCCGTCCCGTGCTGATCGTGCCGCACAGCGGTCAATTCGGGCAAGTGGACAACACGGTGGTGGTGGCCTGGGACGGCAGCATGGAAGCGACGCGCGCCATCGGCCACGCCCTGCCGCTGCTGCGCGCGGCGCGCCTGGTGGTGCTGGCCCTGCTGCACCCGCCCGCGGGCCACGCGCAGCCGGCCCGCCATCCTGGCGCCGACATCGCCGCCTACCTGAGCCGCCATGGCGTGCCCGTCGAGGTGCGCCAGACCGTCGCCATCGGCGACATCGGTGCGGCGCTGCTGGCCATGGCCGCCGAGGTGCATGCGGACTTGCTGGTGATGGGCGGCTACGGCCACGCGCGCTTCCGCGAAATCCTGCTGGGCGGCGTGACGGAAACCGTGCTGCGCCAGATGACCTTGCCCGTGCTGATGGCGCACTGAGGTTCCGCGCGCCACGTTCTGTTGCACAATGGCTATACTTGCCTGATTTTCCATATCAAGGCAATGTAGATGAAGCAACAACTAATCAATTGGGGCAGCGCCCTGGCGCCGTTCGGCAGCGACCTGCTGTGGACCGTCCTGCCGTGGATGCTGCTGTATGGCGTGCTCGGCTTTGTGCTGGCGCTCGGCATCTGCCACCAGCTGGCAAAAAAATGCCTGCTGGTGCGCCGTCCGCCCGCCTGGCATGTGGCCGCCAAGCTCAGCTATGTGTTGATCCTGCTCGCGCTGCCGCTCCTCGGTAGCGGGTTTGGCGCCGTGCACAGCGTGCACCGCGTGGTCAACCAGGCCCTCGAGCGCGACCTGCAGCCCGTGGTCGAGGCGCAGATGCCGGCGCTGCGCGTCTACCTGGAGCAGCAGGTCAAGCTGATCGCCCCGGGCCAGCCCATCAGCGTGCGCAGCCTGCTCGAACCCTTCGTGCAAGGCATGTATTACCAGCCCACGTCCAGCAGCTACTGGGAACGCAGCAAGGCGCGCTGGATCAATGAATTCATCCTGCGCCGCGGCAGCGCGCTGCTGACGCAAGTGCTGCAGGAACAGCTGATCGCCAGGGTCGGCCTGCTCGGCGAAGCGCTCAAGGGCGCCAACTTCCGTGGCCAGGCGACGGGCGAGCTGGCCGCGCTGGGCACCGACCTGGCCGTGCGCCTGACCACCGACGTGGCGCGCCAGGCCGATTTCAGCAAACTCGATCAATCCGTGCCGATGATCTTCATCGACGCCATCAAGCGCCAGGCCGGCGCGTATTTCAATTCGCTCAAGATCACGCTGGGCCTGTTCGCCCTGCTAACGCTGCTGCTGGTGTGGGGAGAGATCATGCTGTACCGCCACTATTACCTGCGCCGCCAGCCGGCCGCCACGGCCCTGCCCGTGCCACCGGCGTAAAAAAGCCGCGCCTCCTTGCGGATGGCGCGGCCTTCAGGCGGCAGCTAAAAGCTTAGGCTTTGCGCTGTGCCACGGCGTCGACGACGCACAGGGCCGTCATGTTGACGATGCGGCGCACGGTGGCCGATGGCGTCAGAATGTGCACGGGCTTGGCGCAGCCGAGCAGGATCGGGCCCACGGCGATGCCGTTGCCGGCCGCCGTTTTCACCAGGTTGTAGGCGATGTTGGCCGACTCGATGTTCGGCATGACGAGCAGGTTGGCGTCGTTCTTCAGTGCCGAATTCGGCATGAGTTTTTGACGCAGCTTGCTGTCGAGGGCCGTATCGCCGTGCATTTCGCCGTCGATTTCCAGGTCCGGCGCGCGTTCCTTGATGATGGCCAGCGCGGCGCGCATCTTTTGCGCCGAGGCGCTGTCGCTGGAACCGAAGTTCGAGTGCGACAGCAGGGCCGCGCGCGGCGACAGGCCGAAACGGGTCATTTCTTCGGCTGCCATGATGGTGATCTCGGCCAATTGGTCGGCGTCCGGGTTTTCGTTGACGTGCGTGTCGACCATCACCAACTGGCGTTCCGGCATGATCAAGACGTTCATGGCGGCGTAGACATTGCTGCCCGCGCGCTTGCCCAGCACCTGGTCGATATACTTCAGGTGCAGCTGGGTGGTGCCGAAGGTGCCGCAGATCATGCCGTCCGCGTCGCCCTTGTGGATCATCATCGAACCGATCAGGGTGTGGCGGCGGCGCATTTCCAGTTTAGCGTATTCCTCGGTGACGCCTTTGCGGCTCGTCATGGCGTAGTACGTATTCCAGTAATCGCGATAGCGCTCGTCGAAGTCCGGATTGATGACGTCGAAGTCGACGCCTTGCTTGAGGCGCAGGCCGAACTTCTGGATGCGCGCTTCGAGCACGGGCGGACGGCCCACCAGGATGGGACGCGCCAGTTTTTCATCGACCACCACTTGCACGGCGCGCAGCACGCGCTCTTCTTCGCCTTCGGCGTAGACGATGCGTTTCAGTTCGGCCGGCGTGGATTTGGCCATCAGGAACAGCGGCTTCATGAAGGTGCCGCTGCGGTAGACGAATTGCTGCAGACTGTCCGCGTACGCCTGCAAGTCCTTGATCGGACGCGTGGCGACGCCGGAATCCTCGGCCGCCTTGGCCACCGCTGGCGCGATCTTGATCAAGAGGCGCGGGTCGAACGGCATCGGGATCAGGTATTCAGGGCCGAACGACAGGTTGCTGATGCCGTAGGTGGTGGCGACGATGTCCGACTGCTCGGCATGCGCCAGGTCGGCGATCGCGTGCACCACGGCGATTTCCATCTCGCGCGTGATGGTGGTGGCGCCGCAATCGAGGGCGCCGCGGAAGATGTACGGGAAGCACAGCACGTTGTTGACCTGGTTCGGATAGTCCGAACGGCCCGTGGCGATGATGGCGTCGCTGCGCACGGCCTTGACTTCTTCCGGCAGGATTTCCGGATTCGGGTTGGCCAGCGCCAAAATCAATGGGTTGGGCGCCATCTTGCGCACCATGTCCTGTTTCAGCACGCCGGCGGCGGAAACGCCGAGGAAGATGTCGGCGTCCGGGATGACTTCGCCCAGGGTGCGCAGCGGCGTGTCTTGCGCGAAGCGTTCCTTGTCCGGGTCCATCAGTTCCGCGCGGCCCTTGTAGACGACGCCGGCCAGATCGGTGACGTAGATGTTTTTCAGCGGGAAGCCCAGGTCGACGATCAGGTCCAGGCAGGCCAACGCCGCCGCGCCCGCGCCCGAGACGACCAGCTTGCAGTCCTCGATTTTCTTGCCGACGGCTTTCAAGCCGTTCAGGATGGCCGCGCCGACGATGATGGCGGTGCCGTGCTGGTCGTCGTGGAAGACGGGAATCTTCATGCGGTCGCGCAGCTGGCGCTCGATATAGAAGCACTCGGGCGCCTTGATATCTTCCAGGTTCACGCCGCCGAAGGTCGGTTCCAGCGAAGCGATGATGTCGACCAGTTTATCGGGGTCCATCTCGTTGATTTCGATGTCGAAGACGTCGATGCCGGCGAATTTCTTGAACAGCACGCCCTTGCCTTCCATCACCGGCTTGGCGGCCAGCGGGCCGATATTGCCCAGTCCCAGCACGGCCGTGCCGTTGGTGATGACGGCCACCAGGTTGCCGCGCGCCGTATATTTATAGGCATTTGCCGGATCGATGACGATTTCTTCGCAAGGAGCGGCCACGCCTGGCGAGTAGGCCAGCGCCAGGTCGCGCTGGTTGGTCAGTTGTTTGGTGGGCGTCACGCTGATTTTGCCGGGGCGCGGGCACTCGTGGTACTCGAGTGCGGCCAAGCGCAATTGTTGACGCAATTCTTCTTTTTTATCAGATGACGAATCCATGCTGTGCTGCCTTCCTGTTTGGTCGATCGGGGTGCTTCCGATTTTATCAGACCGAATCTTTCAATTAGCTAGGTATTTTCCGCTAGCCACAGTCTGATATCACGAAAACGCATAACCTAGCATTGTAAGGCCGTCCGGCGGCACAAACGTCCTCAACAGGAAAAACTATCAAATTTTAGATTTCAATTAGTTTTTATGATGACTGGCCGGGCGCGCGCCACAGCGGCAGCGCGGCGACGGCGCGCTCGAGATCGTCCATGTCGTCGTCGCCCAGGCGGGTGTCGAATGGCGCGGACAGGATGCGGCGCATCAGCGCCAGGCGCGTCGTCGCCTGCTGTGCGTCGATGAAATGTGTCGTCTCCGCGCAATACTGCGCGCGGCGCAGCACATCGGCGCCGTCATCGTCGCCGTCGGGATAATAATGGCGGCCGATATTATTGAGCGATATCAACAAAAATTCGATCTCGCGCAGGATGCGCAGCGCATCCTCGCCGGACAGCACGATGCGGCGGTTGGCGGGCAGCAGGGAGGGCGGCGCGGCCGGACTATTCAAAATTGTCCTCGATCAGGAAGCCGTAATCCTCATCGATCAGCATTTGCAGATAGGCATCGAAACTGTCCGCGATGACCTGGTAATTGTCGGGATCGTGCAGGAAGCGCACGACCTGTCCCACCTTGCCCGACGCCGCGGGCGTGAAATCGACATACAGCCGCGAGGAGCCGCCGTTGTTCATGCAATGCGAAAAACACAGGCGCTGGCCTTGCTTGATGCCCGCATCGATGCGGGCGTCGACGATGCCGGGGTCGTCTTCCAGGTAATGGCCGTAAATATCGGCGATGCTGCGCTGGTTCGCTTGCCGGTCTTCCAGGATCTGTTCGACGGAACTCAGGTAATACGGGTACTCAAACACGTCCGAGCCCAGCATGTACACCAGCACCATGCCGCCCGCATATTCCTGGTAATAGGTGCCGTTGTAGTGGCCCAGCAGGCGCAGCAGGCTGTCCGGGCACAGCGGATACGCCTGGCGCAAGCTGTCCAGTTGCGCCGCGCTGGCGCCGCTGGCCAGCGCCAGTTCCGCCAGCGGCTCCGGTGGCATGGCCTGGCGCAAGCCGGTTAAATAGTGGTCGACAATGTTCATAGCCGAAATATATCAGTTGGCCGATACGCCATGCGCACGCTAGCGCATAGCGGCCAGCCGCGCCCCCGGCGCGAAGCGCGTGGCAATCAGCAGCAACAGCACCACGCCGCCCGCCATCACCATCCACGCCTGGGCCAGGCTGGACGAATGCTGGCGGATCAACCCGGCGATGAACGGCATGCTGCTGGCGATGATGTAGCCGCCGCCCTGCACGAAACCGAGCAAGGCGCCGGCGCCGGCAGGCTCAACCACGTGATCCATGCTGACGATCAGCGACAGGGGAAACAAGGAGCCGATGCCGCAGCCGAGCAGGATCACGGCGGGAATGGCCAGTTGCGCGGGCGCCACGATCAGGCAAGCGAGGCCGGCCAGCACGGCCAGCAATACCGACAATAACAGGATGCGGCGGTCGGGAAAGCGGTGGATGACACTGGAAATGACCAGTCCCGCCAGCACTTCCACCAGGGTCAGGGCGCCCAGCAGCAAGCCGCTGTCGGCCGCACTCCAGCCCAGTTCCGTGTAAAACGGCGGCAGCCAGGCCAGCACCAGCGTGTAGGCGCCCGTGCCGACGCCAAAGAACACCATCAGCAGCCAGGCCCGTGTGCTGCCCACGGGCAGGCTGGCGCCCGCGCCGCCGGCCACGTCCACGCGCGCGGCGGCGGCGCGGCGCCACAGCAGCGCGGCGGCCACGGCGGGCAGCGCCCACAGGGCCAGCAGCGCCTGCCAGCCCAGCGACTGCGCCAGCGGTGAAGCGGACGCGGCGGCGATGGCCGCGCCGCCCATGATGCCCGTCGTATAAAACCCCATCAGCTGCCCTGCCCGCTCGGGGAAATGGCGCTTGATGAAGGCCGGCAACAGCGCCTGCACCAGCGCGATGCCCAGGCCGCCCAGGGCCGCCGTGGCGATCAGGCCGCCGCTGCCATGCAAGGGCCAGCGCAGCGCGCAAGCGGCAGCGATGATGGCGATGCCGATACCGATGCCGCGCGCCACGCCCAGGCGGCGCTGCAGTTGCGCGCCCGCCAGCGCGCACAGGCCCATGGCGAACACGGGCACGGTGGTCAGCAAGCCCGCGTCGGCATTGCTGATGCCCGTGCTGGCCTGGATGCTGTCGAGCAAGGGACCGATGGCGGCCAGGATGGGCCGCAAATTCAGGCCCAGCAGGATGATGGCGGCCACCAGCAGGGCCGAAGACGATGAGGAAGAGGAGGAAGCGGCAGGTCGTGCGGATGGCATGGGATAGTCCTTGCCTCGCTGGGAGGCACATGGTTTAATGCGTCATCAAAATATGACTCGATGAAAAGTATCTTAACATAAAGATAGAAATCTATCTTGATGTCGAGATACATGCATACACCATGACGGATACCCCGCAAGAACACACGCGCGCGCAATTTGCCGCAGCACAATGGCAGCGCGAGCTGCCGCAGATGGATACCGCCGCCATGCAGCTGGTGGGGCAATTGGGCACGGTGGCGCAGCTGATGGCGCGCGACTGGCTCAACCCGCTGTTCGCCGAACACGGCTTGCAGCCGGGCGAATTCGACGTGCTGGCGACCCTGCGCCGCTCGGGCGCGCCCTGCAGCCTGACGCCGACGGCCCTGTACGAGGCGGCCATGCTGTCGTCGGGCGGCATGACCAACCGCATCGACCGGCTGGAAGCGGCCGGCCTGATCGAACGGCAGAAACACCCGACGGACCGGCGCGGCGTGCTGGTGGCCCTGACACACAGGGGCCTGGAATTGATTGAAAAACTGGTGCTGCTGCACGTGGACAACGAGCGCGCGATGCTGTCGGCACTGAGCGCGGACGAGCAGCGCCTGCTCGACCAGTTGCTGGCCAAGCTGCTGCACGGCATGGCGCAGGCGAAGAAAGGCTAGGAAAGCAACTGCGCCAGCTCGCGCAGCGCTGCACTGCCGCGCCGGGCCAGGCGCCGCAGGTCGGCGGGATCGCGGCTGTCGTACAGGGCCTGGACGTGGCCCACGCTGGCCGCGCGCAAGTCGATGTCGCTGTCGCGGTCCGCAAGCTCGGCATCGGCCACGTGCCCCTCGACCAGGGTCAGGTAGTAATGGCGGGGCTTGCCGCGCAAATTGGCGGCAAACTGCAGCACCAGGCCGCTGTCGAACAGCAGGGCGCCGCTGCGGCCGCCCTGTTCCAGCAGCACGCGAAACGCCGGCAACGGTTGCCGCGCCGCGCGCAGGAAACCGGCCAGGTGCACCTGGTAACCGAGATCGAGTCCATTCGCGCCCAGCTGGCCGCGCTGCAGATACGCCTTGAACGACGCCAGCACGGGCCGCTGGCCCCTGCGGAACAGGCGCTCATCCTCGTACAGGCACAGCTGGCCGCCGTCGCTGATGGCGTCGAAGCCCCACGCCACCAGTTCCTGCGCCTCGAAGGTGTTCAAGCCGACGGCTTGCGGGTCGCGCAGCCAGCCGTGATCGAGCCAGGATTGCAGTAAGACGTGAATATCGAGAATGGGCATGGCAAGTTGTTCGGCAGTGGCAAAGACCCGTATTGTAGGCCAGCCTATAATAGCCGGGCCACACCATCATTCAACGACCAGACTACGCCATGGCCCCACACGACGCGCTTTCCGAATTCGACCTGATCAAACACTATTTCGTGCGCCAGCGCCCCGGCCGCGCCACCCTGGGCATCGGCGACGATTGCGCGCTGATGACGCCAGCGGCCGGCAAGCAGATCGCCATCTCCTCGGACATGCTGGTCGAGGACCGGCACTTCTTTGCCGGCGCCGACGCCCGCATGCTCGGCCACAAAAGCCTGGCCGTGAACCTGTCCGACCTGGCCGCCATGGGCGCGCGCCCCGTGGCATTCACTTTGGCCCTGGCCCTGCCGCAGGCGGAGCGCGCCTGGCTGGCCGGCTTTGCCGAAGGCCTGTTTGCGCTGGCCGACGCCTTTGATTGCGAACTCATCGGCGGCGACACCACCAAGGGCCCGCTGAACATCTGCATCACCGTATTCGGCGAACTGGCGCCGGGCCAGGCCCTGCGCCGCAGCGCGGCCGTGGCGGGCGACGACATCTGGGTCAGCGGGACTGTCGGCGACGCGCGCCTGGCGCTGGCCGGCTACCGCATGGAGCACGAATTGGCGCCAGCCGACCTGGCCACTGCCGCCGCGCGCATGCACACGCCGACGCCGCGCGTGGCGCTCGGCTGCGCGCTGGCCGAAGCGGGCCTGGCGCATGCGGCCATCGACATTTCGGATGGCCTGGCGGGCGACCTGGGGCACATCTTGAAAGCGTCGCGTGTAGGCGCCACGCTCGACGTCGACGCCTTGCCGGCCGGCCCCGTGCTGGCGCGGCAGGAAACCGCCCTGCGCCGCCGCTACACGGCCGCCGGCGGCGACGATTATGAGCTGTGCTTCACGGCGCCAGCGTCCTCGCGCGAGGCCATCGCCGCGCTGGCGCTCAGCTGCGGCACGCCCGTCACGCGCGTGGGCCGCATCGAAGCCCAATCAGGCTTGCGGCTGGTCGATGCGCAGGGACAGCCGCTGGATTTACAACTGAGCTCGTTCGACCACTTCAGCGATTAACTCGGCTAGCGCACCGCCGCCCGCGCCAGCCCCGGCTGGTTCACCATCCAGTAGTGCTGGAAGGCCAGGCGGATATTGTCGCGCAGCTGGGTGTCATCCCACGGTTTCGTATAAAAACGATAGATGGCGCCCCGGTTGATCGAGTCGAGCACGGCTTCAAGGCCCGTGTAGCCGGACAGGATGATGCGGATGGTTTCCGGATACAGCTCCTTGACCTTGCTCAAGAACTCCGTGCCGCTCATGCTGGGCATGCGCTGGTCGCAGACGATGACGTGGACCCGGTGCAGGGCCAGCATTTCAAAGCCTTCGGCCGGCGTGCTGGCCGTGAGGATCTGGTAGCCCTCGGGGCGGAACAGGCGGTGCAGCGAGGACAGCACGTTGACGTCGTCGTCGACGATGAGCAGGGTTTGCGCGGGCTGGGCGGCCGGGTCGTGGCCGGGCGGCAGGCCGGCGCCGGCGGCGATCATCTGCCCCAGTTCCAGCGCCGGCAGGGCGCGGCTGAAATAAAAGCCCTGGATTTCATCGCAGCGGTTGCGCCGCAGGTATTCGAGCTGCGGGCGCGATTCCACGCCCTCGGCCACCACGCTCAGTTTCAGGCTGTGCGCCATGCTGACGATGGCCAGTGCGATGGCCGCGTCGTTCGGGTTGCTGGTGATATTGCGCACGAAGGCGATGTCGATTTTCAGTTTGTCGATGGGGAAGCGCTGCAGATACGCGAGGCTCGAGTAACCGGTGCCGAAATCGTCAATGGCCACCTTCACGCCGATTTTCTTCAATTTGCCCAGCACGACGATGGTGCGCTCGGCGTTCGACATCAGCGCCGTTTCCGTCAATTCCAGTTCCAGCAATTCCGGCGCCACGCCGTACTGCGCCAGCGCGCGCGTTACTTCGCCCTCCAGGTCGCCCTCGGCAAACTGGCGGCTCGACACATTCACGGCCACGCGCACGGGTCCCACTTCGCTGTCGCGCCATTCGGCGATCTGGCGGCAGGCAGCCTGGATCACCCAGGCGCCCACGCGCACGACCAATCCCGTGTCTTCCAGCACGGGCACGAATTCAGCCGGCGCCACCAGGCCATAGCCGGGGCGGCGCCAGCGCAGCAGCGCTTCCACGCCGCTGATGCGGCCCGTGCGCAAATCCACCTTGGGCTGGTAGTACAGGATGAACTGGTCGTGCTCCAGTGCATGGCGCAGCGCCAGTTCCAGGTCCAGGCGCGCCAGCACCTGCACGTTCATGCCGGCCGTGAAAAAGCGGTAGCCGTCGCGCCCCGC
Source organism: Janthinobacterium sp. GW460-12-1-14-LB5 (assembly GCF_059423585.1). Lineage (NCBI taxonomy): Bacteria > Pseudomonadati > Pseudomonadota > Betaproteobacteria > Burkholderiales > Oxalobacteraceae > Janthinobacterium > Janthinobacterium sp. GW460-12-1-14-LB5. Next base: position 135,993 of record NZ_JBWKYD010000001.1, on the reverse strand, counting down.
CTGCTTGGCGCCGCCCATGGCCGTATTCGCGTATTTGATCAGCGTTTCCGGGTCGGTGGCGTCGTCCGGATACATGGCGATGCCGATGCTGGCCGTCAGGGTGGCAGCATGGCCGCGCAGGTCGAACGGCGCGCGCAAGGCTTCGCGCACCTGGTTGGCCACGGCCACGGCTTCCTGCTGGTTGCGGCTCATGGTCAATATCAGCGCGAATTCGTCGTTGCCCAGCCTCCCCACCGTGTCGCGCAGGCGCACGCATTCGACCAGGCGGTTGCTGAACTGGCGCAACAGTTCGTCGCCCAGCGCCGCGCCCAGGGTGTCGTTGATGCTTTTGAAGCGGTCCAGCGCGATGAACAGCACCACGATGCGCCAGCTTTTTTCCTGCGCCAGTTCGACGGCCTGGGCCAGCGTCTGGTAAAACAGGCTGCGGTTCGGCAGCCCCGTCAAGCCATCGTAATGGGCCAGGTGCTTCAGGCGCTCCTGCGCCTGGCGCCGTTCGCTGATGTCGCGCGCCACGGCGATCAGCAGCAGGCCGCCCGTGCCAGGGGTACCAGGATGGCCGCCCGCCACGGGCGCCTGCGCATACCAGTGCCAGCCCAGTTCCACGGGCACCAGGCTCAGGTCGCGCCGCACCAGCTCGCATTCCGTCACTTCCGTGGCCAGGTGGGCCGGGCCGCCCGGCAGCGCGGCCAGCGGCGGGGCCGGCGGCGACGGCAGCAGAGTGCCGGGCGCCAGCGCCAGCAGTTCGGCGCGCGCATAGCCGAGCAGGCGGCAGGCGCCGTCGTTGGCGTCGACCAGGGCCATGCCCAGCACGTCGACGAGGAAGATGGCGTCGCTGGTGGCGTCCATGGCGCCGCGAAAGCGCTGCAATTCGGCCGTGCGCTGGCCCACCGTGCGTTCGAGCAAGGTGTTGTAGTGGCGCGCGGCGCGGTGCAGCAGCCGCACTTCGAGCATGTTGCGGATGCGCGTGAGCACCTCGAGCGCATCGAAGGGCTTGCTGATGAAGTCGCGCGCGCCCGCTTCCAGCGCGGCCAGCTTGGCGTCCGGGTCGGCGGCGATCACCAGCACGGGCAGATAGCCTTCCAGTTCCAGCGGGCGCAAGGTATCCATCACCTCATAGCCGCTCATGCCGGGCATCACCAGGTCGAGGATGATCAGGTCGAACTGCTGGCGCTGGTGCAGGCCGGCCACGGCGCGCGCGTCGAGGGTGCTGCTGATGGCCGTGTAGCCGCCGCCTTCCAGCAAATGCGCGAGCAGGCGCAAATTGACTTCCTGGTCGTCGACGATGAGGATTTTCGCCGCATAGATATCGGCCTGGCTGATCACGGCGCCCCCTTGCCTTTCTGCCTGCGCTGCTGTGCCACATAGGCCAGGGTGCTGTTGATCGCCTCGGTAAATTCATCGAGGTTGATCGGCTTGGTCAGGTAGCGGTAAAAGCCCAGCGCCATGCTGCGCTCGACGTCGCCCGGCATGGCGTTGGCCGTCAGGGCGATGACGGGAATGTGCGCCGTGCGCGGATCGGCGCGCAGCAGTTTCAGCGCGTCCGTGCCGTTCACATGCGGCAGGTTGATGTCCATCAAGATCAGCTGCGGCAGGTGCGTGCGCGCCATCTCCACGCCCAGGCGGCCATCCGTGGCCGTCAGCAGCTGCAATTGCGGGCAGTAGCGCACGATTTCCTCGACCAGGGTCAGGTTGGCGGGATTGTCTTCCACGTACAGCAAGGTCACGGGGGCGCTGTGCTCGAGCAGCGCGCCGGCCAGGTCCGGGCGCGGCAAGGCCAGCGGTGCGGGCGCGGGCAAGGCATCGACCACGCGCAGCTCGATCCAGAACGTGCTGCCTTCGCCTGGCGCGCTGGTCACGCCGATGCTGCCATCCATCAGCTCCACCAGGCGCTTGGTGACCACCAGGCCGATGCCGCTGCCCTCTTCCGTGCCGCCTTCCTGCCCCAGCCGGTTGAAGGGCTGGAACAGCAGCGCCACCTGTTCGGCATCGAGGCCCACGCCCGTGTCGCGCACGCTGATGCGCACCCGCCCGCCCGCCTGCGGCGCGCAAGCGATGGCCACCTGCCCCTGCTCGCGGTTGTACTTGAGCGCATTCGACAGCAGGTTCAATAAAATCTGCTTGAGGCGCGTGCGGTCGGCCAGCACGTTCAGGGGGCAGGCGTCGGGAAAGTCCATGCCGATGCCGCGCTGGCTGGCCAGCGGCGCGATCATGTCGCGGCATTCCTGCAAGATGGCGTCCAGCGCCACCGGTTCCAGCGACAGGCTGACCGTGCCCGATTCCACCTTCGCCAGGTCGAGAATTTCATTGATCAATGTCAACAAGTGACGCCCCGATTTCAGAATATGCCCGGCAAATTCCTTCTTTTGTTCCAGGGTCGACGGCAGGCGGTCGGAACTGAGGATTTGCGCGAAGCCCAGGATGGCGTTCAGCGGCGTGCGCAATTCATGGCTCATCGACGACAGGAAGGCCGACTTGGCATAATTGGCGCTGCGCGCCTCTTCCATCGCCATGGCCAGTTCGCCATTCGTCATTTCCAGCTGCATCGTGCGCTCGTGCACGCGCACTTCCAGCTCCTGGTTCAGGCGCATGACTTCCTGCTGCGCCTGGGTGCGCTGCTCGCCCTCGCGCGCCAGCTCGCCGTTCGAGCGCTCCAGCGCCTGCGTGCGCAGCTCGATCTCGGCCAGCATCTTGTTGAAGGAATCGACCAGCTGCGCCACTTCGTCGACGCTGAGCTTGCGCGCGCGGCGCGAGTAGTCGCCCGTCTCGATCACTTCGCGCGCCACGTCGGCGATATCGAGGATGGGCTGGGTGATGACGAAATCGAGGCGGCGCAGCAGCAGCAAGGCCACCAGCAGCGCCAGCACCGTCACGCCCAGCGCGATGGCCAGGTAATCGGCCGTGCGGCCGGCCAGCTCGTAATCGGCGCGCAGGTAGACGGTGCCCAGCAGTTCGCCATTGTCGACGATGGGCTTGAACAGTTCCACCGAACTGCCCTGGATGGTTTCGCCTTCCTTGCCCACCTTCGCCGGCAGCTCGCCCACCTGCTCGTTTGCGCGGTAGCTGGCAAACAGGCTGCCGTCGGCCTTGTACAGGGCACCGGCCGTCACGCGCGGGCGGATGCGCATCAGGTTGAGGTTTTCCAGCGCCAGGCGTTCGTCGTCGAAGGCCAGCGCGGCCGAACTCATGTGCCCCAGCAGCTCGGCCTGGGTACTGATGTCGGCCACCAGGTTGCGGTGGTAGGCGCGCAAGTCGTAGACGACGATGGTGCCCAGCGAAATGACGAGCGCCACCAGGGTGGTCAGCAAGACCACCGACATCAGCTTGTGGCGGATGGAACGCAGTCGTATCATCAGGCGCCTCCCGTCTGCACGCGGTAGGCGGCCAGCAGCATGCGCGCGCTGATGCGGATATGCGCCAGCGCCACGGGTTTTAAGGCCACGTCGAAGCGCACCTTGTCTTCGGCCATGACAAAATTGATCATGCTGCCCATCGCGTAGACCTCATCCGAATCGGATACCGTCAGCAACGCCAGGCCACGGCTGGCGGCCAGCATCTCCTGCAGCGCCGTTTTCTCCAGCGCGCCCAGGTACAGCACGTGCAGCCCAGCCAGCGCTTCGCCGCGGCGCACTTTTTTCACCTGCACGGCGCGGCCGTTGACGCTGTGCCCGGCCACACTCTGTTCGAGCTGCTCGGCCAGCGCATCGGCGCCCGCCACGCCGATCACCAGCGGCGAGTCGGGCCGGGCAAAGCTGCCCTCGGGCCATTCGACATAGCCGGCAAACTTGTACAGGTACGCGGCCTTGACCTGGCGCTCCAGGTCGCCCGGCACTTGCGCCTGCGCCTCGGCGCACAGCGCGCCCAGGAGCAGCAATAGCCAGCCCCAGTGCAGGGAGCGATGGCCGCCGCGCACGGTGCGGCGCAGGGGGCCAGGATGACGCCACCAGGTCCAGTTCAGAATTGCCATGACAACCGAGTAAAGATAATGCATACGAAGGCGCGGCACCATGCCGCGTGCCTGTTCGGGCGATGCGCACCAGGGTAGCGCAGCGACAGAGCGCCTGCCGGACCGAAGTGGTAGCAAATGTATAAAAGAGTGTACGCATTTTCGCTGGTACCGGGGAAAGTTTCTTTTACCGTGGGCCATGCTACAGTCTTGCCACCCTTTTCCACCGCCTGCAGGAGTCATCCATGAGCAACGAACGCGTCCCCCTCTCCACCGCCGTCGGCCAGGCCCTGCAGGCGAAGGGCTTGCTGCTGGCCACGGCCGAATCGTGCACGGGCGGCGGCGTGGCGCAAGCCGTCACCGACGTCAGCGGTTCGAGCGCCTGGTTCGAGCGGGGCTTCGTCACCTATTCGAATGGCGCCAAGAGCGGCATGCTGGGCGTGCCCGCCGAGCTGATCGCCGCCCACGGCGCCGTCAGCGAGGAAGTGGCCGCCGCCATGGCGCAAGGCGCGCTGGCCCACAGCGAAGCCCAGGTGGCCGTCTCGACCACGGGCATCGCCGGCCCCACGGGCGGCGTGCCGGGCAAGCCCGTCGGCACCGTCTGCTTCGGCTGGGCCATGGACGGGCGCGTGCAGACGCAGCGGCTGGTGTTCGCGGGCGACCGCCAGGCCGTGCGTGAACAGGCGGTGGCGCACGCCCTGCGCGAACTGCTGCGTTTTATCCGGTAGCGTCGGCGATGCAGGCGCGGTCGCGCCCGGCCTGCTTGGCCGCGTACAGGGCACTGTCGGCGCGCATCAGCAATTCATGGCGGCCGGCGCCGTGGCGCGGATACTCGGCGATGCCGGCGGAAAAAGTGCAGCCGGACAGGCTGTGCGGCGCTTGCTGGATCAGCAGCTGGCGGTAGCGCGCGGCGATGTCGTCGATCTTGTGCGCGGCGATGCTGCTGTCGGCTTCGCGCAACAGCAGGCAGAATTCCTCGCCGCCATAGCGGCACACCATGTCGCTGCCGCGCAGCTGGCTCTCCACCAGGCGCGCGAACTGGATCAGCACCTCGTCGCCAAAGTTGTGCCCGTACGTGTCGTTGACGCGCTTGAAGAAATCCAGGTCGATGATGGCGATGGCCACGGGCGCGTTCGCGTCGGCCGCGTGCAGGATGGCATTGAGGCAGGTTTCGAAATGGCGGCGGTTGTACAGGCCTGTCAGGTGGTCGCGCATGGCCTGTTCCTTCAGGCTGTCCTGCAGCGAATTGACGTGCAGGATCTGGTGCGCCAGTTCGCGGTTCAGGTGCTCGAGCTTGGCGTTTTCCGTTTCGCGCGCCGCCTGCAGCTCCAGCGCCTTGTCGCGCTCGGCTTTCAGGCTGTGCATTTCCTTTTCCAGGTTACGCATCAGGCTGCGCGAGGCGCGCGCCGACTTGCTGCTGGCCTCGTACGCGGCCTGGTATTGCTGCAAAAAGCCATACGCGGCCTGCCATTCACCCAGCTGGGCATTGATATCGGACAAACCGCGCAGGATCTGCTGCTGGTGGAACGGATTGCGCGTCCAGCTCAGCAGGCTGTGCGCCTGCGTCAGCGACGCCAGCGCCTGCGCCGTCTGGCCCGCGTGCAGGTCGAGCTTGCCGCGCACCAGCCACGCGTGCATCTGCTCTTCCAGGTCCTGGCCGCGGCGCGCATACTCTTCGGCGCGCAGCAGCAGTTGCAGCGCGCTGTCGGGCCGCTGCAGCAGGATGGCGGCGTGGGCGGCGATGCAGAACAAAAAGGCGCGCACGGCCAGGTCTTCTTCCGGCCACTCGTAAAACGGTTCGACCAGCGCCAGCGCTTCGGCCGGCTTGCCCGTGGCTAATAAACACATGGCCAGGTTGGCCGAGACGATGGTTTGCTGGTATTTGAGCTTTTGCGTGCCGATGATCTCGAGCGCCTCGACCAGCAGGGGGATGGCGTCTTCGTCGTTGCCCAGGTCGTGCTGCGACGACGCCAGGTTCGACAGGCTGTTGACGCGGTGCGCGGGGCTGCCGAAGCGCTCGGCGATGTCCAGCGCCAGCAAAAAATTGCGCGGGCCGTCCTGCGTGTCGCCACGGTTCAGGGCATCGACGCCCAGGCGCGCGTACAGCATGAATTTATGCAGGGAATCGGGGATCTGCGCGGCCTGGCTGCGCGCCTGCAGGAAATGCTGCTCGGCATCGGCAAAATCGCCGCGCCGGCTCGCGTACGCGCCCTGCAGGGCCGCCACTTCCATGCCCCCTTCCAGGTCGCCGCTGTGCTGGAAATACGCGCGCAGCTGCTCGCACGACGGTTCGGCTTCGCCCGCGTAATACGCGAGCCAGCAATGATTCAGTTCCGCATACGCGCCGCCGCGCGCATACTGTTGCCGTTGCGCCGCCGCCAGCGCCATCTGCGCCAGCCGCCGCGCCTGGCGGCGGTTGCCCACCAGGCAAGACAGGGCTTGCTGATTCAGACGGTCAATGTCGGCTTTATCGAGACTGGAGATCGGCACTGCGTCCTCATACACACGCTGGGGTGGATTTTTCACACAAAACTTGCTCTGTATCAATGGTATCCTGATTAACATCATAACCAGATTCGCTGTTCCGCATGGCATATTTGCAAAGGATTGTGGTAAAAATGCCAGTCGTGGCCTGGCCGGGCGCCTGCGCCGCTGTCACGGATCTTTGATTGTCACTGACGCAACAACTTGGAGTAGTCGCAATGCAAAACACGGTACATTTCATCCTGCAGGGCAAGGGCGGCATCGGCAAGACCCTCGTCTCGACCCTGCTGGCCCAGTGGATAGGCGGCAAGGACGACACGCCTTTGCGCTGTTATGACACCGACCAGGAAAACGCCACGTTCTCGCGCTACAAGGCGATGAATGTCAAACACGTGCCCGTGATGACGGATGCGCGCAACATCGACCCGAAGCGCTTCGACGCGCTGATGATCGACATCCTCGACACGGACGGCAACTGCGTGGTCGACAATGGCGCGAACACGTTTTCGCCGCTGATGGGCTACCTGCTGGAAAACGACTGTTTCGCGCTGCTGGAAGAATCGGGCCGCAAGGTGTACATCCACACCATCGTCGGCGGCGGCGACACCCTGCACGACACGGCCACGGGCTTCGTCGCCACGGCACAGGCGACGAAAGTGCCGCTGGTGCTGTGGCAGAACGAACACTTCGGCCTGCTGCAATCGGCGTCGGGCAAGCAGTTTGTCGAATCGCAATCGTATGCCGACAACCGCGCGCGCGTGAAAGGCAGCATCACCTTGAGCCAGCGCAATCCCGACACGTTTGGCGCGGACGTCAAGAAAATGAATACGGCGCGCCTGACGATGCAGGAAGTGTTGCAGAACGACAAGTTCAACATCATGGAAAAGCAGCGCATCAAGGTCGTCTACCGCGACATCTTCGAACAGCTCGACAAGGTGCAATGGTAGATGGACCAGCACAAACTGCGCAGCCACGTGTTCGACAAGACGGGCATCAAGATCGACGTCGATGACCCGATATTCGCCCTGGTGGCGCTGAACGAAGCCGTGCTGGCGGAAACCGTCGAGCGCCAGCTGGCCTTGCTGGACGCCGCCACCCAGGCGCTGGCCACGCAGGCGCGCGCCACGGGCGGCTTGCCGGCCGAACCGGCGCCAGCCATGCCCCGGCCTGTGCCGCAAGCGCCCGGGCCTGCCCCCCTCTTTACGCCGCGCGAATGGCGTTTGCTGGGCGCGGCGGCCGTCGTCTCCGTCGCCTGCGCCCTGCTGGTGCTGGGCGGCGCGGCCCTGCTGTATAAACTGTAGCACCGACCGTAGCACCATCGCGCTGGGCCAGCCACGAGCGGGCCGCAGCGTCTTCCCCACCCTAGCCTGGAAGCATGCATGAAACCGATCAAACTGCTGGCCATACCCGCCCTGATGCTGTCGCTGTACGGCGCCCCGCTCACGCTCGCCCACGCCGCCGGCGCCGCTGCCGCGACGGCAGCCACGGCCGTGCCAAATGTTGCCTACGAAAAATACACGCTGCCGAACGGCCTCGACGTGATTCTCGTGGAAGACCATAAATTGCCCGTCACGGCCGTCAACATCTGGTACCACGTGGGACCGGCGAATGAAGCGCCGGGCCTGACGGGCTTTGCGCATTTGTTCGAACACATGATGTTTGCCGCCACCAAGCACGTGCCGCGCGGCATGGCCGACCAGCTGCTCGAAGGCGCGGGCGCCACGGATTCGAACGGCAGCACGGATTTCGACCGCACCAACTATTTCGACACGGTGCCGTCGAACCAGCTGGAACTGGCCCTGTGGGCCCATTCCGACCGCATGGGCTACCTGCTGGACGTGCTCGACCAGACGGCGCTGACGAACCAGCAGGACGTGGTGCGCAACGAGCGGCGCCAGAGCGTGGAAAACGCACCGTATGGCATCGTGCAGGAAGCCCTGTACCACCAGCTGTTTCCGAAGACCCACCCGTATTACGCCAGCGTCATCGGTTCGCACGCGGATATCCAGAACGCGAAACTGGCCGACATCAAGGAATTCTTTACCCAATACTATGGCCCCAACAATGCCAGCCTGGTGATCGCGGGCGACATCGACAAGGCAAAGACCAAGGAACTGGTCAACAAATACTTCGGCAGCTTCAAGAGCGGCCCCGCCGTGGCCAAGCCCGATGTCGTGACGCCGCCCATCACGCAGGAACGCCGCATCGTGGTGCAGGACCGGGTCGAGCTGCCGCGCGTCTTCATGGCCTGGCTGACGCCATCGGCCTACGCGCCGGACGATGCGGAACTGTCGATGGCCGCGCAGATCCTGGCCGGCGGCAAGTCCAGCCGCCTGTATAAATCCCTCGTGTACGACAAGCAGATCGCGCAGGACGTGGGCGCCAGCCAGAGCTCGAACGCCCTCACTTCCGTGTTCACCATCGACGTGACGGCCCGCCCCGGCCATCAGCCCGAGGAAATCGAGCAAGCCATGCAGGCGGAGCTGGAGCAATTGCGCGCCAAAGGCCCCAGCGAGAAGGAAATCGAGCGGGCCCGCAACGGCATCGAGACAGCCATGCTGAGCCAGGTGGAAAAAGTGGGCGGCAACGCCAACATGATGAACCAGTACAACCAGTACCTGGGCGACCCCGGCTACCTGGGCAAGGATATCGAACGCTACCGCCAGGTGACGGCGGCCGGCGTGCAGCGCGCCGTCGACACCTACCTGAAAAACCAAGCGCGCGTGGTCGTGTATGGCGTGCCGGGCACGCCGGACCTGGGGCCGGAAGTGGCGACGCCGGCGCCGGGCAAGGTCAAACCGGCGCCGGGCACGGCCATCAATGCGGACGAGCCATGGCGCAACGCAGTGCCGAAGGCCGGTCCCGCGCCGAAGATTGTTCTACCGCAAGCGACGTCCTTCACCTTGAGCAATGGCTTGACCGTGATCCACAATTACAACCCGGCCGTGCCGCTGATTTCCAGCCAGCTGGTCATCAAGAGCGGCTCGGGCGCCAATCCGCTGGCGCAGCCGGGCTTGTCTGGCTTTACGGCGCAATTGCTGCAGGAAGGCACCAGTACGCGCAGCGCGCCGCAGATCGCCGATGACGTGGCGCAACTCGGCGCCTTCCTCGGCACGGGTTCCGGTGCGGATGCCTCGTTCGCCCAGCTGACGTCGCTGAAAACCACCTTCCCGCAAGCGCTCGACGTGCTGGCCGACGTGGTGCAGCACCCGCAATTCCCGCAAGAGGAAGTGGAACGCCAGCGCGCCAGCCGCATCGGCGAACTGGCGCAGCAGCGCGAAAACGCGGGGGCCGTGGCGGCCCGCGTGGAAGCGGCCGCCCTGTACGGTCCGCAACATCCGTACGGCACCATCCAGCTGGGCACGGAAGCGGCCCTGAAAGCCACCAGCCGCGCCGACCTGCAGGCGTTCTGGCAACAGCATTATGTGCCCAACAATGCGGCGCTGATCGTCTCGGGCGACATCGATGCGGCGCAATTGAAGGCGCTGGCGGAAGCGAAATTCGGCAGCTGGAAGGCGGGCGCCGTGGCGCCATCCGTGACGGCGGCGCCGGCCACGACGAAAGCCAGACTGATCCTGGTCGACAAGCCGGGCGCGCCGCAGACGGCCGTGCGCCTGTCGACCATCGCCGTGGCCCGCGCGACGCCCGACTATGCGCCGCTGCAAGTGATGAACGCGGCGCTGGGCGGCTTGTTTACGAGCCGGCTGAGCAATAACCTGCGCGAAGAGAAGGGCTACACCTATGGCGTGCGCTCGCAATTCCAGTACCGCAGCCAGCCGGGGCCGTTCTCGATCGCGGCCGGCGTGCGCACGGACGTGACGGGCCCGGCCGTATCGGAAACCTTCAAGGAAATCCGCGCCATGATCGCCAAGCCATTAAGCGCCAAAGAATTGTCGAATGCGCGCAATTCGCAGGTGCTGTCGCTGCCGGGCCAGTTCGAGACGAATGCCAGCATCAGCGCCAGCATGGCCAACGTATATATCTACGGCCTGGGCCTCGACTACTACGCGACCTTGCCGCAGCGCTTTGCGGGCGTGACGGACAAGCAGGTGCAGCAGGTGGCAAAAAAATACCTGCAGCCGGAAAAGCTGATCGTCATCGGCGTGGGCGACAAGGCGAAGATCGCGCCGCAGTTGAGCAAGCTCAAACTGGCGCCCGTGGAATTGCGCGATGCTGAGGGTAACGTGAAGTAAAGACTAGCGGCGCTTGAACAGCGCCGCTTTATCCACCAGCGCCGCGATCACCACCCCGGCCGTGTAGGCGATCAAGTCGCCCCAGCCGAAGGTGGAACCGAGCGCCAGGTGTCCCAGCGGATGCGCGCGCAGCGCGACGAGCCAGGGCGTCTGGACCAGCTGGCCGAATTCGACGGCAAAGCAGATCAGCAGCGCAGTCAGCGCCAGCTGCCACGTGCGCATGCGCGTGGCGAAGATGCCCAGCGCAAAGACGATCATCATGGCCCACAGGGCGTCGCCCGGATACTTGCCCAGCGCGGCGGGGAGGAATTGGGGATAGGCGCGCGAGGCCAGGCCCAGCGCGATGACAGCCACGGTTGCGCCCACCTGCAGCAGGCGGCGGCGTTCAGGTTTTACCAGGAACATATTTCCATTCAAAGGCACGATACGGACCGAACCATTGCGGCCCGTCCGATATTGTACTGCGCGGCCGTGTCCGCCTGCAGCCTATCGCATCAAGCCAGCTCCACGTGCTGCGCCAGGAAGTCGAGAAAGACGCGCACGCGCAGCGGCACATGCCCGCCCTGGCCCACGAAGACGGCGTGCACTTCTTCGGTGTCGCCCGGATTGAATTCTTCCAGCACGGCCTGCAAACGGCCCGCCGCGATATCGGCGCGCACCTGGAAGGCGGCCAGGCGCGCCAGTCCCAGTCCTGCCAGCGCCAGCTGCCGCAAGGCTTCGCCATCGCTGGCCTGGGCATTGCCCACGACCGGCACGACGATGTCGCCGCCAGGCAGGCGCAGCGGCCAGCCCGAGCGGGCGCGCGCGTAATTGGCGTCGAGCAGATTGTGCGACGCCAGGTCGGCAGGCGTGGGCGGCGTGCCGCGCCGCGCCAGGTAAGCAGGCGCCGCCACGATCGCCATGCGCGTCTGGCCCAGCTTGCGCGCCAGCAAGTTGGAACTTTTCAGGGGACCGGCCCGCACGGCCACGTCCGTGCGCTGTTCGAGGATATCGACGACGGCATCGGTCAGCACGATGTCGAGCGTCACCTCGGGATAGCGCTCCAGGAACAGCGGCGCCAGCGGCAGCAAGAAATGCTGGCCGAACGGCACGTTGGTATTCACCCTAATCTTGCCGCGCGGCACATCCTGCACGCCCGCGCAGCGCTCGGCCTCGTCCAGCGCCGCCAGCACCTGCATGCCCCGTTCATACAGGCCGCAGCCTTCGGCCGTCAGCTGCAGCTGGCGCGTGGAGCGGTTCAGCAGGCGCGCGCCCAGGCGCTCTTCCAGCCGAGACACAAGCTTGCTGACGGCCGACGGCGTCATGCCGCAGGCGCGCGCGGCGGCGGAAAAACCGCCCAGCTCGACGACGCGCACAAACACTTCCAGCTCGCCGGAGCGGTTCACTTCCAGTCTGGCCATTGTGAATTCAACTCATAAATGTTCTTCGATAGGATAGTCTAGTGCATAAATGGCTTTGCTTGCATCATGCGCACATTCCCCTTGATGAAGCGAGCCGCCATGCAACGATCTTCCCTTCTCCCCACCGCCCTGCTGAGCCTGGCATTCAGCACCAGCCCCGCCCAGGCCGCCAATGCCGAACTCGCACCAGCCCCCGCCTTCAGCTGGCTGGCCAGCTGGACGGCCAGCCCGCAAGCCGTGTGGGGCAGCGACTTTGTGCTTCCCGCCAACGTGCCCGCCGTGCTGCACGAACAAACCGTGCGCCAGGTGGCGCGCCTCAGCGTGGGCGGCCCGCGCGTGCGCATCGTGCTATCGAATGCGTATGACAAAGTGCCGCTGCGCATCGGTGCGGCCAGCGTAGCCCTGGCGGCGAACGGCTCGGCCATCGAAGCGGGCAGCCTGCGCACGCTGACCTTTGCCGGCCAGCCGGCGGCCACCATGGCACCGGGCGCGCCGCTCGTCAGCGACCCTGTCGACCTGGCCGTGCCGGACCTGGCCCGGCTGACGGTGAGCGTGCACCTGCCGCAAGCCAGTCCCGTCGCCACGTTTCACTGGGATGGCCGCGAAACGGCGTGGATCGCGCCGCATGACCAGACGCGGGCCGCGCGCATTGACGAGGCGCAAACGGGCGTGCAGACCACCACGGCGCGCCTCTTGCTCAGCGCCATCGAAGTGGCAGCGGCGCCGGCGGCGCAAGCCGTGGCCATCCTCGGCGATTCGATCACCGATGGCGCCAGCGCCAGCCTGGGGATGGATGCGCGCTGGCCCGATTTCCTGGCCGAACGCCTGGCGCCGCACGGCGTGGCCGTGCTCAATGCGGGCATTTCCGGTGCGCGGCTGTTGTCCGATGGCATGGGAGCCAATGCCCTGGCCCGCTTCGAGCGCGACGTGCTGGCGCAGCCTGGCGTGCGCACGGTGGTCGTCTTGATCGGCATCAATGACATCAGCTGGCCCGGCACGGCGTTTGCGCCACGGGAACAGCGTCCCACCCTGGAGGAATTAACGGCCGGCTACGCCCAGCTAGTCGCCCAGGCGCGCAGCCGCGGCGTGCGCGTGGTCGGCGCCACTGTGACGCCGTTCGAAGGCGCCCTGCCCGGCACGCCATTGAGCGACTATTATCAAAAGGAAAAAGATGCGCTGCGCCAGCAACTGAACGCGTGGATACGCGCCAGCGGCCTGTTTGACGCCGTGCTCGACTTCGACGCCTGGGCGCGCGACCCGGCATATCCGCTACGCCTGCTGCCCGCCTACGATTCGGGCGACCATTTGCACCCGGGCGACGCGGGCAACCGGGCGCTGGCGGAAAGAATCGACCTGACGCTACTGTTTAACAGTAAAGATCAGTCGCCGAGGCCCGCGTACAAAGCCGTGCTCAAGTAGCGCTCGCCGAACGACGGGATGATGGTGACGATGGTCTTGCCCGCGTTTTCTGGACGGCGCGCCACTTGCAGGGCGGCCCACAGGGCGGCGCCCGACGAAATGCCGACCAGCAAGCCTTCATCGCTGGCGGCCAGGCGCGCCGTGGCGAACGCGTCGTCGTTCTTGACGCAGATGATTTCGTCGTAGATGGCCGTGTTCAAAATCTGCGGCACAAAACCGGCGCCGATGCCCTGGATCGGGTGCGGCCCCTTGGTGCCTTTCGACAGCATCGGCGACGCTTCCGGTTCCACGGCGATCACTTGCAGGCCGGGCTTGCGCTCCTTCAGCACTTCGCCGATGCCGGTGATCGTGCCGCCCGTGCCCACGCCAGCGACGACGATGTCCACTTGCCCATCCGTATCGCGCCAGATTTCCTCGGCCGTCGTGGCGCGGTGGATGGCGGGATTGGCGGGATTATTGAATTGCTGCAACATCAAATAGCGCGGGTCGGCCGCCACCAGCTCTTCGGCCTTGCGGATGGCGCCCAGCATGCCTTCGCTGCCCGGTGTGAGCACCAGCTCGGCGCCGTAGGCGCGCAGCAGGATGCGCCGTTCGCGGCTCATGGTGTCAGGCATGACGAGGGTGCAGCGGTAGCCGCGCGCGGCGCAGACCATGGCCAGCGCAATGCCCGTGTTGCCGCTGGTGGGCTCGACGATGACGGTATCGGGATGGATCTTGCCGGCCGCTTCCGCGGCGACGATCATGGACAGGCCGATGCGGTCCTTGACGCTGTGGGCGGGATTGTAGAATTCGAGTTTGGCCAGGATGGTGGCCACACTGCCGGCGGCGATGCGGTTGATGCGCACCAGGGGGGTGTTGCCGATCAGTTCAGTGACGTCGTTGGCGATGTTCATGGGAGTCTCCACAGCAATTACAGAAGAAACCAGTCTACCGCTTTTTCACGGCAGCGCACGTGGTGCGCTGCCGAAACTGAACAATTACTTCACGTCCAGCAGTTCCACGTCGAAGATCAGTGCCGAGTTCGGCGGAATGTCGCCATTGCCGGCGCCGCGCGGACCGTAAGCCAGTTCGCCAGGAATGATCAGGGTGCGCTTGCCGCCCACTTTCATGCCCGCCACGCCCTGGTCCCAGCCCTTGATGACCATGCCCTTGCCCAGCGGGAAGTCGAACGGGCCACGGCCCACGGAGCTGTCGAACTTCTTGCCGCGCGAATCTTTCGCCAGCGGACGGTACAGCCAGCCCGTGTAGTGCACGACCACGGTATTGCCGGCGGACGCTTCCTTGCCCGTGCCGACCTTGTTGTCGATCAAGATCAATTTATCGGCGACAGGGCCGGGGCTCAGCGATACGGCCGAGGCGGGAACAGGCGCTGGCGCCTGTGCCTGCGCCAGCGACGCGGCGACGGAGCAGATCAGGGCAAACAAAACGGAGCTACGCGTCATGATGTATTCTTTCAGTGAGTTTCGGTGAGATCTCTGCCAATGCAAGAGGCAGGGAACGCCAATCATAGCAAACCGCCGCAACGATAGGAAAAACTTGTCGCCCGATACCCATAGCCCCCGCCTGTTTTACGCGCTGTGGCCCGATGCGGCCACGCGCGCGGCCCTGGCCGCCTGGCAGGCGTTGCTGGACGGCAAGCCCGTGCGCCCGGAAAAGCTGCACCTGACCCTGGCCTTCCTGGGCCAGCGCCCGGCCGGCGAGCTGCCGGCCCTGCTGGCTATCCTGGAACAATTGCCGGCGCGCCCCATGCCCCTGCTGTTCGACCACGCCAGCCACTTTAGCAAGCTGGCGCTGGCCTGGGCCGCCCTGGCGCAACCGTCGCCGGCCTTGCTGGACTTGCGCGCGGCCTGCATGCATGCGCTGGCGCAACAGGGGCTGGCGCCGCGCTTCGAGCACGACCGTTTTACGCCGCACGTGACCCTGGCGCGCCAGGCGCCGCCGCCGGCCAGCCAGGACTTCGCGCCCATCGCCTGGCAGGCGGACGAGCTGGTGCTGGTGGAATCGCTGAAAAGCAGCGGCGACTACCGCATTCTGGCCAGCCGCAAACTGACTTAAGCGGCGTGGCTTAGGCGGCGTCCGGCACTGGCATTGGCGCTGGCACTTCAGCAACTTTGTCCTGGCGCAAGCTTTTCAGTGCATGGGCGGCCGCCACCATGCCGAAGCTGGCCGTCACCACCACGCTGGAGCCGAAGCCGGCGCAATTGAGGCCCGTGACGCCGGCAGGCGCGCTGCCATCGATGGCGCACGCTTCCGCGCTCTCTGGCGTGCTCAGCGGTTCCATGGAAAACACGGCGTCGACATTGAATTTGTTTTTGATGCCACGCGGAAAGCCATATTCGGTGCGCAACAGTTTGCGCACGCGCTTGAGCAGCGGTTCCTGCTCCGTCTTCGACAGGTCGCGCACGGCGATCAGGGTCGGGTCCGTCTGCCCGCCCGCGCTGCCGATGGTCAGCATCGGAATGTTGCGCGCGCGGCAATACGCAATCACGGCCGCTTTCGCCTTGGCATTGTCGATGGCGTCGACCAGGTAATCGAAATCGCGCCCGCCCAGCAACTGCTCCAGGTTATCGGGAGTAATAAAATCCTCGATCTGCGTGACCTGGCACAAGGGGTTGATCAATTCGATGCGTTCGGCCAGGGCCGTGATCTTGGCCTTGCCGATGGTGTCGCTCATGGCCTGGATCTGGCGATTGATGTTCGATTCGGCAACATTGTCGAGGTCGATCAGGGTCAGGCGGCCGATGGCGCTGCGCGCCAGCGCTTCGACGATCCAGGAACCGACGCCGCCCACGCCGATCACGCACACGTGGGCGGCGCGGAAGCGGGCCAAAGCGGGCGCGCCGTACAGGCGGGCAATGCCGCCGAAACGCCGCTCAAAATCGATCTCGGTCAAGTCCATGGAAATTAGTTCATTGGTGGAGGTATGCATGGCGCCATTTTAACGGACACTGCGCTGGCGGATATTCTAAAATAGCCGGATTGACACAGCGACAAGGCCAGACTGTCGCCGCGCCCCCACACCGCCCACCACGAGAACTCGCCATGACCACTCCCCTGTTCGACTCCGTTCCCGGCTTTGACCAGCCCATCGCCGTGCTCAAGCATTGCCACGACAAGATCCGCAAGCAGCTGAGCACGCTGCAAAACCTGCTGGCCCACCTGGCGCAGCACGGCAACACGGCGGATGCGCAGCAGGCGGCCAAGGCGGTGTTGCAATATTTCAATAAAGCCGCCCATCTGCACCATGACGATGAAGAGCAGGATCTGATGCCCATGCTGCAAGCCACCGCCACGGGCGAGGACGCCGCCCTGCTGGTGACGCTGGTGCCGGAAATCCTCGCCGACCACCAGCGCATGGACCAGGCCTGGCTGACCCTGCGCCCGGAACTCGATGCCATCGCGGCCGGCACGGGCGTGCAGCTGTCGGCCCATGGCGTGCGCGACTATGTGGCCGCCTACCAGGCCCACATGAGCAAGGAAGAGGGCCAACTGGCGCCGATGGCCAAGCGCCTGTTCAGCGCGCAGCAGATGGAGCAGCTGGGCACGGCCATGCAGCGCCGCCGCGGCATCGCGCCCGATGCAGCGGAAGCCCCCGTGCAGGCAGACCCGGCCGCCGTGCTGGCAGCCATGCGCACCGATTACGTCCAGTCCAGCCTGAGCGAAACGGATGTGCTGGCCGATCCCGTCGCCCAGTTCCAGAAATGGTTTGCCGAGGCCGTCAACGCGCAGGTGATGGAGCCGAACGCCATGGACCTGGCCACCGTCAGTGCGGACGGCAAACCCAGCTCGCGCATCGTGCTGATCAAGCAATTCGACGAACGGGGCTTTACCTGGTACACGAATTACAACAGCGACAAAGGCCGGCAGCTGGAACACAACCCGCACGCCGCCCTGCTGTTCTTCTGGCGCGAGCTGGAGCGGCAAGTGCGCATCGAGGGCACGGTGGTGAAAACCACGGCGGCCGAGAGCGACGAGTATTTCAATGTGCGCCCCCTGCAAAGCCGGCTGTCCGCCATTGCCTCGCAGCAAAGCGCGCCCATCGCCGACCGTGCCGCGCTGGAAAGCCATTACGAGGCCGTGGCCGCCGCCGTCGGCGACGCGCGGCCGCCGCGCCCTGCCCACTGGGGCGGCTACCGTTTGCAACCGGAACGCATCGAATTCTGGCAGGGACGCCGTTCGCGCTTCCACGACCGCATCGTGTTTACACGCGGTGCTGACGGGCAATGGAGCATGCAACGCTTGCAACCATAAGCAGGACAGTCAAGGCGGCGCAAAGCAAGCTGTGCAATATCAGTGTAGGCTATGAGGGTAGAAGTTACTAAATGACATTGTTTCTCAATTTGCGGCCGCAGCCTGGGCCGCATCATTGGAGGCCATTTTGTTTGTACAAAACCAACTCAAGTCCTGGATTGCCGGCATCCGCAGCAAGACCGCCTTGCCGCTGCGCATAGAATTATGGAACGGCCAGCACGTTGACCTGTCCAGCGAAGCGCCGCGCGTCACCATCCGCCTGCCGACTGTCGCCTCGGCCCGCTATCTGCTGAACCCCTCGCTGGCCAACCTCGGTTCGGCCTATGTGGAAGGCAATATCGAGGTCAAGGGGACGGCGATGGACATGATTTCCATCTGCAATGCCTTGGCGCGCAACACCTTGAAACCGGAAGGCAAGCTGGCCCGCATCGTGCGCAGCTTTACGCACGACAAGAGCAAGGATGCCGAAGCCATCCGCTACCATTACGACGTGTCGAATGCCTTCTACGAGCAATTTCTCGACCCCGCCCTCGTGTATTCCTGCGCCTATTTCGAACACGGCGATGAAACCCTGGCACAGGCGCAAGTCAAGAAGATCGACCATATCCTGAAGAAAATCCAGCTGCAGCCGGGCCAGACCCTGCTCGACATCGGCTGCGGCTGGGGCGCCCTCGTTATTCGTGCCGCGCAGCAATATGGCGCCCGCTGCGTGGGCGTGACCCTGTCGGAAAACCAGTACGCGCTGGCGCGCGAGCGCGTGGCGGCGGCCGGCCTGGCCCACCTGATCGATATCCGCCTGCAGGACTACCGCGATGTGACGGGCCAGTTCGACCGCATCACCAGCGTGGGCATGTTCGAGCACGTGGGCCTCAAGCATTTACCCGAGTACTTTTCCATCGTCAACAAGCTGCTGGCGCCGGACGGCATGGCGATGAACCACGGCATCACCTCCACCGACCCGGAGAATGGCGAAACGCCGTACGGGGGCGGCGAATTCATCGAAAAATATGTGTTTCCGCACGGCGAACTAGCGCACATCGGTAATGTCCTGAACACCATGCAGCAAGGGGGGCTGGAAGTGCTGGACGTGGAAAACCTGCGGCGCCACTATGCGCGCACCTGCGCCCTGTGGACGGAAAATTTCGAAGCCCATGCCGAACAGATTCGTCCGCTGGCGGGCGAGCGGCGCTTCCGCATCTGGCATGTCTACCTGGCCGGCTGCGCCTATGCCTTCGAGCAAGATTTGATCAGCCTGTACCAGATCGTCTGCGTCAAGGCGGGCCGGCGCTCTTCCACGCTGCCCTGGTCGCGCAACTACATGTATGCGCAGGAGAATACGCAGGAAACAAGGCCGGCGCCCGTGCTCACGCCCTGACAGGCGCGCGGAGCGTTTACTTCAGGCGCCCCGCATACATGGCGCGGAATTTCTCCACCTTGGGCGCGACGACCAGGGCGCAATAGCCCTGCAAGGGATGCTGTTCCACATAATTCTGGTGGTAATCCTCGGCCCGGTAAAAGACTTGCGCCGACGCAAGTTGCGTGACGATCGGCGCATCCCATACGCCGGCCATCTCGGCCAGCACCTTGCGCGCCACTGTTTCCTGTTCGGCCGACTGGTAATAGATGACGGAACGGTATTGCGTGCCGACATCGTTCCCCTGGCGATTCAGGGTGGTGGGATCGTGCAGCGTAAAAAAGATTTCCAGCAAGTCGTGATAGCTGATGACGGCCGGATCGAATTCCAGGCGCACCACTTCCGCGTGGCCCGTGTCGCCCGTGCAAATCTGCTCATACGTGGGATCGGGCACACTGCCCCCCGTGTAGCCGGACTCGACGCGCGTCACGCCGCGCACTTCCCCGTACACGGCGGCCAGGCACCAGAAACAGCCACCGCCCAGTACCGCCACTTCCGTCTGTTGATTCATGATGTCCTCCCGCAACGCTACTGCGACTTATCATTTCACCACTGTAACGCAAAGCCCCATGGCCTGCAGCGCCGCTTGAAACGGTGCGTAGCGCACCGCACATAGGGCCAGGCCGACCACGATTGCGCTGGCGCCGCCGATTTTTGGCATAATGTCAGCAAATAGACAGGTCACCCATGAACACACGCTCTCCCCGCGCGCCCGCGCAAGAATTCGATACGACACATTTCCGGCAGGCACTGTCGCAGTTTGCCACGGGCGTGACGGTCATCACGACGCGCCTGGCCGACGGCAGTTTCCGCGGCTTGACGGCCAGTTCCTTCAATTCCGTTTCGCTGTCGCCGCCTCTGGTGCTGTGGAGCCTCGGTTCCGTGGCGAACAGCATGCCCATCTTCAGCGGCAACTCGCATTACGTCATCAACGTGCTGGGCGCCGACCAGGCGGAACTGGCGACGCGCTTTTCGCGCCGCACGCCAAATCCCTTCGACGACGTCGAGTACGAACTGTCGCGCACAGGCCAGCCCATCCTGAAAGGCGCGTCGGCCTGGTTCGAATGCCACAACCGCAGCCGCTATCCGGAAGGCGACCACGTCATTTTCGTGGGCGAAGTGGAACAATGCGCGTTTGCCGCGCAAGCGCCCTTGATCTTCCACAATGGAAAGTTCAATACACCGCAAGCCTGAGCCGCGGCACAAAAAAAAAATCCGCCGAGGCGGATTTTTTTGCATTACAGGGTGAAGTTATACCCGATGCTGATGCTCACGGCGAGCGGATCGAGCTTGATGTCCTGCGTCTGCCCCGTCGAGAATTTCGCCTTGGTCTTCAGGAAGGTCTTGACCACGGCCACGTCGGCAAACCAGCGCTCGTTGAGGGCCAGGGTGCTGCCGACCACCAGGCTGCCTGCCAGCTTGTTGTCCATGCGGTAGGTAACGGGCGATCCACCCGGATCCAGCAAGGCCGTCATCTGGCCCGAGCCTTTTTCCTTCTGGAAATAGGCATACGTCAAGCCTGCGCCCACGTATGGACGGATCATTGCATTGGGCTGGAAGAAACGGTACTGGATGAAGGCCGTCGGCGGCAAGGCTTCCGCCGTGCCCAGCTTGCCCGTGCCCTTGATGGAACCATCGCCGATCAAGTCATGCTTGTACGGCACGCCCAGGATCATTTCAGCGGAAATATTGTCCGTGATCATGTAGGCAAAGGTCAGGATGGGCTTGGTATCCGCCTTGACATCGGCCTTCGTGCCCGGCAGTGCCGGTGCGGAAATGTCGCCACTGTCCACGTGCGGCGTGATCTTGTTGAGGCCAGCCTTGGCCATCCAGGTGCCTGCGCTTTGCGCCGAAGCGCCCGTCGCCATGGCCATCGCGGCAGCCGCGGCCAGCACGCGTACGGCGGTATTCAAACGATTCTTCATCTTGTCTCCTGATTCAGTATGTGCGGAGTGTTCCGCTTTCGAGTCTTGTCGCTGCCGGCACCGGCCTCGCCTCGCAGGCACAGCCGGTGCGGCCATCCCTTACAGCCAGCCCCGCACGACCATGTCCTTGGCCACATAACGGGCCAGCAACAGGTTGTTGAACGGCGTAGGATGCACGTCGTCGGCATACGAGTAGTGGCTGACGTCGCCTGCCTTCAGGTTCGTGCCATTGCACACGAGCGAGCTGCCCAGGAGATTGCCTGGCGCGTTCAGGTCGCACGCCGTTTCCGTGACGTTGGTCAAGCCGTACGGGCCAGGATTGACGCCCTGGTCATGGCTGACGGCAAACACGTCGACCAGCAAGACTTTCGCATTGCCATTCAGGCCGCCGCTCAGTTCGCCGTTGAAGGCGCTGACCATGGCATTGATGAGTGCCTTGGTATTGGCATCCTTGCCCAAGCCCGATGGCGTACCGGCCACGTCAGGCAGATTGTTGACCACCACATAATTGGCGCCCTTGGCGATGATCTGGTCCTTGACCAGCGCCACCAGCTCAGTACCCGCTTGTTTCATGGCGGCAATCAGCAATGGCCCTTGGGCCGCAGCGTAGTCGGCGCCGGCCTTGGCGCCGGCAGCATTGCCGGTAACCGTCGCATCGGCTTGCGCCTTGGTAACCAGCGGGCCATACACGGTGGGCGAGGCAACGGCCGTATTGCCAGCGATGACAGCAGCTTGCACGGCGGCACCGACGATGGTCGCCGACGTGGCGCCAGGCGCCGCGCTGGCCGTCTGGATAGCGGCGCCGATGGAGGCGGCGGCCGTGGTGGGATTGGGCGCGCCGGCGGCCAGGGCCAGGGTCAGGTTGGTGGCAAAAGCCTTGGCGCCCGCATCGGCGCCCGCCTTCGTGCCGGCCGCCGTCGCGCCGGCCTGCAATGCACCGAGCTGGTACAGCACGTCGTTACCGCCGGCCATCACGAAGACGGCTTCCGTGCCGCTGAACTTGCCGCCGGAGACTGCCAGGTGGTTCGCGATCTGCGTCACCACGGGCACGGTCAGGGCGCCCAGCGTACCGCCTGCCAATTTATTGTTCGGGCCGACGGGGTTGGTCACGCGCGAACCGCCCATGGCGTAGCCGAAGCAGCCGGCATGCTTGACGCGCGGCACGGACAAGCCCTTCGCCGCATCGCCCTCCAGACCGGTCTCGGCGGCGCATGGCGCGGCCAGGCCGAATTGCGCGGCCAGGTGCTCGGTCCAGTTCTTGCCCGTCAGTTCAGGATTGATCTTGGTATTGTCGCCATTGATGGTGAACTTGCCGCCACCGAGCTTGGCCACGGTGCCCACGGCATACGAACCGACGTCGGACAGGCTGTCGCCGAACGACACCTGCGCCGTGTATTTGACTTTCAAGGCTTGATCACCGCCACTGGCGCCGCCGCAACCTGCCAGGACAGCCGCAGCCAGCACGGCCAACGCGAATTTTGTTTGATGCATTTTGTCTCCTCGGTCTTTTTTCTGGTTTCTAAACGAACGGACGTGCTATTCGCTACCCAACTAATATGCCATCGTTCCTCGGGCTTGCATAGAAAATATGTTTTAAAAATCAACGAAATAACAACACCGACAGCGCCCTGTCACGACCGGACGATCCGCTGAATTATGGAGGATTTAATATGGTTCGTGGCAAGCATCTCTATTGCGCTGCATCAAGAAAAAGCCCCTTGCGGGGCTTTTTAGGATGCGGATAGAAATTGCTGCAAGATGCCACTCGAGCCGAAGGCGGCGCGCCGCAAACGGTCGTTGATGCCCAGCCACGCGGGGCCGGTGGGCGGTGCTTCGACGAGTATCAGCTCGGCGCCGACCTGGTCCATCGTGCGCAGCGAGGCATACAGCGCATGTGCGTAATTTTCCGGGTTGGCCGCCAGGCGCACGCTGGCGCTGGCCGGCGGCAGATCCGAGTAGTGGATCAGGGCCACGCGGCGTCCGTCGTTGAGCAGGCGGTTCAAGGTGGCGCGCACGTCGTCGCTGTGCTGCATCGCAACAGGCGTATGTGGCGCGTAGTGCGATTCCAGCGTGCCCGAGGCGCGCGGCGCGGCCGCGTCGGCAACAGCCGGCGCGCGGCCGATGACGGCGGCGATCTGTTCGCTGCTGATATGGCCGGGACGCAACAGCACGGGACCGTGCGTGGCCAGGCGCGACAGGTCGACGATGGTCGACTCGATGCCCACGTCGCTCTGGCCGCCATCGAGGACCAGGCCCAGCAAGCCGCTACCCAGTTCTGCCGCGAATTCATCGCGCACGTGCTGCGCCGTGGTGGGGCTGACGTTGCCGAACTTGTTCGCCGACGGCGCCGCCAGGCCGCCTTTGCCGCCCTTGAAAGTGCGTAGCAATGCGATAGCCACCGGATGCGACGGGCAGCGCAAGCCCACCGTATCCTGGCCGCCGGAAACGGCGTCGGGAATATGCGCGGCGCGCTTGACGATCAGGGTCAGCGGACCGGGCCAGAAAGCGGCCACCAGCTGCCGTGCTTCCTCGGGGATGTCGTCGGACCAGTGCCCCAGGTCGGCGCCAGGCGCCACGTGCACGATCACGGGGTGGTCCGAAGGCCGCCCCTTGGCTTCGTAAATGCGCGCCACGGCGACCGGGTTTTCCGCATCGGCGCCCAGGCCATACACCGTTTCCGTCGGGAAAGCGACGAGGCCGCCCCCTTCCAGCACGGCGGCGGCCGCCGCCAGGTCGTGTGCGGGCACGCTCACGGCGCGATTCCCAGGATCAGGCAAGCGTCGCGCAGGCGCTGCTGCGCCTGCGGCAACGTTGCCGCGATGAAGGTCAGGTGGCCCATCTTGCGGCCACGGCGCGGATCGTCCTTGCCGTACAGGTGCAAACAGGCGCCCGGCAAGGCCAGGATGCGGTCCCAGGCAGGTTCGCAGGCAACATCGCTGCCGTCGGCAAACCAGGCGTCGCCAAGGATGTTGAGCATCACGGCCGGCGAATGCTGGCGCACGTCGCCCAGCGGCAGGCGCGCCATGGCCCGCACTTGCTGCGCGAACTGGCTGGTGACGCAGGCATCCATCGTGTAGTGGCCGCTGTTGTGCGGACGCGGCGCCATTTCATTGACCACCAGGCTGCCATCTTCAAGAACAAAAAATTCGATGCACAGCACGCCGACATAGCCGAGTTCGGCAACCATCGCCTGCGCCGCCTGCTGCGCCCTGGCGGCGCAATCGTCGGACACGTTCGGGCCCGGCACCGTGGTAGTAAACAACACGCCGTCGCGGTGCACGTTTTCGGCGATCGGATACACGACCGATTCGCCGTCCACGCCGCGCGCCGTCAGCACCGACACTTCATACGCCAGCGGCAGCATCTTTTCCAGCAGGCAAGTTACATCGCCCATTTCCGCGAACGCGGCGCGCACGTCGTCGCGCGTGCGCACGCGGAACTGGCCCTTGCCGTCATAGCCCATGCGCACGGTTTTCAAGATGCCTGGCAGCAAGTCGTCGGCGATGCCGTCGATATCGTCCTGCGTGGCGATCACCATGTGCGGCGCCGGCAGCACGCCGGACTTGGGCGCGCAGTCGACAAAGAAACGCTTTTCCGCGATGCGGTCTTGCGCCACCGACACGCCATGGGCGTTGGGCGCCACGAACACGCGTTCGGCCAGGCGCGACAGGCTGCCGGCCGGCACGTTCTCGAATTCGGTGGTGACGGCCAGGCATTGCGCCGCCAGGGCGTCGAGCCCGGCTACATCGCTGTAGCCGGCATTCACCAGGCGCTGCGCCACCTGCCCCGCAGGGCAGGCGTCGGACGGTTCCAGTACGGCAACCTGGTAGCCCATGCTCTGGGCGGCCTGGGCAAACATGCGGCCGAGCTGGCCGCCGCCCATCACGCCCAGCCACGCCGGTGGGTTGGCGGCGGGCAGCAATGGGGAAGTCGATTTACTATTCATTATTTTTCAAACACATTATTCAGGCAAGACCATGGCCTTGGCGGCGGCCGTTTGCGTCACGCGGAACGCTTCCAGCCGCTCGGCCAGGGCGTCGTCATTGGCGGCAAGCATCGCCACCGCCGTCAGCGCCGCATTCGCCGCGCCCGCTTCGCCGATGGCGAAGGTGGCCACCGGCACGCCCTTGGGCATTTGCAGGATGGACAGCATGGAATCTTCGCCGCGCAGGTATTTCGATGGCACGGGCACGCCCAGCACGGGCACGATGGTCATCGCCGCCACCATGCCAGGCAGGTGGGCGGCGCCGCCGGCGCCGGCGATGATGGCGCGCAAGCCGCGCGCGCGCGCGCTTTTCGCGTACGCATACATCTCGTCGGGCATGCGGTGCGCGGAAATGACTTGCGCTTCGTATGGCACGCCAAACTGTTTCAGCATGGCAACAGCGTTCTGCATCACGTCCCAGTCCGAAGACGAACCCATGATGACGCCGACCAGCGGCTTATTCTGCTCGCTCATCTCAGGCCTTCAGCTTCTCGCCCGTCAGGCGTTCGATGGCTTCGAAGTACTTGGCCTGGGTTTTTTCGATGACGTCGGCCGGCAGCGCTGGCGCCGGTGCGGTCTTACCCCAGGTCAATGTTTCCAGGTAGTCGCGCACGAATTGCTTGTCGAACGATGGCGGCGAGATGCCAGGCTGATACGAATCGGCAGGCCAGAAGCGCGACGAGTCGGCCGTCAGCACTTCATCCATCAGATGCATGACGCCATTGTCGTCCAGGCCGAATTCGAACTTGGTGTCGGCGATGATGATGCCGCGCGTGGCAGCGTACTCGGCGGCCGTCTTGTACAGCGCGATGGCGACGTCGCGCATCTTGGCGGCCAGGTCGGCACCGATACGCTCTTCCATTTCAGCAAAGCTGATGTTTTCGTCATGTTCGCCCAGCTCGGCCTTGGCCGCCGGTGTAAAAATCGGTTCCGGCAGCTTTTCTGCCTGTTGCAGGCCCGCTGGCAGCTTGATGCCGCAGATGCTGCCCGTGTCCTGGTAATCTTTCCAGCCCGAACCGATGATGTAGCCGCGCACGACCGCCTCGACCATGATGGGTTTCAAGCGCTTGGCCACGACGGCGCGGCCCTTGACTTGCTCCACTTCCTCGGGCGCCACCACGGATTCCGGCGCCACGCCGGTCAGGTGGTTCGGCACGATGTGGCCCAGTTTCTCGAACCAGAAGTCGCTCATCTGGTTGAGAACCTTGCCCTTGCCGGGGATAGGCTCGTTCATGACGACATCGAAGGCCGACAGGCGGTCCGTGGTGACGATCAGGATCTTGTCGTCGCCGACGGCGTAGTTGTCGCGGACCTTGCCGTGGCCCAGCAATGGCAGGGAGTGGATGGAAGTCTGATAGAGGCTGTTCATAGCGGGGGAATAGTTGGATGAAACGAAACCGGCAGGCAGGGAAGGCGCCCGCCGGTCGAGAAAATCGGGCACGGAGCATTGCTTCCGGCCCGTTCCAGACAGAATTTTACTTCACAATTTGCGACAGCTCGCCGGCCTTGTAGCGCTCGGCCATTTTTTCCATCGTGATGACCTTGATTTTCGACGCCTGGCCTTCGCAGCCGAAAGCCTGCATGCGCGCGCGCACGATTTGCTCGGCGGCGGTGCGGGCTGGCTTCAGGAAGTCGCGCGGGTCGAATTTCGACGGGTTTTCAAACAGATACTTGCGGATCGCGGCCGTCATCGCCAGGCGGATATCGGTATCGATGTTGATCTTGCGCACACCGTGACGGATGCCTTCCTGGATTTCTTCGACTGGCACGCCGTAGGTTTCCTTCATGTCGCCGCCGAATTCGCGGATGATGGCCAGCAATTCCTGCGGCACCGACGAGGAACCGTGCATCACCAGGTGGGTGTTCGGGATGCGCGCGTGGATTTCCTTGATGCGGTCGATGGCCAGGATGTCGCCCGTCGGCTTGCGCGTGAACTTGTAGGCGCCGTGCGAGGTGCCGATGGCGATCGCCAGGGCGTCGCACTGGGTGCGCTGCACGAAATCGGCCGCTTGTGCCACGTCCGTCAGCAGTTGCTCGCGGGTCATGGTGCCGTCAGCGCCGTGGCCGTCTTCCTTGTCGCCCTTCATGGTTTCCAGCGAACCGAGCACGCCCAGTTCCGCTTCCACCGTCACGCCGATGGCGTGCGAGAATTTCACCACTTCACGCGACACTTCCACGTTGTATTCGTAGGAAGCGACCGACTTGCCGTCCGCTTCCAGCGAACCGTCCATCATCACGGAAGTAAAACCCGAGCGGATGGCGGCCATGCAGACGGCCGGCGACTGGCCGTGATCCTGGTGCATGACGACGGGAATGTGCGGATACGCTTCGACGGCGGCGTCGATCAGGTGGCGCAGGAACGCTTCACCGGCGTACTTGCGCGCGCCAGCGGACGCCTGCATGATCACCGGGCTGTTGAGCGCATCGGCGGCAGCCATGATGGCTTGCACTTGCTCCAGGTTGTTGACGTTGAAAGCAGGAATGCCATAACCGTTTTCGGCGGCATGGTCCAGCAGTTGACGCATGGATACGAGAGACATGGTAATACTCCAGAGAACAATAGAAACCGTTGCGGCGCTTCGCGGTTCATGACCGCGGCGGCGCCTGAATTCTTACGTTTAGTCGAATTCGCCTACTTTGACAATTTTCAAGGCATTCGTGCCGCCCACCTGGCCCATCGGCTCGCCCCAGGTGACGACGATCATGTCACCCTTTTTGACGATGCCCTGCGCCACCAGCAGCTCTTCCGCCTGCTTCAGCACTTGCGCGCTGGGGGCGTTCTGCATCAGATGATACGCCCGAACATTGCGGTACAGCGTGGCTTTGCGCAAAGTCGTCACGCTTGGCGTGAGCGCGTAGATCGGCGTATCGATACTGTGGCGGCTCATCCACAAAGCGGTGGAACCGGATTCCGTCAGCGCCACGATGGCTTTGACGCGCAGGTGATGCGCCGTAAACAGCGCGCCATAGGCGATCGACTGGTCGATGCGGGTAAACGTAACGTTGAGGAAGTCGGCGTCGAGCTTGTTGTATTCGGACTGTTCCGCTTCCACGCAGATGGCGGCCATCATTTCCACCGTCTCGATCGGGTACTTGCCCGAGGCCGTTTCGGCCGACGTCATGACGGCGTCCGTGCCGTCGAGCACGGCATTCGCCACGTCGGACACTTCCGCGCGGGTAGGCACGGCGTTGACGATCATCGATTCCATCATCTGCGTTGCCGTAATAGCAAGTTTGTTCGACGCGCGCGCCATCTTGATCATGCGTTTCTGCAAGGCCGGCACGGCCGCATTGCCCACCTCGACCGCCAGGTCGCCGCGCGCCACCATGATGCCGTCGGACGCGTCGAGGATTTCTTGCAGCGCGGGAATGGCTTCCGCGCGCTCGATCTTGGCGATCATCATCGGCTTGTGGTGGTACGGTTCGCCGGCGATATTGGCCAGCTGGCGCGCCATTTCCATGTCCGTCGCGCATTTCGGGAAGGAAATGGCCAGATAGTCGGCCTGGAAACTCATGGCCGTCTTGATATCTTCCATATCCTTGGCCGTCAGCGCGGGCGCGGACAGGCCGCCGCCCTGGCGGTTGATGCCTTTATTGTTCGACAACTCGCCGCCAATCTTGACGGTGGTGTGGATTTCGCTGCCTTGGATGCGCTCGACGATCAGCACGATGAGGCCGTCATTCAGCAGCAGCACGTCGCCCTTGTGCAAGTCGCGCGGCAGGGCCTTGTAGTCGAGGCCGACCCGCTCCTGGTTGCCCAGTTCACCGTTTTCGCCCCACTTGGCGTCGAGGATGAAGCGCTCGCCCGCTTCCAGCTCGATGCGCGTGTTTTCAAACTTGCCGACGCGAATCTTCGGCCCTTGCATGTCGGCCATGATGGCCACTTCGCGGCCGCACTCAGCGGCCGCCAGGCGTACCAGCGCCGCGCGGTCGATATGGTCTTGCGCCTTGCCATGGGAAAAATTCAAGCGCACCACGTCGACGCCCGCACGTATCATTTTGACCAGGATATCGAAGTCGGTGGAGGCGGGACCGATTGTTGCTACGATTTTTGTACCGCGTGGCATAGGATTCCTTGTGCGCGAGCGAAGGTGATCAAGGCCGGCTCGATGCTGCATCCGGCAAGGTAAAAGCGCAGCGGTCAGGCTGCGCTTGGTGGCACTACAGTCAGGCTGGATCAGCCTGCGCGTTGCATCAGGATCTCTACGGCGGGCAAAGTCTTGCCTTCCAGGAACTCCAGGAAAGCGCCGCCGCCCGTCGAGATATAGCTGATTTGATCGGTAATGTCGTATTTGGCAATCGCCGCCAGGGTGTCGCCACCGCCGGCGATGGAGAACGCTTTCGATTCGGCAATGGCCAGGGCCAGGGTCTTGGTGCCGTTGCCGAACTGGTCGAACTCGAACACGCCGACCGGGCCGTTCCACACGATGGTGCCGGCGGCGGCGATCTGCTGCGCCAGCAGGGCGGCCGTTTTCGGGCCGATATCGAGGATCATGTCGTCGTCCGCCACGTCGGCCACGTCCTTGACAGTGGCGGCAGCCGTCGGCGAAAACTCCTTGGCGCACACGACGTCGACGGGAATCGGCACTTGCGCGCCGCGCTTGGCCATGATCTCGATGATGGCTTTCGCTTCCTCGACGAGTTCCGCTTCCACCAGCGACTTGCCGACGTTCAAGCCGACGGCCTTCATGAAGGTGTTGGCGATGCCGCCGCCGACGATCAGGTTATCGACCTTGTCGGACAGGGCTTTCAGGATGGTCAGCTTGCTCGATACCTTCGAACCGGCGACGATGGCCAGCAGCGGGCGGGCTGGCGCGTGCAAGGCTTTCCCCAGCGCATCGAGTTCGGCGGCCAGCAGCGGACCGGCGCAAGCGACGGGCGCGAACTTGGCGATGCCGTGCGTGGACGCCTCGGCGCGGTGGGCCGTGCCGAACGCGTCATTGACGTAGATATCGCACAATTTGGCCATTTTTTGCGCCAGCTCATCGCTGTTTTTCTTTTCGCCCTTGTTGACGCGCACGTTTTCCAGCAGGACGACCTGGCCGGCGGCCAGGTTTTCCAGGCCGGCGCCATCGACCCAGTCTTGTTTCAGTGCAACTTCCTGGCCCAGCAGTTCGGACAGGCGGGCCGCCACGGGCGCCAGGCTGTCGGCTGGCTTGAACTCGCCTTCCGTCGGACGGCCCAGGTGCGACGTCACCATGACGGCGGCGCCAGCGTCGAGGGCGGCACGGATGGCCGGCACCGAGGCGCGGATGCGCGTGTCTTCGGTGATCTTGCCACTGTCATCTTGCGGGACGTTCAGGTCGGCGCGGATAAACACGCGCTTGCCTTGCAGTGCATTTTGGGCGATCAAATCTTGCAGACGGATGAAGTTGAGAACAGCTGACATGGCGATCCAGATGACGAGTGGAAGGAAGTGCGCTATTTTACCGCAATGCCCAGAGCAAATCCCCGATTTGTCCTGCTTTACTGAAAAACGTGCAACAGTCGCAAGCCCGTGAAAACCAGCATGCCGAAGACGATGGTTTGCAGCATATTGCGGCGAATCACAAAAAAGAGCGTGGCGGCAATACCGGACAACAGTTTCAAATTGGACAAGTCGAAGTGCACTTGCTGCCCCTCCATCAGCATGTCGGGCGCAATGATGGCCGCCAGCGCGCAGGCCGGCGCATAGCGCAGCATCTCGCCCACGCGGCGCGGAATGGTGATGTGGTGGCCGATCAGCCAGAAGGTGCTGCGCGTGGCGGCCGTGGCCACCACCAGCACGGCGATGGCGATCCACACGTCGGCCCTGCCCCAGTCTATGCCGTCAAACATGGCGTTTTGTCCATTTTTCTGTCAATTCTTCCACGGCCATGGCGCTGACCATGCCCGCCACCACAGCCACCAGCAAGCCCAGCTTATACGGCAGGCTGAAGGCCAGCACGGCCACCGCGCCCGCCACCAGCACGCCGCACAGGGCGGCGCGGCTGAGGATCAGCGGCACCGTCACGCACAGGATCGCCAGCGTGCCCGCAAAACCCAGCCCCCACTCGGCCGGCACGACGGCGCCCAGCACGATGCCGATGAAGGAACCGGTTTGCCAGGCCAGCCAGTTGGGGTAGATCAAGCCTTTCAGGAAAGGCAGCTTGGCCGGGTCCGGCGTTTCATGCGGGTAACGCTGCAGGAACAGGCCCACGGTGATGTCGCCCGCCACATAGCCGAGCGCAAAGCGCTGGCGCCACGGCAGATGCGCGAAATGGGGAGCCAGCAGCACGGAAAAGATAACAAAACGCAAATTGACGACGAGCGCCGTGGCGAAGATCACCCACACGGGCGCTTGCGCGGCCAGCAGGGGCAGGGACGCGAGCTGGGCCGAGCCGGCAAAGACAAACAGGGTCATGGCCCCAGCCTGCGCCACCGTCAGGCCGCTTTTCACCATGGCCACGCCTACCACCATGCCCCAGGCGGCGATGCCCAGCAAGGTGGGCGCCCCCAGGTTCAGGCCGGCGCGCCAGGCGTCTTTCAGCAGGGCATCGTCCTTGTCGGCCAGCACGGCGTTCACGCGGGTGTTCATGCGAGCCCCCGGCAGGCTGGGTGTGGTAACTGCACAACAATGGTGCATGGCGACAAGGGCGGCAACGGTGATACCGGCAAGGCAAATCCAGTCAGTGTGGCGCTGCAGCCGCCATATTTCCGCAAAAAACCGCGCCGCAGCCGTAGATGATCGAGCCGACATTTTAGCCATGATTTTTGCTGTCTGCCTGAATCCGTTAAAATCGTACTTTTGGCAGCAGCCGACTTCCTTCCATACAGCCTCACGGAGCATGACAAGATGACAAAAACCACCCAGCCAGCGGTCGAACTCGACAGTAAAGACTTGCCAGCCCACTGCCCTAACCCGGCCATGCCGCTGTGGTCGTCGCATCCGCGCGTGTTTCTGGAATTCAACAAGGACGGTATCGCCAAGTGCCCGTACTGCGGCACGGCCTACACCCTGAAGGAAGGCGCCAGCGCCGGCCATCATTAAACTGCCCAGCGGCGCGCCCCCAGCGCGCCGTTTTCATTTGCACCAGCCCGGAGTCGTCATGAAACGTCTGAAAGAACTCAATGGCAGCGCCGCGGAAGTCGAAGCGGCGTTCTACGATGCCTTGCACCGCGCCGACCTCGAAGCGCTGATGGCGCTATGGGCCGACGATGAAGAAATCGTCTGCATCCACCCGGGCGGCGCGCGCCTGATCGGCCATGCCGCCATCCGCGCCTCGTGGGAAACCATCCTGGCGGGCGGCGGCCTGCACATCGTGCCGGCGCAACTGCATGAAACGCACAACCTGATGAGTTCAGTGCACACGGTGATCGAAGGCGTGACCCAGGAAGAAGGCGGCCCGGCGCACTTGCTGGCGACAAATGTGTACGTGAAAACGCCGCGCGGCTGGCGCATCGTGCTGCACCACGCCTCCATCGCGCCCGGCGGCGCGCCGGCCGACGCTGCGGGAGCGCAGATCCTGCACTGATGTCTTTATCTCATTCCTACACCGCCCCGCTGTGGCTGCCCGGCGGCCATGCACAGACGATTTATCCGGCCGTGTGCCTCGCCAAGCCGGCCGTGGCCTTCCGCCGCGAACGCTGGCAAGCGCCCGATGGCGACTTCGTCGACGTCGACCTGGTCGACGGCCAGCCGGGCCAGCCCTTCGTGGTGCTGTTCCACGGCCTGGAAGGTTCATCGAACAGCCATTACGCGCGCGCCCTGATGGCCGAGGTGGCCGCACGCGGCTGGTCGGGCGCCGTGCCGCATTTTCGCGGCTGCTCGGGCGAAGCCAACCTGGCGCCGCGCTTTTACCACTCGGGCGATGCGCCGGAAGTGGACTGGGTCGTGCGCACACTGCGCCCGCGCGCCACGGGGAAATTCTATGCGGCCGGCGTGTCGCTGGGCGGCAACGCCCTGCTGTGCTGGCTGGGCCAGTCGCAGCACCAGGCCGATTTCATCGATGCGGCCGCCGCCGTGTCGGCGCCCCTTGATCTGGCGCAAGGCGGCAAGGCCTTGTCTTCGGGCGCGAACCGGCTGTACACGCGCATGTTTTTGAACACGCTCAAACCGAAATGCCTGGCCAAGCTGGAACAGTTTCCCGGCCTGTTTGCGCGCGACGCCATGCTGGCCGCGCGCGACTTGCACGCCTTTGACAATGTCGTCACGGCCCCCCTGCACGGCTACCGCGACGCCGACGATTACTGGCACCGCGCCAGCGCCAAGCACGTCTTGCCGGACATCACCGTGCCGACCCTGGTGCTGAATGCGCAGAACGACCCCTTCCTGCCCGGGCGCTTCCTGCCGCGCAGCGCCGCGCCGACGGTCACGCTCGAATATCCGCGCCACGGCGGCCACGTCGGCTTTGCGGCAGGTAAGTTGCCGGGAAGCACACGCTGGCTGCCGCAGCGCCTGATCCATTTTTTTGAAGGCGGCAACATGGCGCCACCGGCACCGCAAAGCTGTCACGCTGACGGTGCACGCACTCACACGGAAAACGCTACACATGAATGAACTCGTCAAGCAGGCCCTGGCCAAATGGCCGAACGTGCCGCACTGCTACGGCTGGCTGGGCCTGGATGCGCGCGGCCACTGGCGCATGCGCGACCAGCAGGCGCAGCAGCAGCAACTGCCTGGCGACAGGATCGCCCACGTGGCCCTGTTGAGCTTTATCAACCGCAATTACGCCCAGGACGAACGCGGCTGCTGGTTTTTCCAGAACGGCCCGCAGCGCGTCTACCTGAACCTGGAAGCGACGCCGTATATCGCCCGCAGCGATCCGCGGCACGGTTTTGTCTTGCAGACGGGCGCGCCGCTGGCGGCCATCGAGGCAGCGTATCTGTGCGACAACGGCGCCTTGATCTTGCGCAACGATCATATCGTGGCGCAGGTCGATGACCGCGACATGGCGCAAGTGCTGGACGCCTTGCACGTCGATGGCCAGGTGGCCAGCGACGAGGCCTTGCTGGCGTGGCTGGAAGAGCGCCGGGGCAAGCTGACCATATTGCATGACGGCAAGGAGATCGCCGTGCAGCCGCTGCGCTACGACGCCGTGCCGCAAACCTTCGACTTCCAGCCGATGCCGCAAGCCGAATAGGAGTCAGCCCTTCTGGTCCTTGATCTGCTCGCGGCGCTTTTCCTGCAGTTCCCGTTCGCGCGCATCGATCACGGCCTGGTCATAAAAGGTCGCGTCCGTCGACTTGCGGGCGATCGTCAGCTGGTCCAGCGCGGCCATGGTGGCGCCCTGCAACACATAGGATTCGGCCAGGGCCATGTGCTGCAAGGTCATCTTGCCCTGGTCCGCATAGGCTTTCGCCAGTAAATCGTACAATTCCGGCTCTTCCTTATAGAGCTGCACCTGATCGCGCAAATACAAGGTTGCCTGCTCCAGCTTGCCGGCAGCCATCAGCGCTTCCGCATACTGGTGGGCAATGCCGCGCGAGAGGGGAAACTGCTGGCGCGCAGAGTCCGCCGCCTTCAGGGCTTGCTGCGCCACTTCCTTCTTTTGCGCCGGCATCAACAGCACTTCCAGCCCCATCGCCGCCAGCAGCGAATTGGGGCCCTGCGTGCCGCCCGAGGTAAACACGTTGGGCCCGGCCGGCTGCTGCAGGGCGGCATTGGCCGCATCGAGTTCCTTCTGCGCCTCCGCCGGCTTGCCCTGCTTGACGGCGACAAAGGACAAGCCGTAATGGGCGGCCACCACCTGGAAGCGGCTTTGCTGTTCCAGCTGCGTCTTGAAGACGGCGCCGGCATTCAACAGGCCCTGCACGCTTTCATCCTGCAGCACGCGGGCGCGCGCCCGGGCCAGGTGGAAACTCAGGCTGTCCGGACGCTGCTTGTACGGCTGCTCGCGGATGCGCGCCTGGATGTCGGCGATGCGTTCCGTCGTCAGCGGGTGGGTCTGCAGGTAGGCGGGCATCAGGTCGCTGTACGAACGACTGGCCGCCTGCATGCGGCCGAAGAAGGCCACCATGCCAGTGGTGTCGAAACCGGCTTCGCCCATGATCTGGAAACCGATGCGGTCCGCCTCGCGTTCGGCGTCGCGGCCGAAATTGAGCTGGCGCTGGATGGCCAGTCCCTGGCCGGCGGCGAACACGCCCATGGCCACGTCGCCGCCCGCCCGCGAAGCGAGCGCCGCCAGCAGCATGGCCGCCAGCGGCATCAGGGCATCCTGGCGCTGCTGGCCCAGCATGCGCGCGATATGGCGCTGCGCCACGTGGCCGATCTCGTGCGACAGCACGGACGCCAGTTCCGCCTCCGTTTGCGCCGCCAGCACCAGCGCCGAGTGCACGCCGATGAAGCCGCCCGGCAAGGCAAACGCGTTCAACTGGGGATCGCGCACGGCAAAGAAGAAATAATCGTAATTCGTTTCGCCGCGCACGCTGGGGCGCGCCGCCACGAGGGCGTTGCCGAAGGTATTCAGGTATTCGAGCAAGGGCGCATCGTCGAGATAGTCGCGGTCGCCGCGGATGCCACGCATGATTTCCTCGCCGATCTTGCGCTCCATCGCTGGCGACAGGTCTTCGCGTGACGTATCGCCCAGGTTCGGCAGGTTCGGCGCCGGCGGCACGGCCAGCGGCGTCCAGCTGGAGGCCGGCTTGGCGGCAGCGCCGGCAACCTGCGCCGCAGGGGGGGACGTATAGGTTTGCGCCAGCGCAAACGGCGCCGCCAGCCACAATGCGGCCAGCATGGATCCGCGCCGGGAGCCGCGCCGCCATGCAGCACCGGCGTTTTCAAGTACGATCGGAAGGGGAGTTTTTGAATTCACGGGTGCTATCATACCTTGTTCGCGGCGCCGTTTCCGCGCGACAGGCATGCGATATGCTTGTGGCACGGCTTTGCATTCCGGCATGCCGCACCCTCATTTCCCGACCCTATTTTGACGCCATGACAACAGCAGACAAGCAAGCCCCCGCCGGGGAACTGACTCATTTCGACGCCACGGGCCAGGCCCATATGGTCGACGTGGGCAGCAAGGAAGACACGCGCCGCAGCGCCGTGGCCGCCGGCACCATCCGCATGCAGCCCGCCACCCTGGCATTGATCATTTCCGGCAATGCGAAAAAGGGCGACGTGCTGGGCATCGCCCGCATCGCCGCCATCATGGGCGCCAAGCGCACCAGCGACCTGATCCCCCTGTGCCACCCGCTGGCCCTCACGCGCGTCACCGTCGACTTCGAAGTGGATGAAGCGGCCAACAGCGTGCATTGCCGCGCCCAGGTCGACACCACGGGCAAGACGGGCGTGGAAATGGAAGCGCTGACGTCCGTGCAGATCGGCTTGCTGACGATCTACGACATGTGCAAGGCCGTCGACCGGGGCATGGTCATGACCAACGTGCACGTGCTGGAAAAGCATGGCGGCAAGTCGGGCGATTGGACGGCGGCGGTATGAATTCCAGCGGCAAGCACACGAGCTGAATCGACACCTAAGATCGTGGAGATCTCTGCGCCACGCAGGCACAAGCGTGGCGCTTGCATGAAGACAAGCAAGGCACCGATGCCCTGGCGGCTATCGCTGAAGCAAAGACATCAGGCCCGTTTTACTTTTCACGCAAACACCTTATGAAATTGCCACTCAAGCAACATAAATGATTCCTTCGGATATCATTCAAGAGCCGTTTTCATCGAATCAAGCCACATCGAGGACATTTTCTCTTGCCCTTTTTCGTTTAAATGACAGGCATCAAACCTATATTCATCGCTCAACAAATTATTGTTTGGCCCGGGATAATGCTTCAAATCAGGGGCATTGCCAAACTTTAATTGAGCAGATTCGATATTACGGTCATATGCCGCCCCGCAGCGAGAATGAACCGCAATCATCCAGCGGCGTACCATGACTTTGCTATTGACGTAGCCGATTACCGCACCCAATCGTTGGATATATAAATCCTTGTCGGTACCGTAATCGGAAGAACCTTGGTGCCAAAAAGCAAAATCAAATTTTATCCCCTGTGCCTGGATCACGCCGATCGCACTGTTAAGTTTCCCAAATGCAAAACCGCCTGCCTGCCAATCTGACACTTTAGTTCCAGCCACGCCGATCGGCATGAAAATCACTTTACGCGCGATGCCGGCGTCAATAATTTTCTTCCCCAGCGGCATCCACATGGACCCTTTATTGCAATCAGCCCATTCAAAGGGATCGCTTGCAACTTTGATCGAACCATCTTTTCCTATCTGGAATACATTATCCGCAACTGGATATGCATGTTCATTACAATTCGATGATATCGATTGACCTATGACCAAAATTCGTAGTTCCGGCGCGGGATCAGGGATGACGGGGGTAACTGGAGTGACCGGGATGACCGGGGTGACTGGGATAACTGGAGTGGTCGGGGTGACAGGGGGGACGGGAGCAACGGGGCTAATGATGGCAGCGTCAGGAGCGTTGCCAGAACCACCGCCACATGCGGCAATCAGCAAACCGCAAGTTAAGCCGAGAAGATACTTGGACAAGCGAAGATTTTTCATCATTGAAGTCATTTTGACATCCATAGAAAAACATCACGTCTCGCGCATACGGCGCCCGTATGCGCCCCACATTCAAGTAACCTTCCATGAAACTTCAAAGACATTGATATATTGACCACATATTTCGCAAAAGGCTAACAACACTCCACAAATATATCGAGTAACAAGCTCTCGTTATTGAGAAAAATCGAAGATTTGTCTTATGGAAATAAATGACATGGCTATCCTCCCCTACGCTTAGGCGTCGAGCAAAAAACCACAACGTGCTCAGTGTGTTACTGAGACGCAGGTGAAATACAGCTTTTAGAGGGTGTAGTCAAAATCAACAACGAAGTTGTGGCATGCTAGCTTGATGCAGGAGGAGCATGCCATGGCAACGACACAGCCACTCGACGGCACTGAGCCGTCAAGCAGCGCCGGCGGCAGACCGCCAGCGCTGAAGTCTGAGGTATCGCAATTTTGCACGATATCGTGATGGAGCGCGCCCTGGTCAGCTTGCAGGAAATCACCGACGAACTGCATCACCGCAGTGGTCTGCGCGTGTGCGCAGCAACGATTCGTCATGCGCTCCGCGCGCCAGGCGTCGTATGGTCGCCGTGCGAGCCGAGGGAGCCAAGCGATATGATTACACGGCAGCCCACAGGCCCGAGGCCATCTGTCCGTATGGCACGAACCTGGCAGATGCGGAATGGGAGCTGGTCGCTGATTTGTTCAAGCGTATGCCGGGACAGCGAGGCACGCCCATGCGTTACAGTTGCCGCGATCTCGTCAATGCGTGTTCTTACCTGCTGCGCAGCGTGTCGGTCACCGCCGCGAGCGTGCAAGACCGGGATGCGGCGGCAGCCGTGGTGACGCAAGCGTGCAACAAGAGCCCTCGCCTCGAAAAGCTCTATACCGACGGCGCGGATGGTGGGAGATGTGCACAGCCATCGACCAGGCACACCATATTCGCGTTGCAGCGGTTCGTCATCCAGCCAATGGCACGACCGGAACGCTGCACGATCCCAAGCCCCCCCCTGAATGCTGCAGATTTGAATGCCGGATTCATGGTTCTTCTCATGCGCTGGGTCGTCGAAAGACCCCATGCGTGGACTGAACGCTGGCGCCGCACGGTGATGCATCACGACCGCAAACTCGATATCTAGGCAGCCTGGGTGTGGTCATGCTAATCAACAGACTCACTATAAGAGCTGATTTCATCTATACCCTGTAAGATCACCTGACAAAAGCATGCTGCAATCAGCATCTATTACTATTGAAAATATAATATTTTCGATATTACTTAAAATAATACAACAAAGATTCTTTCTGATATTTCTCACTTGCAACATCTACGCTGTGTATCGTACTAAGCCATAACTGAGCCAATGCATCTTGCCCCAGCTCATTCAATCCACAATTTCCAGAACGATACTTTTCATCAAACTGCCTGACATCCGGGCCAGGAAACCGGTTCAATACAGCTTCCCAATTGACCGAAGAGGTATGTGCAGTATTTTTCTCGCCACATTTGCCATGGCGTCCAATAATCCATTTTTTCACAGGCATACCGAGACTCACGGATTTAACTATGCGCCGGACCTTGCCGTTATATTCAGACTCTACCAATTGAGCGTCAGCAAACCAACCTTGCCATAGCGCGTAATCAAATTTTATGTTTCTTGATTTTGCCGTTTTCATGACGGTCTGTAGATCTTTATACAAAATCTCTCCAGACAGCCAATCCGGTACTCGCTCACCCGATGGACTGAGAGGCATAAAAAAGACACGTTCCGCGAAACCCGCCTGGACTATTTTTTGACCTAAAAGCACAGAAATATTATTAGCGGCACAGTCGGCCCGCCCAGTCGAGAGACGTGCAGGACGCTCTTCTCCGGTTACATCAAGTAAATACACACCCGGAATCTGTTCATGTGCTGCTTCGCGACAATCCGAGGCTCCGCCCTCTTGCATCACAAGTATATGAAGGTCCCGGGCGCTTGTTGAAATCGAAAGCAAAAGCAACATTATTACTGTAAAAAACCTAACACCCAACAACATAGCGACTCCGTTTTTTCAAAACCTTCTTCATTACCAAAACAATAATTACAGACACAACAAAAACAACTCCAACTTCCAGGAATATTCTTCCAATTTCACTGGAAAATACATTTCTCGCCATTAATTTTGAAAAAGCATAAATTACAAACCCATGCACAAAAAATAAACCAAAGCTTATCTTTGCAAAATAGCCCAATACTCTATTCTCACGGTTCATGAACCGTTCAAAAATAAAAAATATAGAGACCAACAAAGCCAATTTTCCAATTGAAATATAATTTGGAAGCCCCAGTCCGCTAAAGAAATCTGGAGGAAATTTCGGCTGCTTAAAATAAAGCGATGCAGAAATGAAGAAAATAAAGAAAGACACTATGATAATTATTGTTTTAACAGACTTGCTAATATTATCCAGTGCGGCTGCATTACTTGCGGCCAGCACGCCAAACAAATAAAACCCCAAGAAATGCAAGAATGCCAGAATGGCATTTGAATTATTTATTGGCCTGGAAGAAAAAATACTAAAAAGCAATGCAAAAAATGTCACCACATACAATAATTTTGTTTTCGACAAAATATTAAAAATTGGCGTCATCAAAAAGAATACTATGATCATCGGTATAAACCATAGCGGGAAAACAATAGCCCATCCGACAAGCAAAGACCACAGCACATAGTTAACTGGCGTCAAATCAAACAGGATATTTTGTGAAGCATACAGCTTCAAAGACAAAGCAATAAATGCAAAGAAAAGATATGGCAGAATTACATATTTCACCTTCTTCAGCAAATACTCCACATAGTTAAATTTATTCGCCTCGAGATAACAAAAAAGATATCCTGAGATAAATACAAACCAAGCTGTAGCATCCGTTAAAAAAAAGTTAAGATACTTACCCACGCCTCCCATTCCCTGAATAGACGGGGTATGAGACAGAATGACAAACATTATTGCCATGCCGCGAAAATTATCCAAAAAATACCTAAAATCCAATTTCATTTATTATTCAATTCCATTTATTTAAGAGCAGACTTTACTGATTCCAACCACATCGCCGCCATTTCATCCTGGCCACTCTTCTTGAGGTGACAACTATCAGTTCTATACTCATCGCCCAATAAGTTACTATTCGCACCAACAAAACGCTTAAGCTGTGGCTTATTCCCTAACTCCATCTGAGCCGATTCAATATTACGATCATACGTCCCGAAGCAGCGCGAGTGTATACCTATCAGCCATCGGCTAATTTTTACCCGCTCATTGATATAATCAATTACTGAATCAAGACGATTCATATAATCAACTTTCCGCATTCCCGCATTTGATGAACCTTGGTGCCAAAGAGCAAAATCAAAACCAAGACCTTGCCCCTGAATTAAAGAAATTGCAGAATTCAATTTTTTAAATGCGACTCCATTCACCTGCCAATCTTCAACCTTGGATCCACTAACGCCAATCGGCATAAAAATCACTTTACGCGCGACACCAGAATCGATCAACTTCTTCCCAAGAGGCATCCACATTGAACCTTTTTCACAATCCGCCCATTCAAATGGATCAGCCGCCGCCTTTACTGTCCCATTGATCCCAATCTGAAATACATTATCGACCACACCATACTTATAATCATTGCAATTGGACGATATAGACTGTCCTATCACTAAAATACGAAGTTCTGGCAATGGATAAACAATGACAGGCGCGACAATGGGGTCATTTTGACTGCCTGCACTAGTGGAATTACCACCTCCACATGAGGTCACCATCCCCCCCATAAAAACAGCAAGAGCAAACTTAATTAATTTCATTTTTTCTCTGAATTGTCAATATTTTATGGTATGAAAAATACAAGACACATGCAATTTTTAGAATCTCACGACAGCCAGGCACTACAGATATTTACAGGCCTGCCGGTTATTGAAACCATACTGGCAGACACGTCTCATCACAGGTATGGGAAAAATGTATAGATAATCAACTAGAAAAAAATCAGAACCACGAAAAAAATACGATGTTGCACCACTGTGAAAAACCACGAAAAATCACTAAAGTGTAACATAGCCATGATGAAACAAGATTTTCCCTAAGAAAAATCACGCTTCGCGCCCTCACAGAAGAAACATTTGTTACAATTTGATACAACTCATGCGCATTATTGCTATCATTTCACTTCGGATTCGTAGCTACGGCACATCATGTCATCTTCGACTGAACTGGAAATAGATTGCCGAATCCGGTCAAGTTCGTTTCGTCATCAAAAAATGCGACACTAACGTGTGATGTTAATCACCTGATGGAGACCTTACCCTTTGTCGCTATGCCCGAAACTTACCTGCGGCAATACCGGGAGTTCCGCCTCACGATCCAAACATACTATTGGACAAACTAAGGAGGCCTATCAAAACTTACTGCGCGTCGTGATTTACGGTCTGCGATGCTCACTGTACCTTCGTACAGTTGCGCTTCTCGAGCCAACGGGGGCGCCGAGCCTCCCTTCCGCTCGTTACGGTTTTGTTAGGCGTTGTAAGGGTAATTGTCGCGCGCGACCTGTCCGGCATCCTGGTTATGAAGCAAAGGGCGTTTCAGGTCAGCCAACAAGGAAGTTGACGGTCAGGAGACTGATCTCAAGGTGACAACCATTTCCTGTCTAACGGCTCCAAGATATGACAAGGTTTGCACGCTGCGGCCTTCATGCGATGTGGTATCGCTTGCACATCCAAGATTATAGAGCGCGATGAATTCAGAGACCGCATTTCATAAAACATGCCGTGAGCGGTAAGCGCGCGTATGGTATGTAATCAACAACCATACGGCGCAGGCCAGGCAGAGCACGATAACGGCGATCGACAGGGGCAAGTGGAATTGCGCCTGTCCTGCCAGTGCAAAGCCTGCGTGGATCAGGAAGGTGGCCACACCCAGTACCGCGCAGCATATCGCATAAAAAGGCGCCTGCGGGCTGGCCAGCAACACA
Organism: Janthinobacterium sp. GW460-12-1-14-LB5; assembly: GCF_059423585.1. Lineage (NCBI taxonomy): Bacteria > Pseudomonadati > Pseudomonadota > Betaproteobacteria > Burkholderiales > Oxalobacteraceae > Janthinobacterium > Janthinobacterium sp. GW460-12-1-14-LB5. The sequence continues at coordinate 93,487 of NZ_JBWKYD010000001.1, read as the reverse complement.
TGCTTGTAGCCGGCCAGCAGCAGTGCAATGGCCGCGCCGTTAAACACCAGGAAACCCTGCACGCCGCCCGGCACATGAAACATCTCCCACTCTTTCCAGTAGGCAGCGTCGATTTGATGCAGGATCAGGAACAACATGGTCCAGAAGTAGCTGCGCGCCATAACATTGTCAGTCGTTTACGTTGACGCAATTGTAAAGCCTGAACCGCGTAGCGGCGCGCACGCACGGCACTTTTCGATGCCAATATGAAATTCATTGATATAAATGCTTTTTCATCAAGAAATCATGCATACTGCGTATCGACAATATTCAGATGAGCATCGCATGACTAGCAACAAACCCACCGCGGAAAGCAAGCTCCAGGACTTCGAATTCGAGGCCATGAATCTGCAGGTGGGTGGACGCATCCAGTTCATCACGCATCGCACCATCAAACCCATCCAGCATTTCTCGACCCTGATCGGCTATGTGAAAGATGAGTATCTGATCGTCAAGATTCCCATGGAAAACGGCGCGTCCATCGTGCTCAACGAGGGTGACAAGCTGACCATCCGCGTGTTTTCCGGCGTCACCGTGTGTTCGTTTTCCTGCAGCGTGCTGCGCATCTTCGGCCGCCCGCTCAACTACGTGCACCTGAGCTTTCCCGATGCCATCCAGGGCACCAGCCTGCGCACGGCCATGCGCGTGAAAGTGGAGATTCCCGCGCAGCTGAGCTACCGCGACGTGGCGGCCGTGCCCGTCTTCATCGTCAACCTCAGCGTCTCGGGCGCGCTGATCGAGGCGCCCGGGATGCTCACGCCCGACGACGACGGCGTAGCGCTCAGCTTTACCCTGCTTGTGCAGCCGAACAAGCATCAGATGCGCGTCAATACGCGCGCCCGCATCCAGAACGTCAGCGTGGGCAAGCCGTCGAACGGCCACGCCGCCGAAGTGGCGGAAATCTATACGTATGGCGTGCAATTCATCGACCTGGAACCGACCCACTACACGCTGCTGCAAAACCTCACCTATGAAGCGCTGATCGCGGACCGGCAAAAAATCGTCTGACGCTGGCGCGGCAGGCGCCGCTCACTGCGTCGCCACCACCTTGGGAATATTGTTCCTGGTAATGGCTTCCTTCGCCGCCGCATTCGTCACGCTGGTGCTGTTAAACCAGCTCAGGCTGCTGGAGCCGACCTGCAGCTCCATGCTCACCGTCTGGCCGCCCATGCCGCTGCCCAAGTCGCCCGCCAGGGTCAGTTCGATATTGCCCTTGTCGACCTTGCCGCTGGCCACTTCGCGCGTCGGACTGAACAAGGGGATGGCGCTGGGCACGGCCTGGGTGGGCGTGCTGCAGGCGGCAGCCAGCCCGCCGTTTTCCTGCACGCACAGGGCCACGGCCGTTTTCAACGGTGCGGCGGCGGCCAGCACGTTGCTGACCTTGGCCCGCATCGTGTAGTCGCCGTACTGGGGAATGGCCACGGCCGCCAGGATGCCGGCGATGGCCACCACGATCATCAGTTCTATCAGGGTAAATCCGCTCTGCGCGCGCATCGCATCCTCCCGGAGTGCAGTTGGTCACGCCGTGCATGGTGCAAGCGCCATGCCAGCGGCACGCCCGGGCAGCGGCGATACACATGGAAAGAAAAGCGACACTTTTTGGCAGGTTCGGACCGACGCCGTCGCCCCAGGCCGGAAAGCGGCATGTCGTGCGGACAAAAAAAAGGAGCCGAAGCTCCTTTTTTGTCCTGCATCAATACCGGGCTGAAATTACAGCATGGCTTTCAGCAGACGCGCCATTTCCGACGGGTTTTTGGTCACGGTGATGCCGCAAGCTTCCATGATTTCCAGCTTGGCTTGCGCCGTATCGGCACCGCCCGAGATCAGCGCGCCGGCGTGGCCCATGCGCTTGCCTGGAGGAGCCGTCACGCCAGCGATGAAGCCGACGACCGGTTTTTTCATGTTGTCTTTGATCCAATAAGCCGCGTTGGCTTCGTCCGGACCACCGATTTCGCCGATCATGATGACCGCGTCGGTATCCGGATCGTCATTGAACATCTTCATGATGTCGATGTGCTTCAGACCGTTGATCGGGTCGCCGCCGATGCCGACTGCCGACGATTGGCCCAGGCCCAGTGCGGTCAGCTGACCCACTGCTTCATAGGTCAGGGTGCCCGAACGCGAAACCACGCCGATACGGCCCTTCTTGTGGATGTGGCCTGGCATGATGCCGATCTTGATTTCGTCTGGCGTGATCAAGCCTGGGCAGTTAGGGCCCAGCAGCAAGGTTTTGCTGTTGGCTTTAGCCATGCGGTCTTTCAGGGCCATCATGTCACGGACAGGAATGCCTTCGGTGATGCAAATGGCCAGATCCATTTCAGCTTCGACAGCTTCCCAGATTGCCGCTGCCGCGCCTGCTGGCGGCACGTAGATCACGGAAACGTTGGCGCCGGTTTCTTTTTTCGCTTCGGTAACGTTAGCGAAAATTGGAATGCCTTCGAAATCTTCGCCGGCTTTCTTCGGGTTCACGCCTGCCACGAAGGCAGCTTTGCCGTTCGCGTAGTCGCGGCAACCGCGGGTGTGGAACTGGCCGGTCTTGCCGGTGATCCCTTGGGTAACGACTTTGGTATCTTTATTGATCAGAATGGACATGTTGATTCCTTAATTAAGCTTGACCGGCAGCAGCGGCAACGACGCTCTTGGCTGCATCTTCCATGGTGTCGGCTGCGATGATAGGCAGACCGGAATCGGCCAGCATCTTTTTGCCCAGGTCTTCGTTGGTGCCCTTCATGCGCACGACCAGCGGTACGTTCAGCGAGACGGCTTTCACCGCGGCGATGACGCCTTCGGCGATCACGTCGCAACGCATGATGCCGCCGAAAATGTTCACCAGGATGGCTTTCAGGCCTGGGTTTTTCAGCATGATCTTGAACGCTTCGGTCACTTTTTCTGCCGTGGCGCCGCCGCCGACGTCCAGGAAGTTGGCTGGCTCGCCGCCGAACAGTTTAATCGTGTCCATGGTGGCCATGGCCAGGCCGGCGCCGTTCACCAGGCAACCGATGTTGCCGTCGAGCGAAATGTAGGCCAGGTCGAATTTCGACGCTTCGATTTCAGCTGGATCTTCTTCGTCCAGATCGCGCAGGGCGACGATTTCCGGATGACGGAACAGGGCGTTCGGGTCAAAGTTGAACTTGGCGTCCAGGGCGATGACCTTGCCGCTGCCGGTAACGATCAGCGGGTTGATTTCGGCCAGCGAGCAGTCGGTTTCCCAGTAGGCTTTGTACAGGCCTTGCAGGTTGACGCGGGCGTCGGCGATGGAGCCGGCAGGCACGCCGATCTTGGCGGCGATGTCGTCTGCCTGGGCATCGGTCAGGCCCGTGCCCGGATCGATGGTCACGTGGTGGATTTTCTCAGGGTGGCTCTCGGCCACTTCTTCGATGTCCATGCCGCCTTCGGACGACGCCATCAGGACGATTTTCTGGGTAACGCGGTCGGTGACCAGCGAAACGTACAGTTCTTGCTTGATGTCGGCGCCTTCTTCCACCAGCAGGCGGTTGACTTTCTGGCCTTCGGCGCTGGTCTGATGCGTGATCAGCTGCATGCCCATGATCTGGTCAGCGTATTCCTTGACCTGTTCCATCGATTTTGCCACTTTCACGCCGCCGCCCTTGCCGCGGCCACCTGCGTGGATCTGCGCCTTGACAACCCATACCGGGCCGCCCAGGGTTTCCGCAGCCTTGACGGCTTCTTCGACGGACATGCACGGAATACCGCGTGGTACCGTCACTCCGTGCTGCCGGAGGATTTCTTTGGCTTGATACTCATGGATTTTCATGCTGGCTTCCCTTCTGATACTGATGTGTAAAAATACGGTTAGTGGTGCAAAAAAACAGGAAATACAGCGCCGGGGTCACGCTTTGGCTACCCAGCGCGGGTAATACTGTGCAACCGCCCCGCCATCGGTGCGCAGGGCGTGGCATTTGTCGAGTTGAAACGGCTTTTCATGCGATAAGTCAGCATTCGCACCGTCACGGGTCGACCAGACATCGCCGGCAAATGCCTGAACCGTCGCAGTCGGCAAGACTTGCGCCAGTTCGGTCAAATGGGTACAGCCGGCGATTCCCGCCAAGCGCTGTTTCAAGTCGCGGCGGAAATTCTTCAATAAATTCAGACCGATCAGCGCCCTGTAAGCGGGCCCGATGGTATCGCAAAAACCGGGATAGGGCACGGCATCGGAGGCAGCTTCGGCCTCGACGATGGTCAGTTCGCGATCGACGGTAATACGCAAGTGGAGGTCATGCAGAGGGGCGCCGGCGGGACGCGGGCCGGAGGCCAGGGTCGCGTCATAGCTTTTGATATCGGTGATATGGGCGTCAATATCCCACAGGCCGTCGTCGCGCATATACGCTTGGACGTCGATAACGCGGGAGTGCCGTAGGGCGCGCCGGGATACGGGAGTTGACAGGGGCATAAGACCGATGCCGCTTGCGCGGCCATAATTAGTAAGCAGCCATGTGCCTAAAGCACTCTGTTCGCAGCTTCTACGAACAGCAACCGCACCTGCGGCGCCGCAAAAACCCTAAAAGTGTAGCACACAGGGCGCTAGTTGCGCCGCAACATAATTTTTTATTGGTCTTGCCGCCTGCAACAAACCATCAATGAAAACCGCAAAATGAATGACAAACATTCACAATTCAAATAACTTGGGGGCAGGCATGCCGGCGGCGTCAACCTGGCCGCCGCCACGCCTCAGTCAGTCACGCCCAGCGCGCGCAATACGGGCAAGGTGCGCGCATAAAAATGCTGCGCGTGTGCCAGCAGTTCGGCCAGGTTTTCCTCTTCCGTCAACAAGGGCTGCTCGTCCCGCGTCAATAGCTGGTTCAGGCGCAGCAGCACAGGCCACGTCGCACGCACCCATTCTTGCGGGGCTTGCCAACCTTGCAGTTTCGCCCACAGGAATAGCTGTTGTAAATGCGATACAGCCACGCCGCTGCCCGTCATGGGACTGGCAAGGATGGTCAAATCAGTTCTTGCCAGTGCCTGTTCCAGCAGGTGCGCATTCAGGCGCGCCGTCTGCGGGCGCGCCACGGCGATGTCGGCCTCGTCCTGGACGGCCAGCACGCTGCCCTTGCTGATCAAGATCAACATGATCTGCAACAAGGCGGCCAGGCTGGCTTCTGTGCCAGCCAATTGCTGCTCCAGCTCACCTATCGTGTACACGCGATGGTCAGCCATGGCATCGAGCACGGGTGCATACACGCGCTCGTCCATATCGGCGTCGCCCAGCACGCCATGCACGCTCAACACCACCTCGTCGCGCGGCACGGCCAGCATCACGCGCACGGCCCGCAAGGCGCTGGCCTGGGCGAACGGCGTGAGCGTGCGTGCACCCTTGACCCAGTAATCCTTGCGGAACTGCTCGTTGACGAGAAAGGCCCGCGTCGTCTCACGAAAGATGGGATCTGGTATCTCGGCCAGGAACTGCTGGTGCTCGGCCGTAAGGTTCAGCATGTCGACCAGGGCGGTATAGGTAGCGGATGCGGCAAACTCGAGCTTGGCCTCGCCCAGCATGGCCGCAACGCTGGAAAAGGCCATCGGCTGCCAGTCGGCATTGAAATATTCGTGGGCAAGATAATGCCCATCCATCGTCTTGAGCTTTTCGAAGCGTTCCGCCAAATGCGGGTTGGCCTCCAGGTAACGCGGTTGCGCGGCGATCATCCTGCCGACAAAATCGATGGCGCCATCGACTCTGGCCAGCACGCCCTGGCCCGGGGCACTCATGACGCGGCTATGCTCCGCCATCAGGTCGCGCATCGGCATCATTGCGGCCCAGCCTGGCTGCGTGTTGTAACTGATGTAGACGACACCGCCCACTTTCAGTTTGCGCCGCAGAAAATCGACGATCAGGGCGCGATTTTCCGCCGAGATCCAGCTCCAGATCCCATGCAAGCAGATAAAGTCGAAATCGGGCAAGTCGTCGCGGCGACAAAACTGCGCGAACGATTCGTCCGTCAACTGCGCGCCAGCGCCAGCCGCGCCGGCCAGCTCCTGCGCGAAGGCGGCCTGGGATGCATTGAAATCATTGCCATGCCAGCGCGTGGCGGACGCCGCCGCATGGATATTGGCGCTGATGCCCTGGCCAAAGCCCAGTTCGCAAGCCGTGCCGCTGGCCGGCAAGGCAAGGCCGGCGGCCAGCAGGGGTAGCCGCAGGCGCAGAGGATTCAATTCTTCGTAATAGCCATAGGTATAGGCGATTTCGGCCACATAGCCGGCATTCCAGTTGCTCATCTTACATCCTGTCACGATCAGTGGTGCTGCGCGCATCGCACAGCGTTCGAGCGCCAGCATACCCGATCGCGCGGCGTCACCATACTGGAATCAGACGACGTTTGAAAGCGCAGTTCCTGGCGGCGCGGCGTGGCGGCCGGCCAGCCCTGGATGACCTATTCCTCGTCGGGATCCAGCCCCTTCAAGGCTACCTGCACGGCGCGCTGCGAAAAGCCGCGCTGCATCAAAAACCGCATCTGCTTGGTGCGCTGCTCGGCATCCTGCGCCACCTGGCCAAACTTGCGGCGCCACACCTCGCAGGCGCGCGCCACTTCCCCTTCGGCCAGGCCCGCCTTGAGTTCCTGCAATGCCTCACCGCCTATGCCATGGCTTTGCAGTTCCGCCATGATGCGGCTATTGCCAAAGCGGGCCGAGCGGCGGTGGATCAGCGACTCGGAAAAGCGCTCCTGCGACAGCCAGTTGGCTTGCTCCAGGCTGTCGAGCAAGGCTTCCACGTCATCGCCCTCCTGCGCATGGCGCTGCAGCTTGCGCCGCAATTCCATGCGGCTGTGTTCGCGCATCGACAAAAAGCGTAGCGCCCTGCCTTTCAGGCTTAGTTGTACTGCGGCCATACCCCCACCTTGTCTTTCATTCCACGATCACATCACCCAAACACAATCGCCGCCCGGCGCAACAGCGCGGGACGGCGATCATGGTCACACCTTGCCAGCCGCCATCCGCAAGCGCGAATGGTGGCTGACGGCAGCTTACTCGGCGGCTTTGGCTTCCGCCTTGGCAGCCTTGTCAGCGGCTTTATCCGCTTTTTCCGGCTTTTCAGCAGCCAGCGGCGGCAGTTCGCGCACGCCCAGCGAAGCGCGGACCTTGTTTTCGATCTCGCGGGCCAGCGCCGGACGCTCTTGCAGGAAGGCGCGGGCGTTGTCCTTGCCCTGGCCGATGCGTTCGCCGTTGTAGCTGTACCACGAACCGGATTTTTCCACGATCTTGGCATCCGAACCCAGATCCAGGATTTCGCCTTCGCGCGAGGTGCCGGCGCCGTACAGGATGTCGAAGTGCGCTTCCTTGAACGGTGGCGCGATCTTGTTCTTGACGACCTTGACCTTGGTTTCGTTGCCGATCACTTCATCGCCGGACTTGATCGAGCCCGTGCGGCGGATATCCAGGCGCACGGAAGCGTAGAATTTCAGCGCATTGCCGCCCGTGGTCGTTTCCGGGCTGCCGAACATCACGCCGATCTTCATGCGGATCTGGTTGATGAAGATGACCAGGGTATTCGTGCGGTTGATGGAGCCGGTCAGCTTGCGCAGCGCTTGCGACATCAGACGCGCTTGCAGGCCTGGCAGGGAATCGCCCATGTCGCCTTCGATCTCGGCGCGTGGCGTCAGTGCGGCCACGGAGTCGATGACGACCAGGTCGACGCTGCCCGAACGCACGAGGGCGTCGCATATTTCCAGTGCCTGCTCGCCAGTATCCGGTTGCGAGATCAGCAATTCATGCAGGTTCACGCCCAGCTTTTGCGCGTAACCGACATCGAGCGCGTGCTCGGCATCGATAAAGGCGCAGGTGCCGCCCAGTTTTTGCATTTCGGCGATGGTTTGCAGGGTCAGCGTGGTTTTACCCGACGATTCCGGACCGTAGATCTCCACCACGCGGCCGCGCGGCAAGCCGCCCACGCCCAGCGCGATATCGAGGCCGAGCGAACCGGTCGACACGACTTGCACTTCTTCGATCGGTGCGCTGGCATCCATGCGCATGACCGAACCTTTGCCAAACTGCTTCTCGATCTGCGCCAGTGCGGCGGCGAGCGCCTTGGCTTTTTCCGATGCGGGTACTACAGCTTTTTTATCGTCCATATGTTCTTTCAGCCGTTCTACAGGTGCGGATTCAGTGGAATCCGGCAGCCTGCGATAGCGCCAGTGGGTTAAATTCTTTACACAGACAGTACTGTATAAAAAAACAGTGATCAATGCAAGCGGAACGTGGATTTGTTTTGAAACAGATCAATACAAGCCTGGTTTCTCACAAAAACTCGCCACCTTGCGGGAAATGAAACACAATACAAACTTCTACCGCCGCAAGCATAGGAAGTGCACCATGCGTATTTTACTTGCCGAAGATGACAGCGTGCTGGCCGATGGCCTGACCCGCTCGCTGCGCCAGTCCGGTTATGCGATCGACTACGTCAAGACCGGCCAGGAAGCCGATACGGCCCTGTCCACCCAGGAATTCGACCTGCTGATCCTCGACCTGGGCCTGCCGAAGATGTCCGGCCTGGAAGTGCTGCGCCGCCTGCGCGCGCGCGCCTCGCTGTTGCCCGTGCTGATCCTGACGGCCGCCGATTCCATCGAACAACGCGTGAATGGCCTCGACCTCGGTGCCGATGATTATATGGCCAAGCCGTTCGCCCTGTCGGAACTGGAGGCAAGAGTGCGCGCCCTGACGCGCCGCGGCGCCGGCGGCGGCGCCACCATCATCAAGCACGGCCCCCTCAGCTATGACCAGGTGGGGCGCAGCGCCTACATCAACGACCAGATGCTCGACTTGTCCGCGCGCGAACTGGGTTTGCTGGAAATCCTGCTGGGCCGCACGGGCCGCCTCGTTTCAAAAGAGCAACTAGTCGACCACCTGTGCGAATGGGGCGAGGAAGTGTCGAACAATGCCATCGAAGTATATGTGCACCGCCTGCGCAAGAAGATCGAGGTGGGCGGCGTGCGCATCGCCACCGTGCGCGGCCTCGGCTACTGCCTGGAGAAATATTCGGAAGCGGCGCGCCTGCAAGCCGAAGCGGGCGAGGCGGCAAGCCCGGCCAACGGCCCCGCCAGCAAGTGAAGGCGCGCGAGGCGCCAGCGGACGAGGCGGACGACGACGACTGGTTCGAACCGCCCACCACGGAGCAGGATGACACCATCGAGCACTCGCTGTTTGGCGAAATCCTCGACTGGATGCTGGCGCCCCTGCTGCTGCTGTGGCCGATGAGCATCGCCATCACCTATCTGGTGGCCAAGGGCATCGCCAATCAGCCGTTCGACCATGCGCTGGAAGACAGCGTCACGGTGCTGACGCAACAGGTCAAGCAGGCCGATGGCGCGCTGCTGCGCCGCGTGCCGGACAAGAACAGCAATAACAAGGGCCGCGACTTCCTGCGCGGCGACGATATCGACACCCTGTATTACCTGGTGGTGGGCCCGCGCGGCGAATACCTCGACGGCGACCGCGACTTGCCGCCGCCGCAAGACCCCGACAAATACCGCAGCGGCATGGTACTGTTTCGCAACGACACCATCCACGGCGCGCCCGTGCGCGTGGCGTTCAGCTATCTCGACATTCCTGGCGGCAGCGACGACGACGCGCACCGCGCGCTGGTGCAAGTGGCCGAGACGCTGGAAAAGCGCGCCCAGCTGGCCAATGAAATCATCAAGGGCGTGATTTTGCCGCAGTTCATCATCCTGCCCGTGATCCTGGCCCTGGTCTGGTTTGCCCTGGCGCGCGGTCTGTCGCCGCTGGCCCAATTGCAGGAACGCATACGCGCCCGGCCGCCCGACGATTTATCTCCCATCGAATCGGGGCAAGTGCCCGAGGAAATCACGCCGCTGGTCGGTTCGCTCAACGAGATGCTGGCGCGCCTGTCGCTGTCGATCGACATGCAGAAACGCTTCATCGCCGATGCGGCGCACCAGATGAAGACGCCGCTGGCCGGCATGCGCATGCAATCGGAGCTGGCCCTGCGCCAGACCGACCACGATGAGATCCACCGCTCGCTGCTGCAGCTGGCGAAAAGCTCGGAAGCGGCCACGCGCCTGGTCAACCAGCTGCTGGCCCTGGCGCGCGCGGAAAACCAGCCGCAGGCGGGCACGGCCTTCGAGCCGATCGAACTGAGCGAACTGGCGCGCGGCGTGGTGCAGGACTGGGTGCAAGCCTCGTTTGCCCAGCATATCGACCTGGGCTTCGAACAGCCCGCGTATTCAATCATGATTTCCGGCAATGCCATGATGCTGCGCGAGCTGCTGAGCAATCTGATCGACAATGCCCTGCGCTACACGCCGGCCGGCGGCAGCGTCACGGTGCGCGTGCGCAGCACCCTGGAACTGGCCATCCTGGAAGTGGAAGACACGGGCCCCGGCATTGCGCCGGCCGAGCGGGCGCACGTGTTCGAGCGCTTTTACCGCATTCTTGGCAGCAACGTCGACGGTAGCGGCCTGGGCCTGGCTATCGTGCGCGAGATTGCCCAGCAGCATGGCGCCGAAGTCGATATTTTTAACAATCCGCGCGCCACTTCGCCCAAGCTGCCAGGCACCCTGCTGCGCCTGAGCATCGCCCTGCTGTTGCCGGAAGCGCCAGAAGAGGATGACATTACGTATGGATAAGCCCAGCCTTCCCGCGGCGCCGCTGCAGCCGGCGCGCTCGCCCGGCCCCGAGCTGCAGGCGCGCCGCGACGTGCACTGGCGCAAGACGCGGCGCCTGACGGCCATCCTGCTGCTGGTCTGGCTGCTGACGGGCTTCCTGACCGTGTTCTATGCGCGCGAGCTGTTGCACCTGAACCTGTTCGGCTGGCCCCTGCCCTTCTATATGGCGGCCCAGGGCGCCTCGCTCGTTTACCTGGCCATCATCGCCTTGTATGCCTGGCGCATGCGGCGCCTGGACCGGGAATTCCATGCCGAGGAGCAAGCATGAGCGGCCAGCGCAGTTTCTTCGCCCGGCTGAGCCGCTACTACCTGCTGTTTACCGCCGGTTTCGCCGCCTTCCTGCTGGCCCTGTCGGTGCTGGAACAGGAAGGCATGCCGCGCGCGTGGATCGGTTACCTGTTCATGCTCGTCACCATCACCCTGTACGCCACCATCGGCGTCATCAGCCGCACCTCGAACGTCACCGAATACTATGTGGCGGGGCGCCGGGTGCCGGCCATGTTCAACGGCATGGCCACGGCCGCCGACTGGATTTCGGCCGCCAGCTTCATCAGCCTGGCCGGTGGCCTGTACCTGAACGGCTTCGACGGCCTGGCCTTCATCATGGGCTGGACGGGCGGCTATTGCCTGGTGGCGCTATTGATCGCGCCCTACCTGCGCAAGTTCAGCCAGTACACGATTCCCGATTTCCTCGCCGCCCGCTACGGCAGCGGCACCGACAAGCGGGGCGCCAGCGTGCGCGTGGTGGCCGTGGCCGCCACCATCATCGTGTCGTTTACGTATGTCGTGGCGCAGATCTACGCCGTCGGCCTGATCGCCTCGCGCTTCACGGGCGTGGATTTTTCCGTCGGCATCTTCCTGGGCCTGGCCAGCATTCTCGTCTGCTCCTTTCTGGGCGGCATGCGCGCCATCACCTGGACGCAGGTGGCGCAGTACATCATCATCCTCGTCGCCTTTCTGATTCCCGCCATGTGGCTGTCGGTCAAGCACGCCGACAATCCCGTGCCGCAGATCGCCTATGGCAAGGTGCTGCCGCAACTGAGCGCGCGCGAACACGTGCTGGAAACGGACCCGAAAGAAAACGAAGTGCGCGCCATCTTCCGCCAGCGCGCGCACAGCTACCAGGCGCGCATCGACGGCTTGCCCGGTTCCTGGGAGCAAGGCCGCCTGGCGGCCCAGCGCCAGCTCGATAGTTTGCGCCAGCGCAATACCTCGCTGTTCGACATCCGCAACGCGGAGCGCTACCTGATCGCCTATCCCAAGAGCCCGGACGAGGCACGCGTGCTGTGGCAGGCGATGCAGGCGCAAAACCAGAAACGCGCCGAGCCGATCATTCCGCACGCGCAGCCGTTTCCCGCCGCCGACCGCGAGCAATCGGACATCAAACGCAACAATTTCCTGGCCCTCGTGTTTTGCATGATGCTGGGCACGGCCGCCCTGCCGCATATCCTGATGCGATCGTACACCACGCCGTCCGTGCACGAAACGCGCGTGTCCGTGTTCTGGACCCTGTTCTTCATCTTGTTGATCTACCTCACGATTCCCGCGCTGGCCGTGCTGGTCAAGTACGATATTTACTCGGCCTTGGTCGGCACGCAATACGCGAACCTGCCCACCTGGGTGTCGTACTGGGCCAACGTGGACAAGCTCAGCCCCCTGATCAGCATCGTCGACGTCAACCGCGACGGCATCGTGCAACTGGCGGAAATTTCCATCGATGCCGACGTGCTGGTGCTGGCCACGCCCGAGATCGCCGGCCTGCCCTACGTGATTTCCGGCCTGGTGGCGGCCGGTGGCCTGGCCGCCGCCCTGTCGACGGCCGATGGCTTGCTGCTGGCCATTTCCAACGCCCTGTCGCACGACGTCTATTACAAGGTGGTCGATCCCAGCGCCTCGACGCAAAAGCGCGTGACGATTTCCAAGTTGCTGCTGCTGGCCGTGGCCTTCATCGCCGCCTATGCCGCCTCGCAAAAGCCGGCGGACATCCTGTCGCTGGTGGGCGTGGCCTTTTCACTGGCCGCCTCGACCCTGTTCCCGCCGCTGGTGCTCGGTGTCTTCTGGCAACGCGCCAATTACCAGGGGGCACTGGCCGGCATGCTGACGGGCTTTGGCGTCTGCCTGTACTACATGCTGCACACCAGCACCATGCTGGGCGGCAATGCCAGCGGCCAATGGTTTCACATTGCGCCTATTTCTGCCGGCATCTTCGGCGTGCCGGCCGGCCTGGCCGCCGCCGTGCTGGTCAGCTGGCTGACGCCGGCGCCGGGACGGCGCAGCAGGGGACTGGTCGAGCATATCCGGGCACCGGAATAGATAGGCAGGCAGGCCCGCCAGATCAATTCCCCTTGCGGCATAGGGAAAAGACAGCGCCCCGCTAAAAAAGGAGTAGGCTGGAGGGCCGTTTTACTTGCGAGGAGATCCCATGCCGTCTGGAAAAATTCTTGTTGCCCAGGGAGGCGGCCCCACCGCCGTCATCAACCAGTCGCTGGTGGGCGTGGTGCTCGAATCGCGGCGTTTCCAGCATGTCACGCGCGTGTATGGCGCCCTGCATGGCGTGCGCGGCATCGTCAATGAAGAGTTTGTTGATCTGACGCAGGAAACCAGCCATAACCTGGAACTGGTGGCCGCCACGCCCTCGTCGGCGCTCGGCTCCACGCGCGACAAGCCCGATATTGCCTACTGCCAGCAAATCTTCGAGGTGCTGCGCGCGCACGAGATCGAACACTTCTTTTACATCGGCGGCAACGACTCGTCCGACACGGTGCGCATCGTCAGCGAAGAAGCGCACAAGGCCGGCTATCCGCTGCGCTGCATCCACATCCCGAAAACCATCGACAACGACCTGGTGGGCAGCGACCACACGCCCGGCTTTCCCTCCGCCGCGCGCTTCGTCGCGCAAGCGTTCGCCGGCGCCAACCTCGACAACGCGGCCTTGCCCGGCGTCTACGTGGGCGTGGTGATGGGCCGCCACGCGGGCTTTTTGACGGCCGCCTCGGCACTGGGCAAGAAGTTCCCCGACGACGGCCCGCACCTGATCTATCTGCCTGAGCGCGTCTTTGTCCTGGAACAATTCCTTGCCGACGTGAAGGCCATCTATGAAAAGTATGGCCGTTGCGTGATCGCCGTGTCGGAAGGCATCCACGACGCCTCGGGCGAACCGATCGCCAGCCTGCTGGCCAAGGAAGTGGAGCGCGATGCGCATGGCAATGTGCAATTGTCGGGCACGGGCGCGCTGGCCGACCTCCTGTGCGACGAAATCAAGGCCAAGCTCGGCATCAAGCGCGTGCGCGGCGATACCTTCGGCTATCTGCAGCGCTCCTTCATCGGCTGCGTCTCTGATGTAGATCAACGCGAAGCCCGCGAAGTGGGCGAAAAAGCCGTGCAGTTCGCCATGTGGGGCGACCGCGACGGCTCCGTCGCCATCAAGCGCACGGGCTTTTATTCCGTCGATTACGAACTGCTGCCGTTGACGGACGTGGCGGGCAAGACGCGCACCATGGAAGACGAATTCATCAGCGCCAGCGGCACGGACGTGACCGATGCTTTCAGGCTGTATCTGCGCCCGCTGCTGGGCTCGGGCATGCCCGATGCGTTCCGCCTGCGCGCGGCCAAGGTGGCGAAGGTCCTGAAACCTTAAACACCTGACCAAACCTACTGCGCGTCGCGCGTCGCGGCCTGCGATGCTCACTGTGCTAAAGCACAGCTGCGCGTCTCGGTCACGACTCACATCCGCTCGCTACGGTTTTGTTAGGTGTTGTGAACCGTTTCTGCCAGCAGCAGCGGCCGCAGCTTGACGGCCGCTTCTTTTAACTGCGGCACGTGCTGCATCAACTGCTCCACGGACTTTCTCGCCACGGGCGCGTGGCAGGCGACGGCCGCCACGATGCGCCCGTCCGCCGCGCAGATGGGCACGGCCACGGCCACCATGCCGTGCACGAATTCCTCGTCGTCGATGCCGATGCCCAGCCGGGCGATGCGCACGATCTCGCGTTCCAGCAGCGCCGGGTCGGTGATGCTTTTCGGCGTGCGCGCCTGCAGGCTCAGCATGGCCAGCAATGCACGCCGCTCCAGCAGGGTCATGTGCGCCAGGAATAATTTTCCGCTCGCCGTGCAATGCATGGGCGCACGCGTACCCAGCACCAGGTGCAATCGCAGCGGTTCCTGCGTTTCCACCCGGTCCACATACACGATCGCATTGCCCTCGGGAATGGCCAGATTGCACGTCTCGCCCGTGGCCGCCACCAGGCTGCCCAGGATGCTGCGGCTCACGCGGATCAGGGCATTGTTGCGCAGGGTCGCCAGCGCCAGGTTGGTGGACGCCGCCCCAGGCACATAGCCGCGTCCGACGGGCGTGCGCAGCACGTAACCGTGTTGCTCCAGGGTATCGAGCAAGCGCATCATGCTGGCCTTGGGTACCTGCATGCGCGCCGCCAGTTGCGACAGGGTCAAGGGCTGGCTGGCGCTGGCCAGGTGTTCGATCAGGCGCAGCACGCGCAAGCCCCGCGCCTCGTCGCCATGGCTGGCCGCCGTATTCGTCGCCACCGCGCCCCCCGCCGGGCTGTCTTCTTCGGCCTCGGCCGGCCGTTTTTGAAACGCATCATGCATGTTCTGTTTCACCTCTCGCGTATGCGGTGGTTTCCGCTTGTCCCGGTGCTGCACGTCTTTTATAAATGGAACCAGACGTTCCAAAAATAACCAATAAAGACCAGTGTATCGCAAAAAACGCCCGCCGAGGCGACGCGATACCGCAACGTAGGAGACAAGAGTAATGTTGCAAACACACTACGATTACATCGTGGTCGGCGCCGGCTCCGCCGGCTGCGTGCTGGCCAACCGCCTGTCGCACGACAGCAACAATCAGGTATTGCTGCTGGAAGCAGGCGGCAAGGACAACAATCCCTGGATACACGTGCCGGTCGGCTATTTCAAGACCATGCACGACCCCAGACTGGACTGGTGCTACCGCACGGAAGCGGACGCCGGCATCGCCGGACGCCAGCTGCAATGGCCGCGCGGCAAGGTGCTGGGCGGCTCCAGCTCGCTCAACGGCTTGCTGTACGTGCGGGGACAGAAAGAGGATTACGACCGCTGGGCCGAACTGGGCAACGCAGGCTGGAGCTATGCCGAGGTGTTGCCCTACTTCAAGAAATCGGAAGACCAGGAACGCGGTGCCAGCGACTACCACGGCGTGGGCGGCCCGTTAAAAGTGTCGGACCTGCGGCTGCGCCGCCCCATCGCCGAACACTTCATTGCCGGCGCCACGGAAAGCGGCATTCCCTTCAATGCCGACTACAACGGCGCCACGCAGGAGGGCGTCGGCTACTTCCAGCAGACGGCCAGCAAGGGCCTGCGCTGGAGTACGGCGAAAGCCTTCTTGCGGCCGGCCCGCAAGCGCGCCAACCTGCGCGTGGAAGTGCGCGCGCAAATCACGCGCGTGCTGTTCGAGGGCAAGCGCGCCGTCGGCATCGAGTTTCGGCAGGATGGCCAGTTGCGCCAGGCGCGCGCCAGCGGCGAAGTGATTTTATGCGCGGGCGCCATCGGCTCGCCGCAAATCCTGCAATGCTCGGGCGTCGGACCGCGCGCCCTGCTCGAGGACGTGGGCGTGCCGCTGGTGCACGACTTGCCCGGCGTGGGACAGAACCTGCAAGACCATCTGCAAATCCGCCTCGTCTTCAAGACGCGGCTGAAAACCCTGAACGATGAAGTCAACAGCCTGTGGGGCAAGCTGTGGGTGGGCATGCAATATGTGTTTTCCCGCTCGGGGCCGTTGACCTTGGCGGCCAGCCAGGTGACGGTGTTTACCAGGTCGTCGCCCGAGGTGGAGCGGCCCGACATCCAGTTCCACATGCAGCCGCTGAGCGCCGACAAGCCGGGCGAAGGCGCGCATCCGTTTTCCGCCTTCACGTCGTCTGTGTGCCAGCTGCGCCCGCACAGCCGCGGCCACGTATCGATCAAGTCCGCCGACCCCCTCGCCTATCCGGGCATCTACCCGAACTACCTGTCCGACCCGCGCGACCAGCAGACGGCCGTTGCCGCCCTGCGCGTGGCGCGCAGGATCGCCGCAGCGCCGTCGCTGGCGCCGCACATCATTTCAGAGTTCGTGCCCGGTCCGCAGTTCGAGACGGATGCGCAGCTGCTGGAGGCGGCGCGGCGCTTCAGCCAGTCGATCTACCACCCGAGCGGCACCTGCAAGATGGGCCACGACGCCATGGCCGTCGTCGACGACCGCCTGCGCGTGCACGGCATGCAGAACCTGCGCGTGGTCGATGCGTCGATCATGCCGGAAATTGTCTCGGGCAATACGAACGCGCCCACCATCATGATCGCCGAAAAAGCGGCCGACATGATCCTGGCGGACGCCGTGCGGCTGCCGCAGGCGGCCTGACCCACCCATTCCATTTCCGGCAAGGAGGATGCCAGCGGCGGGCAGGCGGCCCCGCACACAATGACCCGGCGACAAGCCGAGCATCAAAAAATACATAATCGATATCGATTGGAGACTAGATATATGGATAACAATCCGAACAATCCCAAAAAGGCCAAAGAGCTGCGGAAAGTCGTGATGGCCAGCGTGATCGGCGCCACCATCGAGTGGTATGACTTCTTTTTATACGGCGTCGTCGCCGGCATCGTATTCAGCAAGCTGTATTTCCCGGGCGGCGATCCGCTCGTCTCGACCATGCTGGCCTACGGCACCTTCGCCGTGGGCTTTCTGTCGCGTCCCATCGGCGGCGTAATCTTCGGCCACTTCGGCGACAAGATCGGCCGCAAGAGCATGCTGGTGATGACCCTGATGATAATGGGTATCTCCACTTTCCTGATCGGCGTGCTGCCGACCTACGACCACATCGGCTACTGGGCGCCGGGATTGCTGCTGTTCCTGCGCGTGCTGCAGGGCATCGGCCTTGGCGGCGAGTGGGGCGGCGCCGTGCTGATGGCGTATGAATATGCGCCGCCAAAGGAGCGCGGCTTCTATGCCAGCCTGCCGCAGATCGGCCTGGCCATCGGCCTGTGCCTCGCATCGGGCGTGGTGGCGATTTTGTCCTACAGCCTGACGGATGCGCAATTCCTCTCGTGGGGCTGGCGCGTGGCCTTCATCCTGTCGGCCGCCCTCGTCTTCATCGGCATGTGGATACGCCTGAACGTGATGGAAACGCCCGAGTTCCAGGCCGTCAAGGAAAAGAACGCGGAAACGCAGATTCCGTTCTTCGACCTGCTGAAGCGCTATCCGGGCAATGTATTAAAAGGCATGGGCGCGCGCTATATCGACGGCGTGTTCTTCAATATCTTCGGCGTGTTTTCCATCACCTATCTGACCAACACCATCAAGATCGCCCGCACGGAAGCGCTGATGGGCGTGATGGCGTCGGCCGTCGTGATGTGCTTTTGCATCCCCTTCTTTGGCCGCCTGTCGGACCGCATCGGCCGCAGCAAGGTGTTTTTCTGGGGTTCCTTGATCACGGGCGTGTCGGCCATCCCCGCCTTCTGGATCATGCTCAACCACGCCGACAATCCGCTGCTGCTGTGGTGTTCCGTGATCATCCCGCTGGGCGTGCTGTATTCGGCCGTGTACGGCCCGGAAGCGGCCCTGTTCTGCGACCTGTTCGACGCCAAGGTGCGCTATACGGGCATCTCCTTCGTGTACCAGTTCTCCGGCATCTTCGCCAGCGGCCTGACGCCCATCATCGCCACCTACCTGCTGAAAACGGGCAATGGCGAGCCATGGCACATCGTCGGCTATATCCTGTTCGCCTCCCTCGTCTCGGCCGTCAGCGTGGCCATGATCGGGAAAGGAGGCTCGCAACCGGATGGCCGCATGAAGCCGGCGCACGCAAGGTAAGCGGTAAGATATCGCGGCGTAAAAAAAGGCAGGCCTCTCGCGAGTGCCTGCCTTGTTTGTTCAAGCTACAGCTTAGATAACAATGGTTTGATGCTCATCACCCACGCGGGCGCGGATGGTGCCGATGCGCGAGACGGTTTCGCCGGCCGCTTGCAATTGCGCGATGGCGGCATCCGCGTTTTCCTGCGAGACGATGACGGTCATGCCGATGCCGCAGTTGAAGACGCGGTGCATTTCGGCGTCAGCCACGCCGCCGTGCTGTTGCAGCCACGTGAACAGCGGCGGCATGGTCCATGCCTTCGAGTCCAGCTCGGCCACCAGGCCAGGCTGCAGAACGCGCGGGATGTTTTCCACCAGGCCGCCACCGGTGATGTGCACCATGCCCTTGACTTCCATGGCATCCATCAGGGCCAGCAGTGGCTTGACGTAGATGCGCGTCGGTTGCATCAGCACGTCAGCGAGTTTACGGCCATGGAAGTCGCCTTCCAGGTCCGGTTTTGCCACTTCGATAATCTTGCGCACCAGCGAGTAACCATTCGAGTGCACGCCCGACGAGGCCAGACCCAGCACCACGTCGCCTGGGGCGATCTTGGTGCCGTCGATGATTTTCGATTTTTCCACGGCGCCGACGGCAAAACCTGCCAGGTCGTATTCGCCGGCCGGGTACATGCTCGGCATTTCCGCCGTTTCGCCGCCGATCAGCGCGCAACCGGCTTGTTCGCAACCCTGGGCGATGCCCTTGATGACGTCGGTGGCAATGGCCACATCCAGCTTGCCGCAAGCAAAGTAGTCGAGGAAGAACAGCGGTTCGGCGCCTTGCACCAGGATGTCGTTGACGCTCATGGCGACCAGGTCGATGCCGACCGTGTCATGGCGGTTCAGTTCGAACGCCAGGCGCAATTTGGTGCCGACGCCGTCGGTGCCCGAGACCAGCACCGGTTCCTTGTACTTCTTGCTGATTTCAAACATGGCGCCAAAACCGCCCAGGCCGCCCATCACGCCTTCGCGCAGGGTGCGCTTGGCAAACGGCTTGATTGCTTCGACTAAAGCGTCGCCTGCGTCGATATCGACGCCAGCGTCACGGTAGGAAAGGGAAACATTAGAAGTCTGGTTCATGGTGTGGTGGCAGCGGAGGCGGTAAAATAGAAGGCGGATACCCGCCGGCACGCGCGCGCAAGCATGTTTTTCAACATCATGCGGCAGGACGCCAGCGGGTGAATTCGGTCGATCAAGTCGCTATTTTATCAAACTGCCCCGCCATTTCGTAATTAACTGCCTTTTTTTAACGCAACAGCACAAACTACATGCCATTCGCCATCACCGCCGAGCAGAAGCAAACAGCATTTTGGATCGCGGTCTGGCTGGCATTCTTGCTGCTGCTCGTCAGCCTGGGCCCTATCCTGACGCCCTTCCTGGCCGCCGCCATCCTCGCCTACGTGCTCAATCCCGGCGTAGACCGATTGCAGCGCCTCCATTACAAGCGTTTTTACGTGCCCCGCCCGCTTGCCGTGCTGGTCGTCGTAGTGTTGTTTTTCCTCGCCATTACGGCGCTGGTGCTCATCGTCGTGCCCGTGCTGCAAAAGGAAATTCCCCTGCTGCAGGCGCAAATCCCGCAATTCCTGAGCAAGGCGAACGAGTTCCTCGCGCCGAAACTGCGCGACCTGGGCATCCGCGTACGGCTGGACGGCACGGGCATCAAACGCATGCTGAGCCAGCAGATGGCCACCAGCGGAGATGAAATCTGGAGCACCGTGCTGGCCTCGGCGCGCATCGGCGGCACGGCCGTGCTGGGCTGGCTGGCCACCGTGGTGCTGATTCCCGTGGTGCTGTTCTACCTGTTGCTGGACTGGCATCCGATGCTGGCGCGCATCGCCGGCGCCGTGCCGCGCCGCTGGGTCGGCCGCACCGTGGGCATGGCGCAGGAAGTCGACACGCTGCTGGCGCAATACCTGCGCGGCCAGTTGCTCGTCATGCTGGTGCTGGCCACGTATTACTCGGTGGCGCTGGCCATCGCCGGTTTTGAAGTCGCATTGCCTGTGGGCATCATCACGGGCTTGCTCGTATTCATCCCCTACCTGGGCTTCGGCCTGGGGTTGATGCTGGCGCTGATCGCCGCCCTGCTGCAGTTTGCCGACTGGAGCGGCGTCATCGCCGTGGCCGTCATCTATGGTTGCGGCCAGGTCATCGAAGGCTTTTTCCTCACGCCGCGCCTGGTCGGCGAGCGCATCGGCCTGAACCCGCTGGCCGTGATCTTCGCCTTATTGGCCTTCGGACAACTGTTCGGTTTCGTCGGCGTTTTGCTCGCTTTGCCCGCTTCTGCCGTCCTGATGGTCGCTTTTAAGCATCTAAGACGCCACTACCTCTCCAGCAGCTTCTATAATACCTAGTAAAAGCGGATATCATATCAACCTAGCAATACCACGATGCACATGCAGTAATGAAAAACAGGACAAGGCGTACGCCATGAAACAACTGGTGCTCGATTTAGGCACAGACCAGGCGCACAGCCTCGATACCTTCGAGGTGGGACAGAATGCCGAAGTGGCGCAGCTGATGCGCCAGTTCGCCGCGCGCACGTCGCGCGAACATTTTGCCTACCTGTGGGGCGAACTGGCCGCCGGCAAGAGCCACCTGCTCAAGGCCCTGGCCAGCACCGAGCGCGCGCGCTACATTTCGCCATTCTCGATCGAGTCCGAATTCGTGTATTCGCCCGACGTGGATTTGTACCTGCTCGACGACTGCGAAAAGCTGTCGCCGCTGGCGCAGATCGACGCCTTTGCCCTGTTCAATGAAATCCGTGCCAACCAGGCGTTCATGGTGTGCAGCGGCGCCGTCCCGCCCGCCGTGCTGCCCGTGCGCGAAGACTTGCGCACGCGCATGGGCTGGGGCCTGATCTACCAGATCCACGGCTTGACGGACGATGAAAAAATCGCCGCCCTGACCCAGGCGGCCACCACCCGCGGCTTGACCTTGTCACCGGGCGTGTTACCCTATCTGCTGTCCCATTTCCGGCGCGACATGCGTTCGCTGTCGACGATGCTGGACTCTCTCGACCTCTACTCCCTTGAAACCCAACGCCCGATCACCTTGCCATTGTTGCGCGAGTTGCTGCAGGCGGAAGCGAAAGAATGATGAATCTGGCCCTGTTTGACCTCGACCACACCCTGCTGCCCATCGACTCGGATCACGAGTGGGGCGAATTCCTGGTACGCATCGGTGCCGTGGACGCCGCCGAATTCACCCGCCGCAACGACGAATTTTTCGCGCAATACCAGGCCGGCACGCTCGATCCGGTGGAATACCTGGAATTTTCCCTCGGCACCCTGGCGCAATTCCCGCGCGAACGCCTGGAAGCGCTGCACCGCCAATTCATGGCCGAAGTGGTCTTGCCGGCGATCCGCCCGGAAGTCGTTGCCCTGCTGAAACAACACCAGGACGCGGGCGACCTGCTGGCCATCGTCACGGCCACCAACCATTTCATCACCAAACCCATCGCCGATGCACTGGGCGTCGAACACCTGCTGGCCGCCATGCCCGAATATGACGAGCAAGGCAATGTCACGGGCAAGCTGCTGGGCACGCCGACTCTGGGCGCGGGCAAGCTGACCCACACCCACGCCTGGCTGGAAAAGATGGGCAAGGAACTGGGACAGTTCGAGCGCAGCTATTTTTACAGCGATTCGCACAACGACATTCCCCTGCTGTCGGTCGTGACCCACCCGGTCGCAACCAATCCCAATGCCGCGTTGACAGCACACGCATCCCTCCACGGCTGGCCATCACTCCACTTATTCAATGATTAAAAAATTCATCCGCAAGATCCTCGGCGTTAAAAAAGAGGCAGCGCGCGACACCACGGCTCCCATCGTGCTCGGTCCTGCGCAACACGGAATCGACCCGAAACTGGTGTCGTCGAATGCCATCCGCGTCACCAGCAGCCTGCAGGAAGCGGGCTTCGAGGCCTTTGTCGTCGGCGGCGCCGTGCGCGACCTGCTGCTGGGCGTGAAACCCAAGGACTTCGACATCGCCACCAACGCCACGCCGGAACAGGTCAAGCGACTGTTCCGCCGCGCCTTCATCATCGGCAAGCGCTTCCAGATCGTGCATGTGATGTTCGGCCAGGATTTGCTGGAAGTGACGACCTTCCGCGGCGCCGGCGCCGACTCCGCGCCCAAGGATGAACATGGCCGCGTCCTGCGCGACAACACCTTCGGCCTGCAGCACGAAGACGCGCTGCGCCGCGATTTCACCATCAACGCCATGTACTACAACCCGGCCACGCAGGAAGTGCTCGATTACCACGGCGGCGTGGAAGACATCCGCGCCAAGACCCTGCGCATGATCGGCAAGCCGGAAGAACGCTACCGCGAAGACCCCGTGCGCATGCTGCGCGTGGTGCGCTTTGCCGCCAAGCTGAAATTCACCATCGAGCCGCACACGGCCGCGCCGATTCCCATCATGGCGCCGCTGATCAACAACGTGCCGGCGCCGCGCGTGTTCGACGAGATGCTGAAACTGCTGATGAGCGGCCATGCGCTGGCCTGCCTGCAGCAGCTGCGCAAGGAAGGCTTGCACCACGGCTTGCTGCCGCTGCTCGACGTGGTGCTGGAGCAGCCGCTGGGCGCGAAATTCGTCACCCTGGCGCTGGACGCGACCGACCAGCGCATCGCCGCCGGCAAGACCGTCTCGCCGGGCTTCCTGTTTGCCTCGCTGCTGTGGCACCAGGTGCTGGAAAAATGGACGGCCTACCGCGCCGCCGGCGAGTCGACCATCCCCGCGCTGCACCTGGCGGCCGACGACGTGCTCGACTCGCAAACGGAAAAACTGGCCCTGCAGCGCAAGATCGGCTCCGACATGCGCGACATCTGGTCGATGCAGCCGCGCTTCGAGCGCCGCGTCGGCAAAGCGCCGTACAAATTGCTCGAACACCTGCGCTTCCGCGCCGGCTACGACTTCCTGCTGCTGCGCTGCGCCTCGGGCGAGATCGACATGGATATCGGCGAATGGTGGACCGCGTTCTATGAAGGCGACGAAGAAACGCGCGAAGCGCTGCTCGTCAGCGCGAATGCCGCGCCGGGCGCCGTCAAGAAGAAGCGCCCGCCGCGCCGCAGCACGCGCAGCAAAACGGGCGGCGGCACCACCACTGGCGGCACCAGCGGCGAATAATGCCAGTGATTGCTTACATCGGCATCGGGGCGAACCTGGGCGACGCGCGCGCGAATGTACAGGATGCGCTTGCGCGCCTGGCGCGCCTGCCCGGCGCATCCCTCGTGGACGCCTCGTCCAGCTACCGCACGGCGCCCATCGATTCCAGCGGCGACGACTACATCAACGCCGTGGCGCGCATCACGACCACCCTGCCGGCGGAGGAACTGCTGCTGGCCCTGCACGCCATCGAGGCGGCGCACGGGCGCGAACGGCCTTACCGCAACGCCCCGCGCACCCTGGACCTGGACTTGCTGCTGTACGGCGATGAACAGATCGCCAGCGCCACACTGACGGTGCCCCATCCGCGCCTGACGGAGCGCGCCTTCGTGCTGGTGCCGCTGCTCGAACTGGCGCCCGCCATCGTCGTGCCCGGACGCGGCCCCGCGCAAGGCTATCTGGCGGGCGTGTCGGACCAGGCCATCAGCCAGCTCTGAGCCGCCGCGCCAGACATACACTACAATGCCGCCCCTGCACGCAGTCCTATAAAGTACTACACTAGCGGCGTCGCAATAGCATCACCCCCCTTTCACTCTAGAGAATACCTATGTCCGCTTATTTGCAAGGAACAGATCTGGCCGCAAAAGACAAGGCCGCCACACCGGCGCCGGCGCCATCCAAGCCTGTCGCCAACAAGGCCGTGACCATCCATACCCTGGCCACGTTGCGCGCCGCCGGTGAAAAGATCTCCATGCTGACCTGCTATGACGCCAGCTTCGCGTCCCTGATGGACCGTTGCGGCGTGGAGATCCTGCTGATCGGCGATTCGCTCGGCATGGTCTGCAACGGCCTCAACTCCACCCTGCCCGTCACCGTGGCCGAACTGGCTTACCACACGGCGTCCGTCGCGCGCGGCAGCAAGTCGGCCATGATCCTGTCCGACCTGCCGTTCGGCGCGTACGGCACGCCTGAAACGGCTTACGCCAACGCCGTCATCCTGATGCAGGCGGGCGCGCACATGATCAAGATCGAAGGCGGCGCCTGGCTGGCCGAGACCGTCCGTTTCCTCACCGAGCGCGGCATCCCCATCTGCGCCCACATCGGCCTGACGCCGCAATTCGTGCACCAGCTGGGCGGCTATAAGGTGCAGGGCAAGAGCACGGAAAGCGCCGCCGAGCTGAAAAACGACGCACTGGTGCTGCAAAACGCGGGCGCCGCCATCGTGCTGATGGAAGCCATGCCGTCGCAACTGGGCAAGGAAGTGACCGACATGCTGACGATTCCCACCATCGGCATCGGCGCCGGTCCCGACTGCTCGGGCCAGGTCCTCGTCATGCACGACATGCTGGGTGTCTTCCCAGGCCGCAAGGCGCGCTTCGTGCGCAACTTCATGGAAGGCGCGGCCAGCATCGACGAAGCCGTCACCGGCTACGTCAAAGCCGTCAAGGACGGCAGCTTCCCGGCGCTGGAACACTGCTTCTGATTGCACTTAGCGAGCCACTGATTGGCGCTTTAGTCCGCAGATGAAAGCCAGGGTCAGACCCGTCGGGTCTGACCCTGGCTTTTAGGCCAACAATACGCCTACCCCACCTGTATCCACGTCGTCTTCAGCTCCGTGTACTTGTCCAGCGCGTGCAGCGACTTGTCGCGCCCGTTGCCCGACTGTTTATAACCGCCGAACGGCACGGTGATATCGTCGCCGTCGTACTGGTTGACGTGCACGGTGCCCGCGCGCAGGGCGCGCGAGGTCTGGATGGCCTTGGTGATGTCCGAGGTCCACACGGCCGCCTGCAAGCCGTAGGGCGTGGCATTGGCCTGTTGGATGGCTTCCGCGATATTTGTAAAGCCCAGCACGGACAAGACGGGCCCGAAAATCTCTTCGCGCGCGATCATCATGCCGGCGTCCACGCCGAAGATGGTCGGCTGCACGTAGTGGCCGCCCGTATCAAGGCGCACGGCCTCGCCGCCGCCCAGCAGCTGCGCGCCTTCGCTCTTGCCGGCCGCGATATAGCCCATCACCGTTTGCATCTGCGTGGCGTCGACGATGGCGCCCATGACGGTGGCTTCGTCGAGCGGATCGCCTGGCTGGAAGCGGGGCAGCATGGCCAGCGCCTTGGCGATAAATGCATCCTTGATCGATTCTTCCACGAACAGGCGCGAGGGCGCGTTGCAGCTTTCGCCCTGGTTGAAGAAGATCGAGCCGACGGCGGCCGCCACGGCCTTGTCCAGGTCCGGGCAATCGGCGCACACGATGTTGGCAGACTTGCCGCCCAGTTCCGTCCACGCCCGTTTCAGATTCGACTGGCCCGCCATCTGCACGATCAATTTCCCTGTGCGCGTGG
The DNA here is from genome assembly GCF_059423585.1 of Janthinobacterium sp. GW460-12-1-14-LB5. NCBI lineage: Bacteria > Pseudomonadati > Pseudomonadota > Betaproteobacteria > Burkholderiales > Oxalobacteraceae > Janthinobacterium > Janthinobacterium sp. GW460-12-1-14-LB5. The sequence goes on along the minus strand of NZ_JBWKYD010000001.1, from coordinate 67,493 downwards.
AACCCGTAAAGCCGATGCAATCGACGTCCATGTGCAGCGCCAGCGCGGCGCCGGCCTCGTTGCCGTAGCCTGGCAGCACGTTGAATATGCCCGCCGGCACGCCCGCTTCCAGCGCGATGTCGGCCAGGCGCAGCGCCGTCAATGGCGATTTTTCCGACGGTTTCAATATCACGCTGTTGCCGGCCGCGAGGGCCGGCGCGATCTTCCAGGCGGCCATGATCATCGGGTAATTCCACGGCACGATGGCGGCGACGACGCCCACCGGTTCGCGCGTGATCAGGGCCAGGCTGTTGGCGGGTGTCGGCGCGATTTCATCGTAGACCTTGTCGATCGCCTCGCCATACCAGCGCAGGCAGTTGGCCGTGGCGCCCACGTCCACGCTCTGGCTGTACTTGATCGGTTTGCCCATGTCCAGGGTTTCCAGCAGGGCCAGTTCGGGACCGTATTTCTGCACCAGGTCGGCGAACTTGATCAATATCCGCTTGCGCTGCGCCGGCGATTTACCGGCCCAGCGGCGGTCGTCAAAAGCGGCGCGCGCGGCCTGCACGGCCGCCTCCACGTCGGCGCCGTCGCAGCGGGCCACCTGCCCCAGCGAGCGCCCATCGATGGGCGACAGATTGTCGAAGGTCTGGCCGGCTCTGGCCCAGGCGCGCTCGCCGTTGATGAAGGCGCGCCCATCGATCTTGATCGCTGCGGCCCGTGCGTGCCAGCTGGTGTTTTCCGTCATGGTCGTCTCCTGTGTCAGTTTACAAGCAGCTTACTCCTGGTCCAGCGAATACGCCGCGGACATCTGTTTGCGGCGTCTGCGGTCTGCGCGCGCCAGCATCACGGCATACGCGATGACGGCGATGGTCACGACGAGGATGGTCAGCGCGGCGATGGCATTGACGCGCGGGTCGAGCCCCAGGCGCGCGCGCGAGAAGATCACCAGCGGCATCGTCGTCGAACCGGGACCGGACAGGAAAGCGGACAGCACCACGTCGTCCAGCGACAGGGTAAACGTCAGCAGCCAGGCCGAGGCCAATGCCTGCGTGATGTTCGGCAGGGTTACGAGGAAGAACACCTGGTGCGCGCGGCAACCGAGGTCCATGGCCGCTTCCGCCAGCGACTTGCTCATTTCCTGCAGGCGCGATTGCACCACCACGGCCGCATACGCCATGCCCAGCAGGGTGTGACCGAGCCAGATGGTCAGCACGCCCCGCTCGGGAAAACCGAAGACCTTTTGCATGGACACCAGCATCAGCAGCAGCGACAGGCCGATGATCACTTCCGGCATCACCAAGGGCGCGCTGACCATGGCGGAAAACACCGTGCGGCCGCGGAAGCGCTGGTAGCTGGTCAAGGCAAAGGCGGCGAAGGTACCGAGGATGACGGAAGACGTCGCCGACATGAAGGCGATCTTCAGGGATAAACCGAAGCCCGAGATGATTTCCGCATCGTTCATCAACTCGCTGTACCAGCGCAGCGAAAAGCCGCTCCACACCATGTCCTGGCGCGAGCTGTTGAACGAGAAGACGATCAGCACGATGATGGGCAGGTACAGGAACAAATAGCCCAGCGAGAGCCAGCCGCGCCCGAACCAGCGCTGCAGGAAGGTACGTCCGTTCATGTGCGCTCCTCCGCGTCCTGGTCGGTCTTGTATTTGTTAAAAATGGCCATCGGCACGAGGATCAGCAGGACCACCAGCACCGTCACGGATGAGGCCATGGCCCAGTCGTTATTGGTGAAATATTCATCCCACAGCACTCTGCCGATCATCAGGGTTTCCGGACCGCCCAGCAGCTCGGGAATCACGTATTCGCCGACGGACGGAATGAACACCAGCATGGCGCCGGCGATGATGCCCGACTTCGACAGGGGCACGGTGATGCGCCAGAACGCCTGCAGGGGCGTGGCGCCCAGGTCGGCCGCTGCTTCCAGGAAGCGCACGTCCATTTTCACCAGATTGGCGTACAGGGGCAGGATCATGAACGGCAGATAGGCATACACCATGCCGACGACCAGCGAAAACGAGGTGTTCATCATGTGCAGCGGTTCGCTCACCACGCCCAGCGCGAGCAACAGGTCGTTGAGCAAGCCGTGGTTGGCCAGGATGCCCTTCCACGCATACACGCGCAGCAGGAACGAGGTCCAGAACGGCAGCATCACCAGCATCATCAGCACGGGCCGGATCGATGGCCTGGCGCGCGCCATGAAGTAGGCGAACGGGTAGCCGATGAAGAGGCAGATGGCGGTGGTGATGGCCGCGTATTTGATGGAACTGAGGTAGGTGAGCAGATACAGTTCGTCGGCGGCGATGAACAGGTAGTTGGCGATTTTCACCTTCAGCACGACGATGCCGTCGACGTACGACAGCAGGCCGCCGAACGGACTGCCCGCCGTGTCCATGTCGGACAGGCTGATGCGCAGCACGATCAGGAACGGTACCAAAAAGGCGGCCGTCAGGAACAGCGCGGGCACGGCGATGACGGCGTTGCGCCCAGTGACCCAACGCAGGGTGACGAGCTTGCGCAGCGATTGCAGAATGGACGTCATGATGGCCTCAGCTGGTCAGCACGACGATGTCGGCGCCATCCCACCACACCCACACGCGCTGTTCGCGCTCGAGGCGCGCGGCGTCGTGGCGGGCCGCGTTGGTGCGCGAGACTTTCACCACTGTGCCGCTGTCGAGGCGTACGTGGTAGCTGGTTTCATTGCCAAAATACGCCATGGCGACGATCACGCCCTGGGCGCAGTTGTAGCCGTGTTCCGCTGGCGAAGCGCGTTCTTCCAAGGCGGGCGGTTCGGTCTGGATGCCGATCTTTTCGGGGCGCACTGCCACCGAGACATCCATGCCCAGGTTGCCCGTGATGCCATGCGCGACATAGTGGCGGCCGTCGGGCGTGTCGATGACCACGTGATCGGGTTCGTCTTCCGTGATGCGGCCATCGAACAGGTTGACGCTGCCGATGAAGTCGGCGACGAAGCGGCAATTCGGCGTCTCGTAGATTTCACCGGGCGCGCCCACCTGCAGGATGCGCCCCTCGCTCATGACGGCGATGCGCGTGGCCATGCTCATGGCCTCATCCTGGTCATGCGTGACCATCACGCAGGTCACGCCCACCTGTTCGATGATGTTGACCAGTTCCATCTGCGTGCGCTCGCGCAGTTTTTTATCCAGCGCGCCCAGCGGCTCATCGAGCAGCAGCAATTGCGGACGCTTGGCCAGGCTGCGCGCCAGCGCCACGCGCTGCTGCTGGCCGCCCGACAGCTGGTGCGGCTTGCGCTTCGCGTACTGCCCCAACTGCACCAGCGCCAGCATCTGTTCGACCCGCGCCGCCACTTCCGCTTTCGGCAAGCCGTCGCGACGCAGGCCGAAGGCGATGTTGTCCCACACGGACAAATGGGGGAACAGCGCGTACGACTGGAACATCATGTTGATGGGCCGCTGGTGCGGCGGCACGTCGACGATGCTGTTGCCCGCCAGGGCGATACGCCCCGAGGTCGGCGTCTCGAAACCGGCCAGCATGCGCAGCAGGGTCGACTTGCCGCAACCTGAGCTGCCCAGCAGGGCGAAAATCTCGCCCTTGTTGATCGTCACGGAAATACCGTCGACGGCGCGCACGCCATCGAATTCCTTGACCAGCTGATCAATCAGCAAGAAAGGCGCTTGGGCGTCGCTGGCCGACGCGGCAGGTGTTGCTATCGTCATGTGTGGGTAGCTTCTGGGTAAAAGGGTGTCAAAATGAAAAACTGGCCGCTATAGTGGCGGCCAGAATGGGAGTTTAGCGGAACTGCCGCCTTTGCGCTCCAAAAAATGCATAGATGCTGCTTATTTGGGTGAAAACCCAACGGCAAAGGCTGGGGTCAGACCCGGCGGGTCTGACCCGGCGAACCTACACCCAGCCCTTCGCCTTCACCTCGTCATACGTCTTGTCCAGGCACAGCCGTATCAGCGCCACCATCTCATCGATCTGCGCGCGCGTCATCACCAGCGGCGGGGCGACGATCATGCGTTCGCCCACGGCGCGCATGATGACGCCGTTGTCGAACATGTGGCCGCGGCAGATCATGCCCACGCCCTGCCCCTCGTCGAACAGCTCGTTGTCGTGCACGGTGGCGCCCTTGCGGCGCACCAGGTTCAGGCCCGCGACGAGGCCGCAGCTGTCCGCATAGCCGACCAGCGGATGCTCACCCAGGCTGGCGAAGCACTGCTTCAGGTACGGTCCCGTGTCCTCAGCCACCTTGGCCACCAGTTGCTCTTCCTCGATGATGCGGATGTTTTCCAGCGCGGCCGCGCAAGCGACTGGATGGCCCGAATACGTGAAACCGTGCGTGAATTCGCCGCCCTGCTCGATCAATACCTTGGCGACCCTGTCGCCCACCAGCACGCCGCCCAGCGGCACATAGCCCGAGGTGACGCCCTTGGCAAACGTGATCAGGTCGGGCTTGATGCCGAACAGTTCGGAGCCGAACCAGCGCCCCAGGCGGCCAAAGCCGCAGATGACTTCATCGGCGATGAGCAGGATGCCGTACTTGTCGCAGATACGCTGGATCTCGGGCCAGTAGGTCGATGGCGGGATGATGACGCCGCCGGCGCCCTGCACCGGTTCGCCGATGAAGGCGGCCACCTTGTCGGCGCCGATTTCGAGGATCTTGTCTTCCAGCCAGCCAGCCGCCTTCAGGCCGAAGGCTTCCGGAGTCAAGCCATGGCCCGACTCCAGGTAATTGGGCTGGCCGATATGCGCGATGCCCGGTATCGGCAAGCCGCCCTGCGCATGCATGCCGTCCATGCCACCCAGCGACGCTCCCGCCACTGTGCTGCCGTGATACGCGTTGTGGCGGCTGATGATGGTGTGGCGCTCCTGGTAGCCGAGGATGTCCCAGTAGCGGCGCACCATGCGCAGGTTCGTGTCGTTGCCTTCGGAGCCGGAACTGGTGAAGAACACGTGCTGGAACTGCGGCGGCGATATTTGCGCCAGCTTGGCGGCCAGCTGCGCGGCCGGCACGTTCGTCGTGCCAAAGAAGCTGTTATAGAACGGCAGCGTCTCCATTTGCCGGTACACGACTTGCGAGATCGACGTGCGGCCATAGCCCACGTTGACGCACCACAGGCCCGACATGCCGTCGACGATCTTCTTGCCCTGGCTATCCCACAGGTAGACGCCGTCGCCGCGCACGATCACCCTGGCGCCTTTCGATGCCAGGTCCTGGAAATCGGTGAACGGATGCAGGTAGTGGGCCGAGTCCATTTTCTGGATGGCTGCCGTGTCATACACCTGCGGCGCCGCGTTTTTCTGCGCCACGGAGGCTACAAAAGCGGCGCCTGGCGCCAGCGGATTGTTTGTTATGCTCATGCGTGTTCCTTTTAAACGTGTAACAACAAGTGTTCGCGCTCCCACGGACTGATGACGGTCATGAATTCCTGGTGCTCGAGGTCCTTGATGGCCGCATACACGTCGATGAAGCGCTCGCCCAGCACCGTGCGCAGCTTGTCTTCCGCGCGCAGCAGCTGCAGGGCCTCGGGCAAGCCTTGCGGCAGCTCGAACTTCATGTCGTAGGCGCTGCCCACCATCATCGGCGTCGCTTCCAGCTGTTCCGTCATGCCGAGATAGCCGCAGGCCAGGGTGACGGCCAGGGCCAGATAGGGATTCGCGTCGGCGCCGATGATGCGGTTTTCCACACGCCGGTCCTGCACGCCCGACTCGGGCACGCGGAAACCCACCGTGCGGTTGTCCAGGCCCCACTGGATGTTGATCGGCGCGGCCGTGTGGCGCACGATGCGGCGGTAGGAGTTCACGTAGGGTGCGACAATGGCCATGGCCGACGGCATGTAGCGCTGCAGGCCCGCGATGTAATGCTTGAAGATGGGCGCGGCCGAACCGTCCTCGTTGCTGAAGATGTTCAGGCCCGTCTTCGCATCCGTCACGCTCTGGTGCACGTGCATAGCGGAACCCGGTTCGCCCGCCATGGGCTTGGCCATGAAGGTGGCGTACATATCGTGTTTTAACGCGGCTTCGCGCAGGGTGCGCTTGAAGAAGAAGACCTTGTCGGCCAGACCCAGCGGATCGCCGTGCAGGAAGTTGATTTCCATCTGCCCCGCGCCGATTTCGTGGATCAGGGTATCGACGTCAAGGTTCATCAGTTCGCAGTAATCGTAGATATCCTCGAACAGCGGGTCGAATTCGTTGACGGCGTCGATGCTGTACACCTGGCGGCTCGTCTCGGCCCGGCCGCTGCGCCCGATGGGCGGTTTCAATGGCAAGTCGGGGTCCGTGTTCTTCGCCGTCAGATAGAACTCCAGCTCCGGCGCCACCACGGGTTTCCAGCCCTTGTCCGCATACAGTTTCAGCACGCGCCGCAGCACGGAGCGGGGAGCGAAATCGACCAGCATGCCGTCGGCAAAATAGCAGTCGTGGATGACTTGCGCGGTGGGATCGGTAGCCCACGGCACCATGGTGATGGTGGTGGGATCGGCCTTTAAAATCATGTCGCGGTCGGTGCTGGAAATGGCGCGGTCATAGCCGCCGTCGTCGACCGGATAATTGCCCGTCACCGTCATGCCCAGCACCGCCTCCGGGATGCGCATGCCGCGCTCCTGGGTGAATTTCCCGCGCGGCAGGATCTTCCCCCGCGCCACGCCCGTCAAGTCGGGCACCAGGCATTCGATTTCCGTGACGCGCTTTTCATTGAGCCACAAATCCATATCCGTATAGGTGAAATTTTCGCGTATTGCCATGCTTCCCTCTCGCTGGTCTTGATCAAACGCCGCGTGCTGCGGGCGGCGCGCCTGTCATTCTGTCTTTCTGTGCTGCTCCTGGTAATCGCGGCACGCCTGGCCGAAGGCGCCGAACAGCCGCATGGACTGCGGATTGTCTTCCACCTGCCATTCCGGGTGCCATTGCACCGCCAGCGCAAAGCCGGCGGCGCTGGCCACCGTATACGCTTCCACCAGGCCGTCGTCGGCCAGCGCTTCCACCAGCAAGCCATCGGCCAGCCGCGCGATGCCCTGGCCATGCAGGGAATTGACCATCATTTCGCTCTCGCCGCCCAGCAGCCGTGACAGCACGCCGTCGGGCATCAGCTTGATGCGGTGCGCGGGCGCGTACTGGCGCGCCAGCGGATCGAGCACGTTCTCGCGGTGGTCCATCATGCCCGGTACCGCCTGCACGGCCTGGTGCAGGCTGCCGCCCAGGGCCACGTTGACTTCCTGGAAGCCGCGGCAGATGGCGAACAGCGGCAGTTGGCGCACCAGCGCGGCGCGGATCAGGGGCAAGGTGGTGGCATCGCGCGCGGGGTCTTGCGGCAGGTCGGGATGCAGGATCTCTTCGCCGTACAGGCGCGCATCGACGTTCGAGGCCGAACCGGTCAGCATGACGCCGTCGGCGACCTGCAGCGCCGCTTCCAGGTCGGCGTCGGCGCCCAGGGCGGGCAGCAGCAGCGGCATGCAGCCGGCGCCGCGCAGCACGGCGTGCAGGTATTTGTCCTGCGCCATGTGCCAGGCGTGGCTGCCCAGCTGGCGCTGGCAGGCGGGAACGAGAACGATGGGACGGCGCATGGTGCTACCTCGCTGGCGTGACGATCCAATGACAGCGCCATGACAGCGCTGCCGCTCGCTTCACTGTACAGCAGAGCCGGTAGAGGCGGCCACACCGATGGACGTGGCCAGCAGGGGCATACATCGCCTACACTACGGCTTTGCAATATTGCCTTTCTTAAATCATCATATGCCCGTCCGGCGCCAAACACCAGCGCCGCAGGCAAAGTCCCTCACTTTCCCATGCATCCACACCGTTTTCCCGCCTTCCCGAACACCTTTTTCGCCCTGCGGGGGCAACCATGAAGCACATGCCGTGGCGCGACTTCTTCGCCCTCGTGGTCAGCATCGGCGTGGTGGGACTGGGTCTGGGCGCCACCATGCCGCTCACCGCGCTGACACTGCACCAGCGCGGCGTGGGCACGGACATCATCGGTATGATCACGGCCGTCAGCGCGCTCGGCATCCTGGCCGCCTCGCCATTCGTCTCGCGCTGGGTGGGACGCTTCGGCGCGCGCGCCACCATGCTGGGCGCCGTCTGGGTGGCGTCGCTGGCGACGATCGCCATGCAGTTCACCGACCACCTGCTGGCGTGGAGCGTGCTGCGCTTCCTGTTCGGCGGCGCCATGGGCGTGCTGTTTACCATCGGCGAAGCGTGGGTCAACCGCCTGGCACCCGACAATTCGCGCGGGCGCGTGGTGGCCATGTACACCACCAGTTTTACCTTCTTCCAGCTGATCGGCCCTGCCCTCGTGGCCCTCTTCAACGACAAGATCTCGTGGAGCTTCGCCGCCTGTGGCCTGCTGTTTCTGCTGGCCGTGCCGGGCCTGATGCTGATCTCGAACGGCGGCCCGCAACGCGAGCCAGAAGAACAGGGCGTGAAGTGGACCTTGATCCTGCCGCGCATGCCGATGATCGTGCTGGGCGCCGCCTTCTTTGCCCTGTTCGACACGCTGGCATTGAGTCTCCTGCCCCTGTACGCGATGGAGCACGGCATCGGCACGGACCTGGCCCTGCTGTCGGCCACCGTGGTGCTGGTGGGCGACACGGGCCTGCAATTCGCGCTGGGATGGATGGCCGACCGCTTCGGCCGCGCCAGGGTGCACGCGGGCTGCGGCGTGGCCGTCTGCCTGCTGCTGCCGCTGCTGCCGTTTGCCGTCGGCACGCCGTGGCTGTGGTGGACCTTGCTGCTGTTGCTGGGCGCGGCGGCGGGCGGCATCTACATGCTGGCGCTGGTGGCCTGCGGCGAGCGTTTTACGGGCTTGTCGCTGACCAGCGCCAGCGCCATCGTCAACGCCACCTGGGGTGTGACCAGTGGCGGCGGCCCTCTGCTGACCGGGGTCCTGATGCAATCGGCGGGGGTGAACGCCCTGCCGGCCGTGATGTGGGTATGCTGCGCCATTTTCGTCGGCAGCGCCGTGTGGGAGCGCAGGAAGGGGATCGTGTAACGCGCTACTTTTTTTCCAGGCGCTGCCGCAGCTCGTCGGCCACCGGATAATCGGGATAGGCCTGCCGGAACGCTGTCCACTCCTCGTGCGCCAGGGTATCCTCGCCCGCCTTGAGCAGGGCGTCGATCTTCACCAGCCATACGGAGGCGTCGAGCTTTGCCGGCGGCGGCAGCGGCGCGGAGCGGGCCGCCACGGGAGCGGGCATGGCCAGCGCGCGCTGCACGGGCGCCGGGCGTTGCAGGCCGGCTTCAGCCTGCATGGCGGCTTGCTGCTCCATCGCCTCCCGCATCGCAGGAGGAGGTGGCGGGGCCGGTGGCGCAGGCACGGGTACAGACACGGGTGCTGCCGCCGGCTCGGCCTGCGCCGGCGGCTTCGGTGCCGCCTTGGTCATGGCGCGCGGTGCTGGCCGCGGTGGCGCAGACTCAGTGGCAGGTGCAGCGGCCGGTGCGGACATCACCTCCTGCGTGAGCGGTTCCCCGACGACGGGAAATTGCGCCGGTTTCGACCCGAACCAGTCCACACCGATCAGGTTTACCGTCAACAGCACGGCGGCGGCCAGTCCCAGCGGCACGCGCCAGCGCTGCAGGTAATCGGGCGATTTCTTGGCCGGCAAGGTGCGCCGCACGCCATCGGCGCTGTCGTTCGCGGCAACGGGTTTTGCCAATGCTTTTTCAGCGTCGGCCAGGATGGCCGCATCGAGCGCGCTGGAAGGCGCGGGCTGCGGCAGGCTGGCCAGCAACGCGTTCAATTCCTCGTCATTCGGTTCGTCGTGATTGTGCGTATTCATGCCTGTCCTCCCGCGCCAGCGGCGCTGTCCAAGCCCGCGCGCAATTTCTGCATGGCGTAGCGCAGCCGGCTCTTGACGGTTTCCGCTTCCGCCCCCGTCACCGCGGCGATCTCGAGGATGCTCATGCCGCTGAACTGCTGCAGCACCAGCGCTTCCTTCTGTTCCGCCGGCAGTGCGGCGATGGCCGCATGCAGCCGCGCGTGCTGCTGTTTCTGCTCCAGCGACTGCGGCGGCGAGGCGCCCTCGTCCGCCAGTTCGCCCACGCCGTCGTGTTCCTGTCCTTCCCGCTGGCGCAGGAGGTCGATCAGGCGGTTGCGCGCGATCTGGTACAGATAGGTGCGAAACGCCGCCTGCGGCTGGTAGCCGGCGCGCGCCGCATGCAGGCTGGCCCACGCATCCTGCACGATCTCGTCCACCCACGCGCGGCGCGGCGAACGCCAGGCCACGAAGCGGTACAGCCCCTGGCTGTGGCGCCGGTACAGCTCGCGAAACGACGGCAGGTCGCCGGCGCTGTAGCGCAGCATCAGGTCTTCATCCGTCGCGGTCAATAAAGTGTCGGGCATGCGAATCAGTGTAGCCGAACTACGCGGCAGCGGCAATTTCCCGACGCCGTCAGCGTACAGTGGGCGCGATGGGCGCATAGCTGATGCGGCGCACTTCGCGGATCTGTCCATCCCTGAGCACCCCTTCCACCAGTTCATAACCGAGCAAGGCGAAGACCCGGCCCTGCAGGAACAGGGGCCGCGCATTGCCATACCAGTCCACGCACGATGCGCGGCAGCCGTCGTCCGGCGCCTGGCCCGGCCGCGCGGCAAGCGCGCCCAGTTCCGTCAATGTCAAACCGCTGTTGCGCAGATACAGGACGGAGGCGGCTGACTTGTTGAGGCCAGGCCGCTCGTCCGCGCCCAGGATGGGCAAGCCGATCAGGCCCTCATTTTGAGCTTGCGGCTTGTAGAAAAAGCCGTGGCTGCGCGACTCGCCCTGCGCCGCGTCGGCGCGGATGTAGCGCGTGGCGACCGCCGCCTGCGCCCCCAGGCCGATGGTGCTGAAGTGCAAATCCCTACCCTGTGCGCCAATCACCACCGCATCATTGCCCAGCGCCTCGATGCGCTCCACGCCGTGCGGCAGGGACAAGGCTTGCACGCCGCCCGCGTCGGCCCAGCGCACGGCGTACAGGGGCTGGCGCGGCCAGGCCTGGTCGGCCTTGCGGCGTCCCACATTGCCCGGATTGCCGTACAACAGATACGGCCCAACATAACGGTTCTGCAGGCCGTAGCCGCCACCACCGGGCAGCGGCTTGTAGCTGCCGGCGGGCGCACTGTCGCGGCCATCGGAAAACGACGCCAATGGCACGCGCAGCAGGGCCATGTCGCCCCGCCCCCGCGCGCCATCCCACATGGCGTCGCCCTGGCCCTCGGCGCGCAGCAGGACGTTCAAGTGGCCATCAGCGCTTTCCAGGAACGAGAACTGGTCGACGGGCGCGCCCGCCACCTTCAGGGCGCTGGGCGCCGAGCCATCGAGGGGAATGCGGAACACGCCCGAGTCGCTGCCGCGGCGCGTGGTCCACACGAAGACGGATTCGCCCGACACGTAAAACACGCGCCCCTGCGGCCCCATCACGGCGGTCGCTTCGCAACGCATGTCGCGCTGTGCCAGGTCGCACACGGTGACCGTATGCAGGGTCAGACCAAAGCCTGGTTCGGGCTCGTCATCGGTGCGGTAGATGCGCGTGGCAGGGGCGATGCGCTTGAAATCGGACGGCACGGCGTCGGGGCGCCAGCGGCGCAGCGCGGGGAAGCCGCCGAACGGGTCGCCCCGGCGCAAGTTCAGCGACAGGGGCGAATAGAACACCAGTTTGCTGCCGATCAGGCGGCTGGCGTAATTGCGCGACGAGTAATAATCGTTGGAGCGCAAATGGTAAGTCGAGCGGTAGGCCAGCTTGCCGTCCGCGTCGATGTCGAACAGGCCGATTTCCGTGCCGCCCCGGCTGTAGCTGTAGCCGATCACCACCACCGTGTCGCCATCGATCAGCATCTCGTCATACCAGCTGCCCGACGGGTCGCTGCCGGGCGCGAACGCGTCGAGCGAGGCGACTGGCTGCAAAGCATTGCCGCCCACCTGCACGGTAAACAGCTTGCCGCGCCGGAGCATCACCAGGTGCCTGCCGTGCAGCTTGACGATGCCGCCTTCGTCCACGCCCGCCGTCTGCACATTGGTGACGGATTCGGCCGCCTCTGCCGATGCCGCCGGCGCCGCTTTCGCCGCCATCGGCGCGGGAGGGGCCGGTGGCGCCGACATGTACTGCGCCGTGGCGCGCTGCAGTTTCTGCTGCTCCCTTTGCAGCGCCGCCTGGCGCGCCTGCAGCTGCTGCAGGTAGGCGCTCAAGGCTTGCTCGCTGGCGAACGGCGCCAGGGTCTTGCGCGGCGCCGTACCGGCGGCGTGGCTGCCTGCCGACAGCAGCAGGGACAGTATCAATGTGATCTTGAGGGCGCTGGACATCGCTTCTTCTCCGGTTGGCTGGGGTGTGCAACATGAAACGCAGCGGCGCAGAAAAAGGGGTTAAATTTGCGTAAAAATATGCAAGAAGCTGCCGTCTTACTCAAACCCGCGTATGCGGTCGCCATTGAAATTCGGCAGCCGCCACTCGAAATGCAAAGCCAGGAAACGGAACAAAAAGCCCGCGCCGATGGACGCCAGCTGCGCCACCGAGCTGTCGACCTTGAAGTGCAGCAGGCCAACGTACAGGGCGCCCGTGAACAGGGCCACGGTGGCATACACTTCACGCTGCAGCACGAGGGGAATCTGGTTGCACAGGATATCGCGCAGCAGGCCGCCGAAGACGCCCGTGATCATCCCCGCCAGCACGACGATGGCTGGATGCATCTTGGCCGACATGGCGATGTCGCAGCCAATCACGCAAAACGCCACCAGGCCCAGGCCGTCGACCAGCAAAAAGATGGCGCGCAGATGGTGCAGGTAGCGTGCGACAAAGGCCGTCACAATGGCCGCGCCGATGGTAAACAGCAGGTATTCGGGATGCGCGATCCAGCCCAGCGGATAGTGCCCCAGCAGCACGTCGCGCACGGTGCCGCCGCCCAGCGCCGTGACGGTGCCGATCATGCAAATGCCGAACAAATCCATGCCGCGCCGCATGCCCATGATGGCGCCGGACATCGCTTCGGCGACAATCGCCACCAGGTAAATCGTATATAGCAGCATGGTCTTACTCTTCCGAAAATGATTTGAGAATTTGTTCGCGTTCGCGCGCTTCGCTCAGGGTGCGCGCCTCGCTCGTGCCCGTGCTGGAGCCGCCATCGCCCGCTTCACCGTGGGCCATGCGCGTATCGGCACCGGCGCTGCCGCAGCCGACGCTGCTGTGGATAAAGGCGAAGTTATCCTTCAGGCAGTCGCCGGCCAGGTATTCGGCATACACATAGTCGCCGTCGAGCAGGGCCAGGCCTGGCGGTTCGGCCAGCACCTGCTCGCGGCGGCCCTGCACGGCCACCTGCATGTAGTCGCGCCAGACGGGCAGCGCCAGGGTGCCGCCGGTGGCATTGCCCAGGCTTTTCGGCTGGTCGTAGCCTAGCCAGACGACGGACACCAGGCCCGAGGAATAGCCGGCGAACCAGGCGTCGTACGCATTGTTCGACGTGCCCGTCTTGCCTGCCGCGTCGCCGCGCCCCAGCGCCAGCGCGCCGCGTCCCGTGCCGCTCTTGACGACGTCGCGCAGCATGCTGTCCATGACGTAGGCATTGCGCGTGGAGATGACCTGCGTGCCCGCTGCCGGCGCGCCCTTGGCGCGTGGCGCCGCGTCGGAAAACAGCACTTCTCCGCTGCGGCTGCGCACTTCCTTGATCAATTTGGGCGGCATCTGCATGCCGCCGTTGGCGAACACGGCATACGATTGCGCCAGCTGCAGCGGCGTGACGGCGCCCGCGCCCAGCGCCAGCGGCAGCGAGACGGGATTGCGCGCGCCCTCGAAGCCGAAGCGCGTGGCGTAGTGCTGCACGTAGCCGGGGCCGGCCGCCTGCATCAGGCTGACGGCCACCAGGTTTTTCGAGCGCACGAGGCCGCGCCGCACGCTGATGAAGCCTTCATAGTTGTTGCCGTAATTGCGCGGACGCCACGGCTGCGCGCCCGTTTCCTGCGGCAGCAGCAAACGCTGCGTGTCGTCCACGGCCGTGCCGGGGAAATATCCCTTTTCCAGCGCCGCCGAATACACGAAGGGCTTGAAGCTGGAACCGGGCTGGCGGTAGGCTTGCATGGCGTGGTTGTAGTGGTTGCGGTAGAAATCGAAGCCGCCCGCCATGGCGACGATTTCGCCGCTGTGCGCCTCGACGGAAATGAGCGCGCCTTCCATCTCGGGCAGCTGGCTCACGAGCCAGCGGTTTTTCGCCGCGTCGTGCACCACGCGGATCACGCTGCCCTCGACGATGGCGCGCTTGCCATCCCACTGCAGCTTGCCGCCCAGGCGCGCATCCGACGCCGTCAAGGTGATCTCGTCGCCATTGCGCAGCTGCGCCGTCAGCTGGCGCTTGCCGCCGCTCTCCACCTTGCGCACCAGCGCGGCGCGCACTTCTCCGCTGTCCGGGTAGGCGGCCAGCTGGCGCGCCACGCTGTCTGCGGAGGCGGCCAGGCGCGCTTCCGGGCCGCGATAGCCGCGCCGCGCCTGCGCGCTCAATAGCCCATCGCGCAGCGACTTGTCGGCCGCCCGCTGCGGCGCCATGCGGATGGTGGTCGTCACGTCCAGGCCCATGCTGTAGGCACCTTCCGGGTAGCTTTGCAATATCAGCTGGCGCGCTTCCTCGACCGCATACGCGGCCGCGTGCACGGAGCTGTTGCGGTCCTTGTTCAGGGCCAGTTTTTCCGCCACGGCGGCGTCGTATTCGGCCGGCGTGATGTAACCGAGTTCGCGCATGCGCTGCAGGATGTAGTGCTGGCGCACGGTGGCGCGCTGCGGATTGGCGACGGGGTTGTAGGCCGACGGCGCCTTCGGCAGGCCGGCCAGCATGGCCGCTTCGGCGATGCTCACTTCCGCCAGCGGCTTGTCAAAGTAAATGTTCGAGGCGGCGGAAAAGCCGTAGGAACGCTCGCCCAGGTAAATCTGGTTCATGTACAGTTCCAGCAGCTTGTCCTTGCCGTAGTGCTGTTCCAGCTTGTAGGCGAGCAGCATCTCCGTCAGCTTGCGCTGCACGGTCTTTTCGCGCGACAGGAAAAAGTCGCGCGCCACCTGCATGGTGATGGTGCTGGCGCCCTGCGCATGGCGGCCCGTGACGACGTTGGCCAGGGTGGCTCGCGTCAAGCCATAAAAGTCGACGGCGCCATGCTCGTAGAAGCGGGCATCCTCGATGGCCAGCAAGGCCTGGCGCATGCGCAGCGGGATCTCCTTCAGGGGCAGGAACTCGCGGCGCTCTTCGCCGTACTCGGCCAGCAGCTCGCCTTCGCTGGAAAAAATGCGCAGCGGCAGCGCGGGCTTGTACTGGGCCAGGTGCTCGACGGGCGGCAAGTCTTGCCACGCCTGGCGCAGCCACCAGCCGCCCGCCAGCGCGGCGGCCATGCCCAGGCCCAGGGTCAGTCCCAGGCCGAATTTCAGATTGCGCGCCAGCTTGGATTGCGGCTTGCGGGGGGTGTGGTCGTTCGCTTGTGCTTCCATCGTGGTATTCCCTTGCTGCCAGGAGGCCGCGCGCTGGCGCGTGGCACTCCATCAAAGAGGTATTGTGCACTGCAACACACCCATCCTTATGAAAAGTAAGTATTATTTAGTATTGATAAATTTTTCTTATGTTAGGCAGTGGTCATGGATCTCAATCCCAAGCACACGGAAGCGTTCCGCGCCGTCGTCGAAACGGGCAGTTTCGAACAGGCGGCGCTGCGGCTGCACCTGACCTCCCCCGCCATTTCGCAGCGGGTGCGGGCGCTGGAAAGCCAGCTCGGTAATGCCTTGATCGTGCGCAGCCGTCCCGCGCGCGCCACGCGCATGGGCCAGCGCCTGATGCAGTACCTGAAGCGCGCCAAGCTGCTGGAAGCGGACTTGCAGGCGGAACTGGCGGTGCAGCAGGATGCCCCGCTGACGCTGGTGCTGGCGCTGAATGCGGATTCGATGGGCACGTGGTTCTTCCCCGCCCTGTCCGAGGTGCTGATACGCGAGCGCGTGCTGCTCGACCTGACCGTGGAAGACCAGGACCACACGTACACCTTGCTGGAGACGGGCATGGCGATCGGCTGCATCAGCACGGAAGCCAAACCCATGCGCGGCTGCACGGCCGAGCCGCTGGGCGTGATGCGCTACTGGCTGGTGGCCACGCCCGCGTTCCGCCAGCAGTGGTTCGCGCACGGCCTGACGCGCAAGGCGGCGCGCACGGCGCCCGTCGTCGCCTACACGCGCAAGGACACCCTGCAGTCATCGTTCCTGCAAGAGGCGCTGGGGCTGCCCGAAGGGGCCTACCCCTGCCATTACGTGCCGGGCGCCACCTCGCACTTCAACGCCATCCGCTACGGCCTCGGCTACGGCATGGTGCCGGAATTGCTGCTGAAGGCGAACACGGATGGCGAGCTGGTGGAAATGCTCACCCCCAAGACGCCGGCCGACGTGGCCCTGTACTGGCACACGTGGAAGGTGCAGTCGCCGCGCATGGAGCAGCTGTCGCGGCAAATCATCGCGGCGGCGCGCAAGATCCTGAAATAAGTATGGTGAGATAACTACCGCTGCATGCCCCAGCGTTTCAGGGTCACGCGCTCCAGGGTGCGAAAGCCGATGTTTTCCACGATTAAACCGATGACGATGACGGCCGCCAGGCCGGCAAACACCTTGTCCGTGTACAGCTCGTTACGGTTCTGGAAGATATACCAGCCCAGGCCACCCTGCCCCGACGTGGTGCCAAATACCAGCTCGGCCGCGATCAGGGTACGCCAGGCGAATGCCCAGCCTATCTTCAAACCCGAGACGATGGACGGCAAGGCGCCCGGCACGAGGATGTGCAGCACCAGGCGCAAGCCGCTCAAGCCATAATTGCGGCCCGCCATGCGCAGGGTCTCGGGCACGCCCTGGAAACCCGCATACGTGTTCAGGGCCAGCGGCCACATCACGGAATGGACGATGACAAAGATCAAACTCGCACGTCCCAGGCCAAACCACAGCAGGGCCAGCGGCAGCAGGGCGATGGCCGGCAAGGGATTCAACATAGCCGTCAGGGTTTCCAGCACGTCGCGCCCGATGCGGCTCGACACGGCCAGCAAGGTCAGCACGAAGGCGGCCAGCACGCCCGCCGCATAGCCTTGCAGCAAGACGACGAGGGACGCGGCCGTGCGCGTGAGCAATTCACCGCTGGCGATGCCACCGATAAACGCCTGCGCCGTCTGCAGAAAACCGGGCAATAATAAATCGTTGTGCGTCCAGCGCGCCGCGCCTTCCCACAGCAGGGCCAGGCTGAGCAAAATCAAGGCCTTGCGCCACAGCGCGTGCTGGCTCCAGCGCTGCCAGCGCGACAGCGGCAGCTCGACGGTGACACCGGCCGGCGGCGGCGCCGCATACACGACCTCCTGGCGAATCGGTGGTTCCAGCAGCGCGCTCATCCGGCCTCCCGCTGCGCCGTATCCGCTTGTTGAGCAGGATCAACCTCCTCATCGAACAGCAAGCCATGGATGCGGCTGCTGGCCGCCTGGAATTCCGCGCTGCCCGCGCTGTGCAAGCCAAATTGATGGCTGTTGAGTTCGGCGCGCACGCGGCCCGGATGGGGCGACAGCAGCAGAATGCGGTTGCCCACCACCAGGGCTTCCTCGATCGAATGCGTGACGAAGACAAGCGTAAAGCGCAGCTCCTCCCACAGGCGGCTCAGCTCTTCCTGCATCTTGCGCCGCGTCAAGGCGTCGAGGGCAGCAAACGGCTCGTCCATCAGCAGCACTTCCGGCTGCATGGCCAGGGCGCGGGCGATGGCCACGCGCTGCTTCATGCCGCCCGACAAGGTATGCGGATGAGCGTCTTCAAAGCCCGCCAGGCCCACCTTGGCGATCCAGTGATGGGCGCGCTCGCGGGCCGCGTTCCTGTCCAGCCTCTTGCTGGCCAGCAAGGGGAACATGACGTTTTCCAGCACGGTCTTCCATGGCGGCAACTGGTCGAATTCCTGGAACACGACGACACGGTCCGGCCCCGGTTTGTGAATGGGCTGGCCCTGCATGGCGATGCTGCCCGCGCGCGGCGCGATGAAGCCGGCCACGGCTTTCAGCATGGACGACTTGCCGCAGCCCGACGGCCCCAGCAGCACGAAACGGTCGCCGCGGAACACGTCGAAACTGACGTCGTGCGTGGCGCGCACGGTGCGCTGCTCCGTGCGGTATTCCAGGCTGACATGCTTGACGCTGAGCAAAGGCTGTAAGGCGACTGGCGGACGTACCAGGTGAAAAGCGGGTGCATTCATGTCAGCCTCCTTGCGTGATGGCAGGGTCGTCAAAGAAGTAGTCGCGCCAGTTGTCGGGCAGATTGCGGATGGCGTTCACGCGGTGCAGGAATTGTGCCAGGCCATAGGTATTTTGCGGCGCGATCTTGAATTGCACTTGAGGATTTGCAAAGATTTTCAGCAGCAGATTGCGGTCAACCTTGCTCTTGTTCACCTTGATGTAGATGTCGGCCGCGCCCTGCGGATTGCTGCTCGCGTACTGCGCCGCTTCCGCCAGGGCGGCGATGAAGGCGCGGTACGTCTTCGGATTGTCCTTGCGGTACTTTTCCGTCGCATACAGCAGGGTCGATGAGCTGGGCCCGCCCTGCACGTCGTACGAGTTCAGGATGATGCGGGTGTTCGGGTTTTGCGCCAGTTCCTGCTCCTGGAACGGCGAATTGCCGAAGTGACCTGTCAACTCCGTGCCGCCGGCGATGATGGCCGCCGCCGCATCGGGGTGCGGCAAGGTTTGCGTGATCTTGTCGAGCCGCGCGAATTCCTTGTCGCCCCACTGTTTCGCCACGGCCATCTGCAATATCCTCGCCTGGACGGAAACAGAGACGGCAGGCAAGGCGATGCGATCCTTGTCCGTCAAGTCGGCCAGGGTTTTCACCTTGGGATTGTTGCTGATCAAGTAGTAGGGAAAATTACCGAGCGAGGCCACGCCGCGCACGTTCTGCCGGCCTTTGGTGCGGTCCCAGATGGTCAGCAGCGGCCCCAGGCCCGCCCCCGCGATATCGATATTGCCCGACAACAAAGCGTCATTGATGGCGGGGCCGCCGGACAGGGTGATCCACTCGACTTTGACATCGACGCCCTGCTGCTTGCCATGCTTTTCGATCAGTTTTTGTTCCTGCGCAATATTGAGCAGCAAGAAGGTGATGCCATGCTGGCCCGCGATGCGGATCTGGCCTTCGGCCCGGGCCATGGGCATGGCCATGCACAGCACGACAATGGTGGCGAGCAGGCGGCGGGAAAAGGTCAAGATCGGCAACATGGACACTCCTTGGGTCAGATCAACAGTCAAAAAATCAGTACGGCGCATCGCCTTCGATGGTTGTACGGTAGAGTTTGCGGCGCTGCTCGGGCGGGCACCCCGTCGCCAGGTGCATCAGGGAACGGTTGTCCCAGAACACCAGGTCATGCGGCTGCCAGCGGTGCACGTACAGGTGTTCCGGGCGTACGCTGTGCGCAAACAGTTCGTCGAGCAGGGCGCGGCTTTCATCGTCAGGCAAGCCGACGATGCGCGTGGTGAAATGTTCGCTGACGAACAGGGCGCGCCGTCCCGTTTCCGGATGCACGCGCACCACGGGGTGCGTCACGGGTGTGACTTCATCGATCTGCGCCTGCGTCAGCGCGGGCCGCCAGGGGTTGCGGCGGCGCAACTCCTCATACTGGCTCAGGTAGCTGTGTTCGGCGCGGGCGCCGCGCACGGCATGGCGCAGCGCGGCCGGCAAGCTTTCCCACGCCAGGTGCATGTTGGCAAATACGGTATCGCCGCCCTCGTCCGGCAATTCCTGCGCGTGCAGCATGGAGCCCAGGCTGGGCACTTCCTTGTACGACAGGTCGGAATGCCAGAAATGGCCCGCGTCACCCAGGCCGATGGGCTGACCATCTTCGACGATGTTCGAGATGATCAGCACCTCCGGCTGCGTGGGCAGCTGGAACTGGCGCAGCACGTGGATTTGCAGGGGGCCGAAGCGGCGGCTGAAATCGACTTGCTGCTGCGGCGTGATGCGCTGGTCGCGGAACACCAGCACGTGATGGTCGAGGTGGGCATGGTGCAGGCGCTGGAAGTCGCCCAGCGACAGCGGCTGCGCCAGGTCCAGCCCCAGCACTTGCGCGCCCAGCGGCGCGTCGAACGTTTCGATACGGAACTGGCTGGAAGAAAACGCGGATTTCAGGACGGCCGACATGGGAACTCGACTAGAGTCTGGGGAAGTCCACTGTATGCCTGCGCGTCCATCCTGCAAACGAAGCATTTACTATATGGATATGCGCGGCGCGTTGCGCCACGCTGCAACAGGCACTGTCACGCAATGGCACAGCAGTAACGGCTTCGCCCGGGAATGGCGCTAGCACGAAACTTGCTTATCTACCAATTTTCAACGCATAGACAGGAATGCCATGCCCACTCTCGCCCTCTTGCTTGCTCTGTTGCTCGCTGCGCCCTCCCATGCCCAGGATAGCCAGGATAGCCAGGATGAAGGCGATCTCAGCTACAAAGCCTATGTGCACAGCGACAAGCGCATCAAGTGTTTATACGGCTATGCGGCCGACAAGACGGGCGACCATGCGGCCGCCGTGGCCATCTTTGAAGATTGCATCCGGCGCTGGAACGATGTGTATTCGATGATTTGGCTGGCCCAGCTGTATGAAACGGGCATCGGCGTGCCGAAGAACCTGGAACAGGCGACGGTGCTGATGCGGCGCGGCGCCCATACCAACGATGACGCCGCCTATGCGCGGCTGGCGCGCTATCACTATGGCGTGGCGCTGGCCGAAGGCCGGGGCACGCCCCGGGATATTCCCCAGGCAAAAACCTGGCTGCGCCAGGCGGCGCAGGAGGGCGTGCGGGAGGCGGCCGATTACCTGGGCCGCCTGGAAGGCGCCGCGCCCTAGGCGCTGCGCCGACGTTGCCTACGCCGTCGCTTCGTAGCGGGCCAGGCGCGTTGCCATGCGCGGCGCCAGCTCGTGGCCCGCCGTGACCGTCACTTCCAGGTCGTTCAGCAAGCCATCCTTCAAGCCATAGACCCAGCCGTGGACGCTGAGTTCCTGGCCCCGTTCCCACGCATCTTGCACGATGGTGGTCTGGCACACGTTCAAGACTTGCTCGACCACATTCAGTTCGCACAGGCGGTCGCCGCGCTGGCGGCTCGTCAGCACGTCGCCCAGGTAGCGTTCGTGCTTCTGGCCCACGTCCTGGACGTGGCGCAGCCAGTTGTCGACCAGGCCGATGCGCGTGCCCGTCATGGCCGCATGCACGCCCTTGCAGCCGTAATGGCCGACGATGATGACATGTTTGACTTTCAGCACGTCCACGGCAAATTGCAGGACGGACAGGCAATTGAGGTCGGAATGCACGACCACGTTGGCGATATTACGGTGTACGAACACGTCGCCAGGCGCCATGCCCAGCAGCTCGTTGGCGGGCACGCGGCTGTCGGAGCAGCCGATCCACAGGTATTCGGGCGAGGTCTGCGCTTCCAGGTTCTTGAAGAAGTTCGGGTCTTTCGCCACCATCGAGTCGGCCCAGCGGCGGTTACGCTGCAGCAGTTCCGCCAGGGCCAGGCCATTTTTCTGTTCGGTCATATCGCTCCCATTGTGTAATACGACTGAATTGACGGCAGATCGCGCCCATAGGCCGGCGATGTGCGTACATTTATCAGTCGCAGTGAAAAAAACGCCGGGATGTTTCAGCATCCCGGCGCATGGTATTACGTGTGCTTACTCAAAAAAATCCTTGACCTTGTCCTTCCAGGTCTTGCTTTGGGGACTGTGCTTGGCACCGCCCTCGGTGGTCGACTTTTCAAAGTCGCGCAGCAGGTCTTTCTGTTTTTCCGTCAGTTTCACGGGTGTTTCGATGGCCACGTGGCAGAACAGATCGCCCGCATAACCGGAGCGCACGCCCTTGATGCCCTTGCCTTTCAGGCGGAAGGTCTTGCCCGACTGGGTGCCTTCCGGGATCGTGAACGACACTTTGCCGTTCAGGGTCGGCACTTCGATTTCGCCACCCAGGGCCGCCTTGGCGAACGAGATCGGCATTTCGCAATGCAGGTCGTCGCCTTCGCGCTGGAACACGGCGTGCGGCTTGATGTGGATTTCCACATACAGGTCGCCCGACGGGCCCCCATTCGTGCCCGGTTCGCCGTTGCCGGACGAACGGATACGCATGCCGTTGTCGATACCGACTGGAATCTTGACTTCCAGCGTCTTGTTGCGCTTGATGCGACCGGCACCGCCGCACGGCGTGCAGGGGTCGGTGATGACCTTGCCGCTGCCATGGCATTTCGGGCAGGTTTGCTGGATGCTGAAGAAACCTTGCTGCATGCGCACCTGGCCGTGGCCACCGCAGGTACCGCAAGTGGTCGGCGACGTACCCGGCTTGGCGCCGCTGCCGTGGCAAGTGTCGCACTTGTCCCAGCTCGGCACGCGGATGGTCGTGTCGAAGCCGTGAGCAGCTTGCTCCAGTGTAATTTCCAGGTTGTAGCGCAAGTCGGCGCCACGGTACACCTGCGGCCCCGCATTGCGGCTGCGTCCACCGCCACCGCCAAAGATGTCGCCGAAGATATCGCCGAAGCTGTCGGCAAAGCCGCCAGCACCGCCGCCGAAGCCGCCACCGCCGCCCATGTTCGGGTCCACGCCGGCGTGACCGTAACGGTCATACGCATCGCGCTTTTCCGGATTGGTCAGCATCTCGTAGGCTTCTTTGACTTCCTTAAACTTTTCTTCCGATTCCTTGCTATCCGGATTGCGGTCCGGATGGTATTTCATCGCCAGTTTACGGTAAGACTTTTTGATCTCTTCTTCCGAAGCATTTTTTGCGACACCGAGTGTCTCGTAAAAATCACGCTTTGCCATGTTGTCGGCACCTTGCAGTCTATCTACTGATGTAAAAATTACACGAAAAAGCCGAGTCGAGTGCTGCACTGGGCAACGACTCGGCTCGGCCGGTCTTCGCGGCTAATCCCGCGATGTAGCGTTCAGCCCGGCTGCCCCCGGTGAAGGGGGCGCAAGACAATTACTTGCTGTCTTTGACTTCTTTGAAGTCAGCGTCAACAACGTCGTCTTGCTTGGCACCTGCGTCCGATGCGCCAGCAGCTTGCTGTGCACCTTCCGCGCCGCCGGCAGCTTGCTGCGCTTGCATGTCGGCATACATTTTTTCGCCCAGTTTCTGCGATGCGCTCGACAGTGCTTCCACCTTGGCGTCGATCTCAGCCTTGTCGCCCGCCTTGATGCTTGCTTCCAGGTCGGTGATCGCCGCTTCGATCTTCTCTTTCTCGCCCGCATCCAGCTTGTCGCCGTATTCGGTCAAGGATTTCCGGGTCGAGTGTACCAGAGCATCGGCCTGGTTGCGCGACTCGGCCAATTCTTTGACCTTTTTGTCTTCTTCCGCGTTCAACTCGGCGTCTTTGACCATCTTCTGGATTTCAGCCTCGGTCAAGCCGGAATTGGCCTTGATCGTGATCTTGTTTTCCTTGCCGGTGGCCTTGTCTTTCGCGCCGACGTGCAAGATGCCGTTGGCGTCGATGTCGAAGGTCACTTCGATCTGTGGCGTACCACGCGATGCTGGCGGGATGCCTTCCAGATTGAATTCGCCCAGACCCTTGTTGCCGGCGGCGATTTCGCGCTCACCCTGGAAGACCTTGATGGTCACCGCAGGCTGGTTGTCGTCGGCCGTCGAGAAGACCTGGCTGAACTTGGTCGGAATCGTCGTGTTTTTGTGGATCATCTTGGTCATCACGCCGCCCAGGGTTTCGATACCCAGGGACAGAGGAGTGACGTCCAGCAACAGCAAGTCTTTGCGTTCGCCCGACAGGACCGAACCTTGAATCGCTGCGCCCACGGCAACGGCTTCGTCCGGGTTCACGTCCTTGCGTGGATCCTTGCCGAAGAATTCCTTCACTTTTTCCTGCACCTTCGGCATACGGGTCATACCGCCGACCAGGATGATGTCATCGATGTCCGACACTTTCACGCCAGCATCTTTGATGGCGGTACGGCATGGTTCCATCGTCGCCGTGATCAGCTCTTCCACCAGCGATTCCAGCTTGGCGCGGGTCATCTTCAGGTTCAAGTGGACCGGTGCGCCGTTCGCCATGGCGATGTACGGCTCGTTGATCTCGGTTTGTTGCGACGACGACAACTCGATCTTCGCGCGCTCGGCCGAAGCCTTGATGCGCTGCAGGGCGATCGGATCTTTTTTCAGGTCGATGCCGTTGATCTTTTTGAACTCGTCGATGATGTAATCGATGACGCGCTGGTCGAAGTCTTCGCCGCCCAGGAAGGTGTCGCCGTTGGTCGACAGCACTTCAAATTGTTTCTCGCCATCAACATCTGCGATTTCGATGATCGACACGTCGAACGTACCGCCACCCAAGTCATACACGGCGATTTTACGGTCGCCTTTTTCGGTCTTGTCCAGGCCGAACGCCAGCGCTGCCGCGGTTGGCTCGTTGATGATGCGCTTGACGTCCAGACCAGCGATACGGCCGGCATCCTTGGTGGCTTGACGCTGCGAGTCGTTGAAGTACGCAGGCACGGTGATGACGGCTTCGGTGACTTCTTCACCGAGGTAGTCTTCTGCCGTTTTTTTCATCTTGCGCAGGACTTCAGCCGAAATTTGCGGCGGCGCCAGTTTTTTGTCGCGTACGCCGATCCATGCATCGCCGTTGTCGGCTTTCATGATTTGGTACGGCATCAGCGCGATGTCTTTTTGAACTTCTTTTTCGTCGAACTTGCGACCGATCAAACGCTTGACTGCGTACAGCGTGTTTTTCGGATTGGTCACGGCCTGGCGTTTCGCTGGCGCGCCGACGAGAATTTCGCCATCTTCTTGATAAGCAATAATCGACGGCGTCGTGCGTGCGCCTTCAGCGTTTTCGATTACCTTTGGTTGACCGTTTTCCATGATGGAAACGCAGGAATTCGTGGTTCCCAGATCGATACCGATAATTCTACCCATGATTTTTTTCCTTTTATTTGCTAGATTTCAGATGGTTCTTATATGTGGCAAAGCGGCATGGTTTCAAGGCTTGCTTGATGCCGCCCTCTGATTATTTTGCTTGCGCGGTCGTGACAATGGCTGGACGCAGCAGGCGGTCCGCAATCATATAGCCCTTTTGCAAGACTGATACGATGGTATTGGCTTCCTGCTCCGCTGGCACCACGGCAACAGCCTGGTGTTTCATCGGATCGAGCTTTTCACCTTGCACTGGCAACACTTCCACCAGGCGGTTGCGCTCGAACGCGGCGTTCAGTTGCTTCAGGGTCATCTCGACGCCTTCTTTCAGCGATTCGATGGTCGGTGCCTCCACCGTCAGCGCCGTTTCCAGGCTGTCTTTGACCGGCACCATGGCTTCGGCAAAGCTTTCCACTGCGAATTTATGCGCTTTAGCAACATCTTCCTGCGCGCGGCGGCGGATATTTTCGCCATCGGCCTTGGCACGCATGAAGGCATCGTGCATCTCTGCCAGACGCGCTTCGGTACTGGCCAGCTGCTCTTCCAAAGTAGGCTCTGCGGGAGTCGATGGCGCAGTCGTCGCGGCGTCCGCTTGCGGATTAGGTACAGCTTGGTTTTCCTGATCTTGCATCTAGAAAGCTCCTACAATCAATGACTTAAATGGGTTAGGCTATACATCTTTACAACACTAACCGGCAGATGGGGCTATATCCTACTGTTTCAAGGGGTATCGGCGCGAGCGCCAAGGTTTACGTCAGCTAATGTTACAACTTATTACATTTCGTTTCCCATTTCGGGCCGCGAGCCGTGCGCGCCCTCTGATACAGCCGTCATCCCCAGCGAAGCCGGCATTCTACCAGTCCCGACCAGGCCATTGCCACTGACGGTGTTGCTATTTGGAAAACCTCGGTGGATGTGAAAAATGACAAAGCCGCGCAAGCGCGGCTTTACATGGCAGAAAAACATGCCTCTTGCTTCTAATTCGCTGCGCCCAGGGCCAGAGCCGCCGCGCGCGCCTGCTCGCCCGCTTTCTTGTCCGCCTCGCGCTGCGGCGCCGTCTTCATCGTCGGCCAGCCGATCATGTGTTGCTCGGCAATTTCCGCCATGCCGGCGATCCAGGCCGGCGTTTCGTTCAGGCAAGCAATGTAATGAAACTGCTGGCCGCCAGCCGTTTCGAAATCATGCTTGGCTTCCATGGCGATCTCTTCCAGGGTTTCCAGGCAATCGCTGGTAAAGCCCGGGCACAGCAAATCGACACGCTTGACGCCCTGTTGCGCCAGCGCCACCAGGGTCGGCGCCGTGTATGGCTGCAGCCATTCGGCCTTGCCAAAGCGCGACTGGAAAGTCACCACATATTGCTCTTTAGTTAATTTCAATTTTTCCGCCAGCAATCGCGCCGTTTTCAGGCATTGGCAGTGATACGGATCGCCCAGCAGCAAGGTGCGCTTGGGCACGCCATGAAAACTCATCACCAGTTTTTCCGGACGGCCATGCGCTTCCCAGTGGTTCAGCACGGAATCGCGCAAGGCGTCGATATACGTGTCGTGCTCGTGATATTGCTTGATAAAACGCAATTCCGGCACATTGCGCACCGTGGCGTAATGGGCGAATACGGCATCGTAGATGGAACCCGTCGTCGTACCCGAATATTGCGGATAGGCCGGCAAAATGGCGATGCGTTCGCAGCCTTCGCTTTTCAGCTTGGCCAGCACGTCGGGCAAGGAAGGCGAACCGTAGCGCATGGCCATGGCCACCGTCACCCCGTCATGGCCCCGCTCGGCCAGGGCGCCGGCCAGCAATTTGGCTTGCTTTTGCGTGTGCACCTTCAGGGGCGAGCCGTCGCGCGTCCAGATCGACGCATATTTCTTGGCCGACTGGCCCGAACGGAAGGGCAAGATGATCAGGTTCAGGATGAACCACCAGACGATGCGGGGAATTTCCACCACGCGCGGATCCGACAGGAATTGTTTCAGATAGCGCCGCACGGCCGACGAGGTCGGCGCATCGGGCGTGCCCAGGTTGACCAGCACCACGGCGCTGCGGTCGATGCTGCCATGCGTGTACGGCGGTTCAGTTTGAAATGACATGAAGGCTCTTCGAAGGCGTTGGATGGATTAGCCGCCCATTATAGTTACATTGCGTCAACATCGGGAGTACTGCCAGACGATGGCAGCACGCCTGCCACATCCCAGGTCAAATCGCGAGCAATTCGCGCGCATGCTTGCGCGTGGTGGCCGTGATTTCCAGGCCGCCCAGCATGCGCGCCACTTCTTCCACGCGGGCCTTGGCGTCGAGCATGTCGATGCGCGAGGCCGTCTTGCCGTTGTCCAGGGTACTTTTTGCCACCTGGAAATGCTGATTGGCCTGGCTCGCCACTTGCGGCAAGTGGGTCACGCACAGCACTTGCCGCCCTTGTCCCAGGCGTTTCAGCAAGCGCCCCACGACTTCGGCGACGGCGCCGCCGATGCCGCTGTCGACCTCGTCGAAGATCAGGGTCGGCGTGGTGGTGGCGTGCGAGGTGATGACGGAAATGGCCAGCGCGATGCGCGCCAGTTCGCCGCCAGACGCCACCTTGGCCAGCGAACGGGGCGCCGTGCCCGCGTGGCCGGCGACGAGGAATTCCACTTGCTCGAGGCCATGCGCGGCCGGTTCGCACGGGTGCAGCGCAATTTCAAAGCTGCCGCCCGTCATGCTCAGTTCCTGCATGGCGCGCGTGACGGCTTGCCCCAGTTCCAGGGCGGCGGCGCGGCGCGTGGCGGACAATCGCTCGGCGACGCCGCGGTACTCGGCCTCGATCTTCGCTTCCTGGCGCAGCAAACCTTCGATATCGGAAGCGTCGGCCAGGTGCTGCAGCTTTTCCGACAGTTTAGAATGTTCCTCAGGCAACTCTTCGGGCGTGACGCGGAATTTGCGTGCCGTGCTGTGCATGGCCTCCATGCGCGCGTCGAGCTGGTGCAGGCGCTCCGGGTCCAGTTCCACCCGGTCCAGGTAATTGTTCAACGCATACACGGATTCCTGCAGCTGGATGCGCGACGATTCGATCAGGTCGACGATCGGCTGCAATTCCGCATCGACGGACACCAGCTTGCCCAGCTTCTGGTTCAGGGCCGACAGTTGCGACACGATCGGATGATCTTCCTGTTCGGAAATGATCGCCAGGGCTTCCTGCGCCCCTTCCAGCAGGCTGGCCGCGTGCGACAGGCGGCTGTGCTCGTTCGTGATCTCCGTCCATTCGCCGGGCTTGGCGGCCAGTTTTTCCAGTTCTCCCACTTGCCATTCCAGCCGTTCGCGTTCATACAGCACGTTGGCGGCATTCGTTTCGAATTCCTCGCGCTGACGCACGAGTGCGCGCCAGCGCTTGTGCAGCGCCGCCACTTGGCGCGCATCCTGCTCCGCGCCCGCTTCGCGCGCCGTCGCCTGGCCGTCGAGCAAGGCGCGCTGCGCTTCGCTTTTCAGCAAGGACTGGTGCGCGTGCTGGCCGTGGATGTCGACCAGCATGTCGCCCAGTTCGCGCAGTTGCGCCGCCGTGGCGGGGATGCCGTTGATATACGCTTTCGAGCGGCCCGCATTGTCGATCACGCGGCGCAGCAGGGCGCCGCCATCGTCGTTGGCGAATTCATTGGCCACCAGCCAGGCCTGCGCCACCTCGCTGACGGAAAAATCGGCCGTGATGTCGGCCTTGGCCGCGCCTTCGCGCACCACGCTGGCGTCGCCGCGCCCGCCCAGCGCCAGGGTCAGCGCATCGATGAGGATGGACTTGCCGGCGCCCGTCTCGCCCGTCAGCACGCTGAAGCCGGCGGAAAATTCCAGTTCAATGGTATCGACAATGACAAAATCGCGAATGGACAGTGTATGGAGCATGGCTTCTGTGGTTAGGCGGCGCACCGCGGGTTGAGGTAGGGAAACTTATTAGCTGAGCTTGCCCTCGCCCGACGGGTACTCGTTCCAGTGCAGTTTTTCACGCAGGGTGTTGTAGTAGCTCCACCCTTCCGGATGCAGGAAGGTAATCGTGTGCGGCGAACGGCGGATGAGGATGCGGTCTTGCTGCACCAGGCTGGCAAAGGTCTGCATGTCGAAATTGACGCTGATATCGCGTCCGCGGACAATTTCCACCACGATCTGGCTGGAATCGGGCAAGACGATGGGGCGGTTCGACAGCGCGTGCGGGGCGATCGGCACGAGCACGATGCCGCCCAGGGTCGGATGCAGCAACGGGCCGCCGGCCGACAGCGAATATGCGGTCGAGCCCGTGGGCGTGGAAATGATCAAGCCATCCGACCGCTGGTTGTACATGAAGTGGCCGTCGACCTCGACACGCAATTCGGCCATGCCGGCGCCGCCGCCGCGCGAAACGACGACGTCGTTGACGGCCATGCCCACGTGGATCGATACGCCGTCGCGCAGCACGCTGCCTTCGAGCAAGGTACGGCGCTCGGCCTTGAAGCGCCCGCCGAGGATTTGCGCCAATACAGGCAGCATGCGCTCAAGCGGAATATCCGTCATGAAGCCCAGCCGCCCTTGATTGATACCGATCAAAGGGACGTCGAATGGCGCAAGCTGGCGCGCAATGCCGAGCATGGTGCCATCGCCGCCCATGACGATGGCGCAATCGGCGGCGGCGCCGATCTCGGCCGCGGACATGGCGCGCACGCCGGGAAACGCCAGGTTCAGGTGCGCAGCCGTCTCCGCCTCGAAGACCACCGTGTGGCCCAGCACTTGCAGGAAATCGACGATGCTTTTCACGGGTTCGGCAATGCCATCCGTATTCTGGCGCACGACCAGGGCGATGGTCTTGGCGCCCAGGTTGAAGCGCTCGCCCGGGGCTGGCAAGGTCGCGGCTGGCTGTTCGGCTCGCTGGTCGGCGTAGTTATCGACGGGCATAAAAATCTCGGTAGTGAATTCGGTGGCAAACCGCCCCTGGCTGTCGCGTCGCACGCCGGCATCGCATGATACTGTATATATGCACAGTATAGTGCGGCTGCCGTGTGCCCGCAAGGGGCGTTCCTGGTGTTGCACGCAGTGTAGCGCAGAAAAAGAATCGTCCATGCGTGCGCCAGCGCTCCGAACATGGACAAATCCGCTTGCAGGCGGCTTGCCGCGGCGGGACACTGCTTACACTTTACTTTCAGGAGGCCATATGGTTAGCAAGCATAGCGAACGCAAGATCAATACCGATGAAAAGGTGAAAAATGACGGCGTCGACCGCTTGCCGCATGAGCGCGACGAGTCGCCTGACGCGCAGAACGTGCGGCCGCGCAAGATCATGCAACAGGCGGCCAGCGACCTGGAACAAGGCCTGGTCGATACGGACCGCCACGCCCAGCCCGGCGCGGAAAAGGTCAAGCCCGCCGCGCCGCAGCAAGCCCGTCCCGACCCGCAACTGGAACCAAAGAAGGCGCGCTGACTCCAACTGTCACGCTCTGCGACTCGCATTGCTCATGTTCCGGAGTACGCCATGCATCGTTACGCCTGTTCGTTCCTGCTGGCCGCTGCCTGCGGCGCCCATCTCGCGCACGCCCAGGCGCCCGCCATGCCCGTGGGCTTCGGCCCGCAGCCCGTGCTGCCCGCGCCGGACAAGCAACTGATTCCCACAGTCAATGTTGCCCCCGTGCAGCGCTGGACGGCCGGGCAGCGCCCCGCTGTCGCGGCAGGCCTGGCCATCCATGCGTATGCGCGCGATCTCGACCATCCGCGCTGGCTGTACGTCTTGCCGAATGGCGACGTGCTCGTGGCGGAAACGAATGCCCCGCCGAAACCGGACGACAGCAAGGGCATCAAGGGCGCCATCATGCAGATGCAAATGAAAAAAGCGGGCGCCGCCACGCCCAGCGCCAACCGCATCACCCTGCTGCGCGGCGTCGATGCGCATGGCGTGGCCCGGACGCGCAGCGTCTTCCTGCAGGGACTGAATTCGCCATTCGGCATGGCCCTGGTGGGTAACGAACTGTACATCGCCAATGCCGACGCCCTGCTGCGCTTTCCTTACGTCACCGGGCAAACGGCCATCACGGCGCCGGGCACCAAGGTGATGGATTTGCCGGGCGGCCCCATCAATCACCACTGGACCAAGAACGTCA
Source organism: Janthinobacterium sp. GW460-12-1-14-LB5 (assembly GCF_059423585.1). Taxonomy (NCBI): domain Bacteria; kingdom Pseudomonadati; phylum Pseudomonadota; class Betaproteobacteria; order Burkholderiales; family Oxalobacteraceae; genus Janthinobacterium; species Janthinobacterium sp. GW460-12-1-14-LB5. Next base: position 36,551 of record NZ_JBWKYD010000001.1, on the reverse strand, counting down.
TCGCCAGCCCCGACGGTAAATTTCTCTATGTCGCCGTCGGTTCCAACAGCAATGTGGGCGAAAACGGCATGGCAGCCGAAGATGGCCGCGCCGCCATCTGGCAAGTCACGCGCGCCACGGGCAAGGCGCGCGTGTATGCGACGGGCTTGCGCAATCCCGTCGGCCTGGCCTGGCAGCCCAGGACGGGCGCCCTGTGGACGACCGTCAATGAGCGCGACGAGCTGGGCAACGACCTGGTGCCCGACTACATGACCTCCGTCAAGGAAGGTGCCTTCTATGGCTGGCCCTACAGTTATTTTGGCCAGCACGTTGATGCGCGGATCCAGCCACCCCGTCCCGAACTGGTCGCCACGGCTGTTGCGCCCGATTATGCGCTCGGCGCGCACACGGCCTCGCTGGGACTGGCGTTTTATGACGCCACCTTGCTGCCCGAACGCTACCGGGGCGGCGCCTTCATCGGCCAGCACGGCTCGTGGAACCGCAAGCCTTTCAGCGGCTATAAAGTCCTGTATGTGCCCTTCGCCAATGGCGTGCCCAGCGGATCGCCGCAGGACGTCATCGCCGGTTTCCTCGACAGCAATGGCAAGGCGCAGGGGCGCCCCGTGGGCGTGGCCGTCGACAAGGCGGGCGCGCTGCTGGTGGCGGACGACGTGGGCAATGTCATCTGGCGCGTGACGCCGGCGCCGTGAGCGTATTGACGCCGCGCATGCGCCCCCTGTGTGGCGCAACGAACGGAAGCGCAAGGGTGGGGCGCGCATGATGGACCTTCGAACCACGCAAGGAGTACATCATGAAAAAAACAGGATCAGCCGTCTGGAGTGGCGGCCTCAAAGATGGCAAAGGATTCATTTCCACCGAAAGCGGCGCGCTCGACAATGTGGCGTACGGCTTCAACACGCGCTTCGAAGACGGTCCCGGCAGCAACCCGGAAGAACTGATCGGCGCGGCCCATGCGGCCTGCTTCACCATGGCCCTGTCCGGCCAATTGGGCGAGGCCGGCTTGCGCGCCACGGCCCTGAAAACGACAGCCGATGTCAGCCTGGAAAAAATCGATGGCAGCTATGCCATCACGGCCGTGCACCTGACCCTGGTGGCCACCATTCCCGGCGCCACCGACGAAGCGTTCCAGGATGCGGCCCTGCGCGCCAAGCTCGGCTGCCCCGTATCGAAGCTGCTGGCCACGGAAATCACGCTGGATGCCCATCTGGAGTAAATCCGGAGGCATTGACGTCACCGCCCGCTGCTGTCCTGCACCGGGGCAGCCAGGGCGGTCTCGGCAAGAAAGCCGTAAAACGCATAAAATCCTGCCATTCCCCTATTCAGATCAAGGATTTACGATGCGTATTTTGCACACCATGTTACGGGTCGGCGACCTGCAGCGCTCCATCGATTTTTACACGAACGTCCTGGGCATGAAATTGCTGCGCACCAGCGACAACCCGGAATACCAGTACATGCTGGCCTTCGTCGGCTACGGTTCGAACCCCGACCACGCGGAACTGGAACTGACGTATAACTATGGCACCACCAGCTACGAGCTGGGCACGGCATACGGCCACATCGCCATCTCGGCCGACGATATCGTCGCTGCCTGCGATGCGGCACGCGCGAATGGCGGCAACGTCACGCGCGAACCGGGCCCAGTCAAGGGCGGCAACACGGTGATCGCCTTCATCACCGACCCGGATGGCTACAAGATCGAATTGATCGAGCGCAAGTTCGACGGCCAGGGCGGCGGCCTGTAATACCTCAGCCTGGCTCGGCGGCCCTGGCAATGGCCGCGCGCAGCCAGGCGATGCCCGCATCGCCGTCCGTGCGGCGGTGCCGTATCATTTCAAACGCAAACGGCGCGATGGCGAACGGCGCAGAATGCTGCGCCAGCCCCTGCGCCGCGCTCCCCTGCACGCCGCGCCGCGCCACCGTCAGGATCAAATCCGTCCCCATCAATACTTCCGGCGCGACCGTCCAGTACGGCACGCGCACGGCGATGCGGCGCGCCTGGCCCAGCTGCGCCAGCGCCGCATCGACTTCAGCCGCCATACCGTCTTCGCCGGATGCCACCAGCACGTGCGGGCGCGCCAGATAGGTCTGCAGGCTCAAGCGCTCTCCCGGCGCCAGACTGGCCGGATCGAGCGCGCACACGAAGGTTTCCTCGAATAAGGTTTCTCTGTGTAACTGTTCAGGCAGTTGCGGGAACACGCCCAGCGCCAGGTCGATGTCGCCATCCTGCACGCCAGCGATCACGGCCGGGCGGCTGGCATAGCTGACTGCCAGGTCGATGCCCGGTGCTTCCACGCGCAAACGCCGCAGCAAACGGGGCAAGATCAGCGCCGCGCCGTAATCCGACATGGCCAGGCGAAACACGCGCTGCGCCGTGGCCGCCTCGAAGACGGCGCCGCCCAGCACGGAGCGCACGCTTTGCAAGGCTTCGGCCAGCGGCCGCGCCAATTCCAGGGCGCGCGCCGTCGGCTGGAAACCGCCCTTGCCGCGCAGCAGCAACGGATCGTCGAGCAGATGGCGCAGGCGCGCCAGCGCATGGCTGACGGCGGGCTGGCTCATGTGCAGGCGTTCCGCCGCGCGCGACAAATGGCGCTCGCTGAGCAGCGCATCCAGGATCACCAGCAAGTTCAAATCGACGGCCCGCAAATTATTCGTTTGATGCATAGTTGGATGACAAATTACGAATTGGATTTAATCATGACAGCATAATACGATGACGCCATCAACTCAACACGCAGGGAGTCGCACATGAACGGATGGATCACCTTGTTTGCCCCGCTGGCCATGCTGGCCGGCGCCGTCGTCCCCTTCCAGGCGGGCGCGAATGCGGCGCTGGGCCGCAACCTGGGCCATCCGCTGTGGGCCACCCTCGCCTCGCTGGCCGTCAGCGCCGCGCTCGCTTCACTGGTGATGCTGGCCTGGAGAATCCCGGCGCCCGATCTCCACCTCGCCGTGCGCGGGCCGGGCTGGTCCTGGCTCGGTGGCGCGGCCGGCGTGTTTTATATTACGGCCGCGCTGATGCTGGCGCCGCGCATGGGGTCCGGCCCCTTCATGGCGGCCGTCATCGGCGGGCAGATGCTGGCCGCGCTGGCCATCGACCGCTACGGCTTGCTGGGCTTTGCCGTGAAGCACATTTCTCCGCTGCACTGGGCGGGTGCGGGACTGGTGGTGGCAGGCGTGGTCTTGACACAAGTGGCCAACAGCCGCGCCGTGTGACAACAACGCCAGACGAAAAAAAACCAGCGCCGTTGCCGGGGCTGGTTTTCATGTAAAGCAAGAGCGCGCTTACTTGACGAGCAAGGCGTTGACGGGCATCAAATCCGTTTCCTTCAGCGTGCCGGCGGCCGCCTTCAGGCGCAAGCCGTTCATGATGGTGTCGTAGCGGGCTTTCGACAGGTCTTTTTGCGTCGAGAACAATTGTTTCTGTGCATTCAGCACGTCGATATTGATGCGCACGCCCACCTGGTAACCGAGCTGGTTCGACTCCAGCGCCGATTTGCTCGACACTTCCGCCGCTTCCAGCGCCTTGACCTGGGCCAGGCCGCTGTTGACGCCCAAGAATGCCTGGCGCGCGCCTTGCGATGCCGTGCGGCGTGCCGTTTCCAGGTCGTTGCGGGCCTTGTTTTCCAGCGCGATCGATTCGCGCACCTTGCTGGTGACGGCAAAGCCGCTGAAGATCGGGATGCTCCACTGCACGCCAATGGCATTATTGTTATTCCCGTTGCCATTGCCGCCACCGGACGTGTAGCTATGGCCCGTGTTGGCGATCAGGTCCAGGGTCGGGTAGTGGCCGGCGCGGTTGCGGCCGATGTCGCGCTTGGCCGATTCCACGTTGAACTGGGCCGTGACGACGCCGTAGTTCTGCTCTTCGGCGGACGACACCCACGGCTCGACGGCAGCCGGTTCCGGCGCGCTGATGACAACGCCCGCGCGCATCGGCGCCAGGGTGGTCGGCGCTTCGCCGATAATGGTTTGCAGCGCGCTGCGCTTGTTGGCCAGGTCATTGATGGCGGCAAATTCCTGCGCCACCACCAGGTCGTAGGCCGCTTGCGCTTCGTGCGTGTCGGTAATCGTTTGCGTGCCGACTTCAAAATTGCGCTTGGCCGATGCCAGCTGCTCCGTCGTGGCGACCTTTTGCGCCTGCGTGGCGCCCAGGTTGTCCTGCGCACTCAATACGTCGAAATACGCCTGCGCCACGCGCGTGATCAGGTCTTGCTGAACTTGCGCAAATTGCGCTTCCGCAATCGCCTGCGCCAGCTTGCTTTGCTGATAGGTTTCCCAGCGATCCCAGCGGAACAGCGGCTGCGCCAGGGTCAGGTTGTAGCTGTTCGTGCGCACGTTGACGGACGGCGAGGTGATCTTGTTGCCGCCATTGTTCTGGATAATCTGTTCCTGATTGCCACGCGTATTGCTGCCCGACGCGGAGATTTGCGGCAGCAAGCCTGCCAGCCCTTGCGGAACCCGCTCCATCCCGGCCGACAGGGCCGCGCGCGCGCTGGCGTACTGCGCGTCATTGGCCAGCGCCTGCTGGTACACCTGGATGAGATCGGCCGCCTGCGCTTGCAGCGAGCATGTCATCGAGACAAAGGCGCTGGTCATCAGCACGGCGATTAGGGGTTTCCGCATTGCATTTCTCCGTTGGAGTCGTCAAAAGTTGATGGAATCAAAAATCTGCTACCGCTTGCCTTGCGCCCGCCGGGTGAGCGGGGTACAGGCCTCCGCAGGCATGCAGGAAAACATGCCTGGGTGCATCTACTGCAACATAACTTAGTATTTAGGCATCGCGCTGTCGACTTGCAGCGCCCAGGCATGCACGCCGCCCGTCAAATTACTGATCTTGCCAAAACCATTGCGCTCCAGGAAGGCCGCCACTTGCATACTGCGCATGCCGTGATGGCAGATGCAGACGATCTCGGCATCTTCATCGAGGTCATCGATGCGCGCAGGAATCGAGTTCATCTGCATCAAGGTGGCACCGTCGAGGTGGCACAGGTCGAACTCCCACTGTTCCCGCACGTCCAGCAAAACAGGACGGGGGCGGGAAGGGTCAGCCAGCCAGGCGGCCAGCTGCGGTGCACTCAAATGCTCCATCGAATCGGTCGCCTCAGAACTGGAAATGCGACGGTGCCACGGCTTGCAGCGGCGTGACATTGGTTTCAAACAGCTTGCGCGTGTCGTAGGCCTTGTCCGAGCTGCGCGTGATCAAATGCGCCGACATGATCGGCGCTTCGCCGATGATGGCCAGGATGCGGCCGCCGACTTTGACTTGTTGCAACAGCGCTTCCGGCAACACGGCTAGGGCACCGGACACGACGATCACGTCGTACGGTGCGCCCTTGCTCCAGCCCTGGGCGCCGTCGCCCAGTTCCACGGTCACGTTGGTCACGCCGTTGGCGGCCAGATTCTGCTCGGCCAGGGTTTTCAATTGGGGAACGATTTCCACGCTCGTCACATGCCGCGCCTTGTGCGCCAGCAAGGCGGCCATGTAACCGCTGCCGGTACCGATTTCCAGCACATTTTCATGCTTCTTGACGGCTACGTCTTGCAAAATTCGCGCTTCCAACTTTGGCGTGAACATGCATTCGCCGCCGCCCAGTGGAATTTCCGTATCGACGAAGGCCAGATTTTTATAGGCCGCAGGTACGAAATCCTCACGCTTAACCACGTTCAACAGCTCCAGCACGTCGATATCCAGTACGTCCCATGGACGGATCTGCTGTTCGATCATATTGAAGCGGGCTTGTTCGATATTCATCTTTGGACTCGGTAAGTGAAGTAATAATCCGCCATTTTATCGTTGAACTGGCTGAAAGCACATGTTAACCATAAAGGCGGGGAATGGAGGAAATTTGCGACGATCTGCAGATTTGGGGGGGCGAACCTTGGAAAAGGGGCAACTGAACGGTGGAAGCAGGCCCAGCGGATCAGCTTTTCCCGGGTGCCTCCACCTGCAGGCTGCGCAAGCTCATGTCGATAAAGGCATCCATATAGGCAAGCGGATCGATATTCTTGACCTCGCATGGCAGGAAAGAGTGTGTCCACATCATCAGCATGGTGACGGGCGCGCTGAGGATGGTGCTGACCAGCACGGGATCGACCTGGCGGAATTCGCCGCGCTGCATGCCCCGTTCCAGCAGGGTGGCGATCAGCGCATTGCCGCGCGCGACCACCTCTTCGTTGTAAAACTGCGCCAGTTCCGGGAAATTGTTCGCTTCGGCCAGCATCAGCTTGGTCAAACCGGCCAGCTTGGTGGCGCCGAATTCTTCCCACCATTGCATCATCATGCTGCGCAGCAAGTCGGCGCTGGTGCTGTCCGAGGCGGCCATGCTGTCTTCCGCCTCGCCGATCGATTGCACGATATTGTCGCGCACCACGGCCTTGAACAGCTCTTGTTTATTCTCAAAGTACAAGTACAGGGTGCCTTTCGACACGCCGGCCCGTTTGGCCACATCCTCCAGGCGCGTCGATGCGAAACCCCGTTCGACAAACAGGTCGAGGGCGGCGGCGAGCAATTCCTGCGGGCGGGCATCCTTGCGCCGCTCCCAGCGGGGCTTGGTATCAATCGGGGCTTGCATGTATCTTTCCAAGTAACTTACTTTTGAGTCATTAATAGTAGCCCTGTCTATCGGCAAGGTCAAGCGCGGGGCACCGCCCGGCACGCCGAACACGGGTATTGTACGCTCCGTGCCGGCGTTGGCGACACCTCCACTGCCGCCGGACCTGTCGCGCCGGGTGAAGCAGAATGCGTTTCAGCCCCCGTTTTGCGCAGTTCATCGCATTTCCCCTCAGCTAGCGTGTCGGATTTGCTACCTTGCCATCGACAGCACGGCAGCCGCGGGGCGGCAGCCGGCTTTTTTCTTGTTCCGAACTAAAACAATCATAAAGGAAACACCATGCGTACCCTGCTGGCCCTGTGCTGTGCCCTTGCCCTCGGCGGCTGCGCCATCGTCATCAACCCCAACGATGGCGAAGTGCGCTATGCCGACTCGGGTGGCAATGCCATCCAGGGCAACGAACAAGTGAGTCGCGACGCGCGCCAGGTCAGCAACATCAACACGCTCGACATCGACAGCATGAAGCGCATCGATCTGAAAATCGACGTGCGCGTGGGGCCGGCAACGTCGCTGGTGATCGAAGCGGACAGCAACCTGCAGCCGCGCATCCATAGCGAAGTGAGCGGCAACACCCTGCGCATCTGGAGCGATACGAACATTCGCAGCAGCAATGGCATTCACGTCATCTATACGACGCCGCAATTGAAGAAGATCACCATTTCCGGCTCTGGCCGCCTGGTGGCCAGCGGTTTCAATGGCGAGGATTTCAGCCTGGAGCAGCGCGGTTCGATGAAGAGCGAACTGTCGGGCACGGTGGGACGCCTCGACGTGGCCAACAATGGCTCGGGCAGCATCAACGCGGCGGCCCTCAGCAGCGGCAACACGGACGCGGTGCAGAACGGTTCGGGCAACATCCAGCTGGGCAGCGTGCGGGGCGAACGCATCAACGTGGCCGTCAACGGCTCGGGCAGCATCAGCGCCAGCGGCGCCGTGCAGCGCCTCGACGCCAACGTGAATGGCTCGGGCGACATCAACCTGGCCGCCCTGCGCAGCGATGTTGCCTATCTGGCGAGCAACGGTTCCGGCGACATCGACGTCACCGTCCAGAATGAAGTCAACGCCCGCGCCAGCGGTTCCGGCCGCATCACCGTGCATGGCGACCCGGCCCGCCGCACCCTGTCGGGCAAGCGCGTCAGCATCGTGCGCTAGGCAAGCGGCGGGAAGCGGCAGGCCGCGCCGACTTGCTATACTGTCGGCCCCTGATCCCTTTCCAGCCATCGCCATGCCGTCCTGCGCCTGCTCCCTGGCAGCCGGATGGCAAGCTGGTCGTCCACTAAAGAATAACCATGAACTGCCGCGACCACTGCGGAGCGTGCTGCATCGCTCCCTCCATCACCAGTCCGATACCGGGCATGCCGAACGGGAAACCCGCTGGCGTCCGCTGCGTGCAGCTGGGAGACGATAGCCGCTGCCGCATTTTCGGACAGCCGGAACGGCCGGCGTTCTGCGCAGGATTGCAGCCGTCGGCAGAGATGTGCGGCGCCAGCCGCGAACAGGCGATACGCTGGCTCGACTACCTGGAGCAGGCAACGGCGCCGCAGATTTGAAGAGAATGCCTAGGCCTTCGGCAACATGGTCAGCACCATGCGGAACTTGACGTCCCCGGACTGCATGCGCTGATAGGCTTCGGCCGCACGTTCCAGCGGCATGGTTACGATACGCGGACGCACGCCGGCCAGCACGCTGAAAGCAAGCGTCTTTTCATTGTCATACGGCGTGCCGGTGATCGAGCCGAGCACGCCGCGTTCGCCCACCACCAATTTACCGGAAGACACGAGCAGCGGATCCTTGCCCGCGCCCAGCACGACCAGCCGTCCGGCTGGCGCCAGGCCATCCATCAGCGCCGTCACGGCGGCCGCGCTGGAGACGGTGGTGATGACCGCCTGCGCCCCGCCATGCGCTTGCAGCACGGCGGCCGCATCCTCGGCCAGGCTGTCGACATACACGTGCGCGCCCAGCTCCAGCGCATCCTGCGCAATATCGCCGCCGCGCCCGATCGCCACCACCTTGAAGCCCATGCGGCGCGCATACTGCAAGGCCATATGCCCCAGGCCGCCGATGCCCAGGATGGCGACCGTATCGCCCGCCTGCGCCCCGCTCTTCTTGAGCGCATTGAAGGTGGCGAGGCCCGCGCACAGGATGGGCGCCGACTCTTCCGCGTCCAGCTGCCCGGGAATCGACACCAGGCCAGTGGCGCGCGCCAGCATCATCTCGGCATAGCCGCCGTCGCGGCTGGCGCCCACGAACGGCTGGTCCTGACATAACTGGAAACGGCCTTGGCGACAGGGCGGGCAGGCGTTGCAGTGGCCGCCCAGGCGGCCGACGCCGACGCGCTGGCCGATTTGCCAGATGCCCGGCGTGTGTTCGCCCAGCGCGACGATGCGCCCGACCACCTCGTGACCGGGCACGCGCGGCGGCTGCAGCGCCGGGTCGGCGCCGTCGATATCGGCGCTGTCGGCGCCGCAGATGCCGCAGGCTTCGACGGCAATCAAGACTTCGCCCACGCCGGGCAGCGGCGTGGCGCGCTCGACCAGTTCCAGCACGCCGGGGCGGCTCACTTGCATGGCGCGGTAAGCTGTTTTCATCTTCAGTTTTCCTTCGTTGAGTTAAGTCACGGAATCGCCGGGCGCTGCTGCGCCGCTTGCCAGGCTTGCACGCCCAGAGCGGCCGCCTCGACCGCGCCGGCCAGATAGCCGGGAAAGCGCGGCGACCATTCGCTGGCGATGGCCGTCAGGCGGCCCTGCCAGGGACCGGCCGCAGGCGCCGCTGCCGGGGCGTGACCGTGCTCGCCGCCTGCGTCGAGGTCGGCGGCGGTGGCGGTCAGCGCATCCTGCGACCAGTCCTTGATGGCATCGGTGCGCGGCGCGGCCGCTTGCGGGCCGAACAGCCGTACCAGCTGGGCCCGGCAATGCGCCAGCAAGACCCCATCGTCCAGGTGCTGGCGCGTGCGTGCCGGCACGGCCAGGAAACCAAACAGGGCAGCGCTACCGCCCGGCATCGAGGCATCATGGATCTCGCCCAGCGGCCCGCTCTGGCTGCGCACCGAACCGGACAAGCCCTGTTCGCGCCAGAACGGCCGCTCGTAGACGGCGACGTACTTCGCATGGGGCGCCATCCAGGTGGCGGTGGCGGTCCACTCGCGCGCCAGCGCCGCAGGCAGGGCCGGCTCGTACGCGATACCGGCGGCAGCCAGGCGCGGCGGCAATGCCAGCAGCACGTGGCCGGCGCGCCACGCGGTGACGACGCCCGCCGCATCCGCGCTCGCCACTTCGACGTGCTCGGCCGCATGGCGCAGGCGCAGCACCTGTTGTCCGGTGACGATGCGCGTGCTGCGCAAGGTGCCGTGCAAGGCATCGGTCAGCGCATTCATGCCGCCAATCAGGCGCATCGATGGCGGCGCGCTCGCGTACGTGCGCATGCGCACCGGCGCCTCCCCCGCGGCGCGCTGGTACAGCATGTCGCCCTGGTCGTACTGGGCGAAGCGCTGCAGCCCCAGCCCCTCGACCAGCTGGTGCAGCGCGCACTGCTGCTCGGGCCAGAACCAGGCCGGGCCCAGGTCGAAGCGGTCGCTGCCGCCAGCTGCCTGCATGCCGGAGATACGCCCAGCGATGAAATCACGCGCTTCGAGCACGACGACATTGGCCACGCCCAGCCGCTCCAGCAAGTGGGCCGCGTACAGGCCGCTCAGGCCGGCGCCGATAATGATGATGCGTGCGTGTTGCATGCTGATCCTTTCAAAGTCGTGTCCGCCACATGCCGGACTTTCAGGTAAACGGTGGCTCCCTGCGCACCGGCAACGATGGCGGGCAAGGTGCCGGCAGGCAGGCGCATCCAGCTGCGCGGCGCGCAGGCATGCTGGCGCGCGCGCACCTCGCCCTCGAGCACCAGCAGTTCCTGGCCGCCGCCTGCCTCGGCCAGCAAGGCTTCATGCGGCATCAGCCGCTGCAGGCTGACCTGCTCGGCAGCATCGTCGAACAGCGGACAGACGGCCCGCCCCCGCTGCTCGCGCCAGTTGGCGGGGTCGCGGGTGTCGATGCGGACGTGGCGCTGTTCGCGCGGCTGCATCTGCTGCAACTTGACGAAGATCACCGCCCCCGCGCCGCTCGACGGCCGGTGGCTGGAGCCGGGCGGATTGCGCAAATACCAGCCGGCGGGATAATCCACGCCGTCTTCGGAAAACGTGCCGTCGAGGACCAGGATTTCCTCGCCGCCCGGATGCCGATGCGGCGGGAAGAAGGATTCGGGCGCATAGCGCACGATGCTCGTTGCGCGCGCTTGCTCGGCGCCGATGCGATCGAGCATGATGCGCTCGACGCCGCCCTGCGGCGACGCGACCCAGCGGTACTGGTGCGGCGCCAGGATGACGGGGCGCGAAAAATCGGCATTGATCAGCATGACAAACTTCCAGAGTTGAAAAAACGGCCAGCGCTTACTGCTTCGGCAGCTGTTGGTAGGCTTCCATCACGCGCGCCGAATACGTCAGCGCGGCGCCCGTATTGAGCGCGATCGCCACGCCGAGCGCTTCGGAAATTTCTTCCAGGGTCGCACCGGCTTCCACCGCTTTCTTCGTGTGCACCGAGATGCAGCCGTCGCAACGCGTGGTGATGGCCACCGCCAGCGCGATCAGTTCGTGGATCTTCGGCGCCAGGTGGCCGGTCTTGGCGGCGGCGCCGTCGATGGCCATCACGCCGCGCATCACGTCGGGGCTCTGCGCGGCGTAATCGCCGACTTTTTCCAGCAGGGAGTCGCGGTAGGTGTTCCAGTCTTGCATCATGATTTTTGCTCCAAAAAAGGGAATAGTAGGTAGCAGCGGGCGGGTGCCCGCTTACGCCACGGTATAAATGCGCACGTCGGGCGCCGCGTCCAGCAGCGGCGTGAGCGCCACCACCACGTCGCTGTTGAACAGCGCGCTTTGCAGATAGGCATTGGCGTTGCCCACGCTGTCGAAGCCATGCAGCACTTGCACGTCTTCCTCGCGGATCAGCAATTGCTTCGACTGCGCGCCCGCGATGCCGGCCAGGAACGGCGTCTTGTACTGCTGATAGACGCCAGCCGCCGCGGCGCGGTTGGCGTTGGCGATCTTGAGGGTGATTTGCAGATAAGCCATGCGATGCTCCTTGATGATCAGGTGAAGAAAAGGCGGGCAAGGCGGGCTTGCCCCAGGTATTTAGTTGCGGCCGGCCATCACGCCGCCATCGACGTCCCACACCGCGCCGGTCACCCAGGCGGCCTTGTCGGACAGCAGAAACGCCACCACTTCCGCCACGTCCAGCGGCGTGCCCACGCGGCCGATCGGGTGGAAACCGTTGAAGCCCTGCAGCGCCTCATGGACCTCCGCCTTCGGAATAAAACCTTCGTAGATCGGCGTCTGCACGACGGCTGGCGAGACGGCGTTGACGCGAATCTGCTTCGATGCCAGTTCCATCGCCAGATGCTGGGTCAGCGAGTGCAGGCCGGCCTTGGCCATCGAATACGCCGACGATGGCGTGGCGGCGATCGCCTGCTTGCCCCACATCGAGCCGATGTTGACGATAGACCCAGGGCGTCCGCCGGCGACCAGGTGCGCGGCCACCTTTTGCGTGATGAAGAACAAGGCCTTGTTGAGATTCATATACTGGTCGTAGTCGGCGGCGCCGTGTTCGAGGAACGGTTTGGGGAAGAACACGCCGGCCGCGTTGACCAGCAGATCGATGTCCGCATGCTGTTCGTCCAGCGTTTTGAGCAGCGCGGCCAGGCCCGCGTCGCTCGACAGGTCGGCGGTCACCGCCCACACCGTGCCGAGCGCCGACAATGCCTTGCGCGCCTCTTCGGTTTTCTCTGCGCGGTGGCCGACGATCACGGCGCTGCCGCCTTGCTCCAGCACCACGCGTGCCGTCGCCAGACCCATGCCGCTGGTGCCACCCACGACCAGCAGTTTCTTGCCTTCGAATTGCTTGCTCATTTTCATTCCTTTCCTATGCCCGCCGTCCAGGCAGGCGCTGTTGAAGAAAAACTTCCGGGCAGTTGTGTACTGCCGCGATGCAATGCATTCTGCGCTTGGCGGCGAACGGGAACAAACCAGATTAAATGTCAGTCATTGAAAGAAAATCTTTAGTGGTACGGCTGCGGAGTGACTAAAATAGGCACGCAGAGACGCACAATCACGCGACACCATGGAAGAAAATCATGAAGACACCGATCCATCTGAACGCCTTGCGGGCATTCGAAGCCAGCGCCCGCCACCAGAGCTTTTCAGCCGCCGCCGCTGAACTCAACGTCAGCCCCGCTGCCGTGGGCCAGTTGGTGCGCACCCTGGAAGACTGGCTGGGCGCGCCGCTGTTCCATCGGCACACGGCGGGCAAGACGCGGCTGGTGGCGACGCAGGCCGCGGAGCGCGCGTTGCCGGATTTGCGCGCCGGCTTTGACCGCTTGCTGCTGGGTCTGGAAAGGCTCAAGGAAGGTTCGCTCAACGGGGTGCTGACGGTGACCGTCAGTCCCGCCTTCGCCGCCAAGTGGCTGTTGCCACGGATTGAACGCTTTCAATCGGTCTGCCCGGAAACCGACGTGCGGCTCGATACCAGTCTGAAGCCCGTCGATTTCGTCTCGCAACGCATCGATATCGGCGTGCGCTACGGCACCGGCAACTGGCCGGGACTGAGCACCGACAAATTGATGGATGAAGAAGTCTATCCCGTGTGTTCGCCCGCGTTTCTGCAACAGCATGCGCCATTGCGGCAGCCGGCCGACCTGGCGCGGCAAACGCTAATTCACGACCTGTCGATGGATGGCCATGGCGATTTTCCAACGTGGGAAGCGTGGCTGCAGAAGGCGGGCGTGCGCGATAGCGCCGCCTCGCGCGGCATGAAGATCAACAATTCGGCGGCGGTGCTGCAGGCGGCGGCCGAGGGCCATGGCGTGGCGCTGGCGCGCAGCGTGATGGCGCATGACGATATCGCCTCCGGGCGGCTGGTACGCCTGTGCGGCGCGATGACTTTTCTTTCGCCGCTGGCCTACTACGTGGTCTACCGGCCGGAGTCCGCAGGCCTGCCGCGCCTGGCCACCTTTCGCGGCTGGCTGCTGGAAGAGGCAGGCAAGCAGGCCGCTGCGGTTGCACGGTAAGCCAGCCGTTGGCCGCCGTGACGCGCAGATAAGCATTGACCGCGTTTGCACGTTTGCGTATATTCATGCACATTCCTGCACGTTTTAATTAAAACCTATGTCCGCCACCCTGCTTCTCAAACAACGCCACGCGCTGATCCAGCAACAATTGCATGCCGACGGCCGCGTGCTGGCGCTGGACCTGGCGCGCCAGCTCGATGTCTCCGAAGACACGATACGGCGCGATTTGCGCGAGATGGCGGCGGCCGGCCTGTGCCAGCGCGTGTATGGCGGTGCCCTGCCGCTGGCGCCCGACGGCGGTACCTTGACGCAGCGCAAGCAGGAAGCGCCCGAACGCAAGGCGCGCCTGGCGCAGGCCGCCGTGTCACTCGTGCGCACGGGTCAGGTACTGTTTCTTGATGCGGGCTCGACCAATCTGGCCATCGCCTGCGCCTTGCCGCAGTTGGCGCTCACCGTCATCACCAACGCCCCATCCATTGCCATGGCCCTGATGGAACGTCCCGAAATCGAGCTGATCATGGCCGGCGGCAGGGTCGACCGCCGCGCCGGCGCCAGCCTGGGTCCGCAGGCGCTGCGCACGGTCGAGCGCATGCATCCCGACCTGTGCTTCCTCGGTGCCTGCGGCGCCGATGCGGACGCGGGCGTGACGGCGTTCAATTACGACGAGGCCGAGTTCAAGCGCAGCATCGCCGGCGCCAGCAAGGCCGTCGTCGCGGCCCTCACCAGCGACAAACTGGGCACTGCCGCACCGTTCGGCGTGCTGGCGACTGGATTGCTGCAGCATCTGGTGCTGGAAGCCGATGCCGACGCTGCCCACATCGCCGCCTTTGAACGGCTGGGCGTGCAAGTGCTGCGCGCCCGCGCCTGATTTTATCCACCCCGATTCTTGAAAAGCTTCCCCATGCACCTTACCGGCACCCTGCAACAACGCGCTACGCGCCTGGTCTTCTTCGCCGCAGGCCTCGGCATGGCCGCCTGGGCCCCGCTGGTTCCCTACGCCAAGTCGCGCCTGGGCCTCGATGAAGCGACCCTGGGCATCCTGCTGCTGTGCCTGGGCGCCGGCTCCCTGTGCGCGATGCCGTTTACGGGCATGCTCACGGCACGCTTCGGCTGCCGCAAGGTCATCTGCAGCGCCGGCTTGCTGCTGACCGCCATCCTGCCCGGCCTGGCGCTGGCCGCCACGCCGCTGCAACTGGGCCTGGTGCTGCTGGTGTTCGGCGCGGCCATGGGCACGTTTGACGTGGCCATCAATATTCAGGCCGTGATCATCGAAAAAGCCAACGGCGGCGCCATGATGTCGGGTTTTCACGCGCGGTTCAGCGTGGGCGGCTTTGCCGGCGCGGCCTGCATGGCCCTGCTGCTGTGGCTGGGCCTGACGCCGGCCTGGTCGTGCGCGGTGGTGATGCTGCTGCTGTGCGGCGTGCTGGGCGCTGCGCAAGGCCATCTGCTGCCGACGGCGTCCGCTTCCGGCGAAAAGACGCCGCTGTTCGTGATGCCGCACGGCGCCGTCATTTTCATCGGCTTGCTGTGCTTTATCGTCTTCCTGGCCGAAGGCGCGATTCTCGACTGGAGCGCCCTGTTCCTTACCACCACGCGCGGCGTAGAAGAAGCCAAGGGCGGCCTCGGCTACGCCGCCTTCGCCATCGCCATGACCTTGGGCCGCTTCACGGGCGACAAGGTGGTCAGCCGCTTTGGCGGAAAGCGGGTGCTTACTTTCGGCGGCTTGTGCGCGGCCAGCGGCTTTTTCCTGGCCGTGCTGGCGCCGCATGCCAGCCTGGCCATGGCCGGCTTCGTGCTGATCGGCCTGGGCGCCGCAAACATCGTGCCCATCCTGTTTACGGCGGCGGGCAACCAGAGCGCCATGCCGGCCAGCCTGGCGGTGGCGGCCATCACCACCATCGGCTATGCGGGCATCCTGGCCGGGCCGGCCGTAATCGGCTTCGTGGCGCACGCCACCAGCCTGAATATCGCCTTCGCCATGCTGGGCGCCGCCCTGCTGCTGGTGGCGGCCAGCGCGCGCCTGGCCGCGCCGGCAAAACAGGCTTCCTGAACTCTCCCCTTACCTGGCGGGCAGCGGCAAAAAACCGCTGCCCGCCAGCGCCCAAATCGGCTCGACGGGCCTCCGGCATGGTAAGCTTCGACCCCGCGCACATTGCTGGCGCCACGCGGTCACCCCATCCTGTCAATTACACCCTTGTATACATCTATGGATCTCATTCTTGCGTTAAAAGCCATCATCATGGGGCTGGTCGAAGGCTTTACCGAATTCTTGCCGATTTCCTCCACGGGTCATTTGATCCTGGCCGGCAGCCTGCTCGACTTTACCAAGGATGTTTCGAAAGAAGTCATGGATGTCTTCGAGATCGCCATCCAGGCCGGCGCCATCCTGGCCGTGTGCTGGGAGTACCGCCAGCGCATCGGCAGCGTGCTGACCACCTTCAGCACCGAGGCCAAATCGCGCAAGTTCGTGCTGAACGTGGCCATCGCCTTCCTGCCGCTGGCCATCATCGGCCTGGCGATTGGCAAGATGATCAAGCATGCGCTGTTCAAGCCAGTACCGGTCGCCATGGCCTTCATCATCGGCGGCATCGTGATTTTGCTGGTGGAGCGCCGCGCGCGCACCAATCCCGTCACCGTGCGCGTCAACTCGGTCGATGAAATGACGCCGTTCGACGCCCTGAAGGTGGGCTGCGCGCAAGCGTTCGCGCTAATTCCCGGCACCAGCCGCTCCGGCTCGACCATCATCGGCGGCATGCTGCTGGGCCTGTCGCGCAAGACAGCCACCGAATTCTCGTTCTTCCTGGCCATCCCGACCCTGCTGGCGGCCACCTTCTACTCGCTGTATAAAGCGCGCGACATCCTGTCGGCCACCGACATGCCCCTGTTCGGCCTGGGCACCGTAGCCGCCTTCATCTCCGCCTTCCTGTGCGTGCGCTGGCTGCTGCGCTACATCAGTTCGCACGACTTCACGTTTTTTGCCTGGTACCGCATCGTGTTCGGCTTGCTGGTGTTGGCCAGCGCCCACTACGGCTGGGTTGTTTGGGCAGAATAAGGCACTATGAATCAAGATCTTAACCAGCGCGCGCTGCACCTGCTGCAGACCGTTTTCGGCTACCCGGCCTTCCGCGGCCAGCAGGCCGACATCGTCGACCACGTCAGCCATGGCGGCGACGCGCTGGTGCTGATGCCCACCGGCGGCGGCAAGTCGCTGTGCTACCAGATTCCCGCCCTGCTGCGCGATGGCGTCGGCGTCGTCGTCTCGCCGCTGATCGCCCTGATGCAGGACCAGGTGGACGCGCTGGAGGAAGTCGGCGTGCGCGCCGCCTTCCTCAATTCCACGCAAACCTACGAAGAGGCGAGCCGCATCGAGCGCCTGGTGCGCACGGGCGCCATCGACGTCGTCTACGTGGCGCCCGAGCGCCTGATGACGCAGCGCTGCCTGGACCTGTTCCAGGCCTCGAAGATCTCCCTGTTCGCCATCGACGAGGCGCATTGCGTGGCCCAGTGGGGTCATGACTTCCGTCCCGAATACATCAAGCTGTCGGTGCTGCACGAGCAGTTCCCGGACGTGCCGCGCATTGCGCTCACGGCCACGGCCGACCCGCAGACGCGCGCCGAAATCGCCCTGCGTTTGCAGCTGGAAGACGCGCGCCAGTTCGTCTCGTCCTTCGACCGCCCAAACATCCGCTACCAGATCGTGGAAAAGGCGAACGGCCGCAAGCAGCTGCTCGACTTCATCAACACGGAACACGCGGGCGACTGCGGCATCGTGTACTGCCTGTCGCGCAAAAAGGTCGAAGAGACGGCGGAATTTCTGAACCAGAGCGGCATTCGCGCCCTGCCGTACCACGCCGGCATGGAGTACGCCAAGCGCAGCGCCAACCAGGCGCGCTTCCTGCGCGAGGAAAACATCGTCATGGTCGCCACCATCGCCTTCGGCATGGGTATCGACAAGCCCGACGTGCGCTTCGTCGCGCACCTCGATCTGCCGAAAAGCATCGAGGGCTATTACCAGGAAACGGGGCGCGCGGGCCGCGACGGCATGGCCGCCAACGCCTGGATGGCGTACGGCTTGCAGGACGTGGTGCTGCAGCGGCGCATGATCGACGAATCGGAAGCGGACGACACCTTCAAGCGCGTGCTGGGCGTGAAACTCGACGCCATGCTGGGCCTGTGCGAAACGCTCAGCTGCCGCCGCATGCGCCTGCTCGAATACTTCGGCGAACCGGCCTCGCCGTGCGGCAATTGCGACACGTGCCTGGTGCCGCCCGTGTCGTTTGACGGCACGGTGCCCGTGCAAAAACTGCTGTCGGCCATCTACCGCGTCGACCAGCGCTTCGCCGGCGGCCACGTGATCGACGTGCTGCGCGGCGTGGAATCGGAACGCATCAAGACCTGGCACCACGATTCGCTGTCCGTCTTCGGCATCGGCTCGGACCTGGGCGAGGCGGAATGGAAATCGATTCTGCGCCAGGCCATCGCGCTCGGCCTCGTCTCGGTCGACCATGAACAATACAGCTCGCTGAAACTGACGGACGCCTCGCGCCCCGTGCTCAAGGGCGGCCAGAAAGTGCAGCTGCGCCAGTACCAGAAACCGGTGAAAACCAGCAAGCGCAGCACCAGCGTGGCAAAAGGCTATGTCGAGACGGACTTGTCTACCAGCGAGCAGGCGATCTTCGACAAGCTGCGCTGGTGGCGCGTGGAGACGGCGCGCACGCACAACGTGCCCGCCTACGTGATTTTCGTCGACGCCACCCTGCGCGAAATCGCCAAGGCCAAGCCCACCTCGCTGGAACAGATGCGCGGCGTGAGCGGCGTGGGCGAGAAAAAACTGGCCTCGTACGGCGACGAAATCGTCGCCATGATCCTGGAGATGATTTAATGGAAGCACTCTCGCCGGACCTGATTTACCAGGCCGTGAAAATCCTCGGCGCCCAGCCCGACGCCGATGACGCGGTGGAAGCGCAAGTCCGTACCCTGGTCGGCGACGACCTGACGGTGCGCCGCCTGGCCGACGTGGTGCCGGAAGCCTTCGGCCTGGTGCTGGCCTCTCACCTTCCCGGTGCCGGAAACATGACCTTGCCCGGCACCTTCTGCGCCCAGGACGAGGATGGCGAGTGGGTGGAGTTCCCCCTGCGCCGCGAACCGATCTTTGTCGTCGCCGCGGACATCGCCCAGCATACTTTCCACAACGGCCCGCGCGCCCTGATAAAAAATCTCGCCGACCGCAGCTCTTTGCTGTCGGCCATCAACAAGGCCCTGAACGCGGGCGGCTCGCTCGACGGCACGACCCTGGGCCCGCCGTCCTTCTTTGGCCTGCCCGCCGCCCTGTACCAGCCGGCGGCATCGCCCGATACGCCCTGACCACGTCATCTTGCCCCTGCCCTTGATAAAGGAACGCCGCCGCGATGGAAACCAAATGGCTGGAAGACTTCATCTCGCTCGCTGAAACGCATAATTTCAGCCGTTCCGCGGCCCTGCGCCACGTCACCCAGCCGGCCTTCTCGCGGCGCATCCAGTCGCTGGAAAACTGGCTCGGCATCGATCTGGTCGACCGTACCTCGTACCCGACGCGGCTGACGCCGGCCGGCGCCGTGTTCTACGAGCAGGCGCTGGAAATGCTGGGGCAAATCAATGGCGTGCGCGCCCTGTTGCGCGGCAAGCGGGCGGCCACGCAAACGAGCGTCGATTTCGCCGTGCCGCATACCCTGTCGCTGACCTTCATGCCGAAATGGCTGACGGCACTGGAAGACGGTTTTGCACCGATCAACAGCCGCCTGATGGCGCTGAACGTGCACGACGCGGTGCTGCAGCTGGTCGACGGCGGCTGCGACCTGCTGCTGTGCTATCACCATCCGCGCCAGCCGGTGCAGCTCGATCCGGGCCGCTACGACATGCTGGTGATGGGCCGCGAAACCGTGCGCGCGTATGCGCGCTGCGGCCAGGACAAGGTGCCGGACTTCGTCCTGCCCGGCAGCGCCAAGGAGCCGCTGCCCTTCCTCTCCTACACCAGCAATGCCTACCTGGGACGCATGGTGGAACTGCTGGTGGCCGACGCCAAGGCACCCCTGTTCCTGGAAACCTGCTACGAAACGGACATGGCCGAAGGCCTCAAAATGATGGCGCTGGAGGGGCGCGGCATCGCCTTCCTGCCCGAATCGGCAGTCATGCGCGACGTCAAATACAAGCACCTGGCGCGCGCCGACGGCGGCGCGCCAGGCTGGGAAATCGAACTGGAAATCCGTTTGTACCGCGAACGCCCGTCCAGCCTGCGTCCCGGCAAGCAGATCGTCGAAAGCCTGTGGCAATACCTGGTGCAGGCGCAGGAAAGCGCCGCGCGCGGCGGAAAAAAACGCCGGCGTGCAGCCTTCACCACAATTCCATCCTGACCTCCAATCTATGCAATAAATGCATAACCGGATGCGCACAAAGCATTGGCCGGGGCATGAGGCTATCGCCTACGATGCGGTTCCGCTGCGCGCAGCTGCATCTCGGCTGTGCCTCTAACGTATTCGTATTGTCCAGGAGCTTATCAAGCATGACCAGCAAGCACGCACTTCCTTCCTACCTCAATCCTGAAGACCTTGGCCCATGGGGCGTCTACCTCGAGCAGATCGACCGCGTTACGCCGTACCTGGGCAACCTGTCACGCTGGGTGGAAACGCTGAAGCGTCCAAAGCGCATCCTGACGGTCGACGTGCCGATCGAGCGCGATGACGGCACCATTGCCCACTACGAAGGCTACCGCGTGCAGCACAATCTGTCGCGCGGCCCCGGTAAAGGCGGCGTGCGCTTCCACCAGGACGTGACCCTGTCGGAAGTGATGGCGCTGTCGGCCTGGATGACGGTCAAGAATGCAGCAGTCAACGTGCCATACGGCGGCGCCAAGGGCGGTATCCGTGTCGATCCGAAGACCCTGTCGCGCAACGAACTGCAACGCCTGACGCGCCGCTACACGAGCGAGATCAGCATGATCATCGGACCGAACAAGGATATCCCGGCGCCGGACGTCAACACGAATGAGCAAGTCATGGCGTGGATGATGGACAGCTATGCCATGATCGGCGGCAATATGTCGACCGGCGTGGTAACGGGCAAGCCAATTTCGCTGGGCGGCAGCCTGGGCCGCCGCGATGCGACGGGCCGCGGCGTGTTCGTCGTCGGTTGCGATGCGGCCGCCAAGGTCGGCATGTCGCTCGAAGGCGCGAAAGTCATCGTGCAAGGTTTCGGCAACGTGGGCGGCGTCGCTGCACGCATGTTCGCTGAAGCCGGCTCGAAAGTCGTGGCGGTGCAAGACCACAAGACCACCGTCGTGCACGCCGGCGGCCTGAACATCCCGCAACTGCTGGCACACGTGGCCGAAGTGGGCAGCGTCGAAGGCTTCCCGGGCGCCGAGGCATTCGTGCCGCGCGAAGATTTCTGGGGCATCGATTGCGACATCCTGATCCCGGCCGCGCTGGAACAGCAGATCACGGCCGAACGCGCACAAGTCATCCGCGCCAAGATCATCCTGGAAGGCGCCAACGGCCCGACCCTGCCGGCAGCGGACGACATCCTGACCGACCGCGGCGTGCTGATCGTGCCAGACGTGCTGGCCAACGCCGGCGGCGTGACCGTCAGCTACTTCGAATGGGCGCAAAACTTCTCGAGCTTCTTCTGGACGGAAGAAGAGATCAACAGCCGCCTGACCCGCATCATGCGCGAAGCGTTCGACGCGGTCTGGCAAGTGTCGCAAGAGAAGAAAGTGTCGATGCGTACCGCCACCTTCATCCTGGCGTGCACGCGCGTCCTGCAAGCGCGCGAAGTGCGCGGCCTGTACCCATAATGGCTGCCTGAGAAAAAGCCTGGGGCGTTGTCGCTTCGCCTCGCCCTGGGCATTTTTCAGGCGCCATTGGGTTATTGGCGCTGTAAAAAAATCCCGCCACACTTGCGTGTGAGCGGGATTTTTTATGGGCAGCGCATGGCAACGCTTACCGGACAAGATACTGAAAAACTGGCGGGCGAATCACTCCATCGAGTCGCCTTCAGGCATACTATTGGCACCAATATAAACAGGAATACTCATGAGCCGAATTTTAATCTCCGGAAGAACCGGGCAAGTTGGCTATGAGCTCGAACGCAGCCTGCAAGGCTTGGGCGAGATCATCGCGCTTGATCGCAGTCAAATGGATTTGAGTAATCTGCAACAGGTACGGGACGTCATTCGCAGTGTGAAACCTACGCTGATCGTCAACCCTGCCGCCTACACCGCAGTCGACCAGGCGGAACGCGAACCGCAACTTGCACTGCGCATCAATGGCGAAGCGCCTGGCGTCATGGCAGAGGAGGCTAAAAAGCTTGGCGCCACGCTGATACATTACAGTACCGACTACGTGTTCGACGGGAGCAAGGACAGTGCCTATCTGGAAACTGATCC
The DNA here is from genome assembly GCF_059423585.1 of Janthinobacterium sp. GW460-12-1-14-LB5. Taxonomy (NCBI): domain Bacteria; kingdom Pseudomonadati; phylum Pseudomonadota; class Betaproteobacteria; order Burkholderiales; family Oxalobacteraceae; genus Janthinobacterium; species Janthinobacterium sp. GW460-12-1-14-LB5. The sequence goes on along the minus strand of NZ_JBWKYD010000001.1, from coordinate 14,423 downwards.
TACTTGTCCGGTGAATGTTTACGGCAGCAGCAAGCTGGCGGGCGAACAAGCCATTCAAGCCACAGGCGTCACCCACCTTATCCTACGCACCAGCTGGGTGTATAGCACGCATGGAAAAAACTTCCTGCTCACCATGCACCGCCTGGCCCAGGAGCGCGACGCGCTCAATATCGTGTCAGATCAATTCGGCGCTCCGACATGGAGCCGTACCATCGCCGACACTACCGCGCACATCGTGGCTCAGAGCCTGGCCGCCGCCGACCAGCAAGCGTGGTGGGACGAGCATTCCGGACTCTACCATTTGACGGCACAAGGAAAAACCACCTGGTTTGGCTTTGCCGAAGCGATCATGGCCCATGCATCGGTCACGAAAAAGCCGCAGCTGACACCCATATTGGCGTCCGAGTACCCGGTTCCTGCGCAACGACCCGCCAATTCGGTACTGTCGTCGCAAAAACTGATGGAGACGTTCTGCGGCTTACCCAACTGGCATGATGCATTACTGCTGTGCCAAAACTGAATACATCGGCCATCTCTCAGGCAAGATAGCCTTGCGGGTTCTGATGCTGCCAGCGCCAGTGGTCGCGGCACATGTCGTCGATATTTTTCTGCGCTTGCCAGCCCAGCAATTCCTTCGCTTTGTCGGCCGAGGCATAGCAGCTGGCGATGTCGCCCGGGCGGCGCGGCACGATGCCATAGGGAACCTTGCGGCCGCTGGCGGCCTCGAAGGCGCGCACGGTGTCGAGCACGCTATAGCCGTGTCCCGTGCCCAGGTTGACGGTAAAGCCGCCCTCGGTGGAAAACAGGCGGTTCAACGCCGCCACATGGCCCAGCGCCAGGTCGACCACGTGGATGTAGTCGCGCACGCCCGTGCCATCGGGCGTAGCGTAGTCGTTGCCGAACACGGCCAGGCGCTCGCGGCGGCCCACTGCCACCTGGGCGATGAAGGGCATCAGGTTATTCGGGATACCGGCAGGATCTTCACCGATCAGGCCACTGGCATGCGCGCCCACCGGGTTGAAGTAGCGCAACACACCGACTTGCCATTGCGTGTCGGCATGCACGAGATCGGCCAGGATCTGCTCGACCATCAGCTTCGAGCGGCCGTACGGATTGGTCACGGACAGGCGCGACGTTTCCAGGATCGGCAAGGCTTCCGGATCGCCATACACGGTGGCCGACGAGCTGAAGACAAAACGCTTCACGTTCGCCGCCGCCAGCACTTCCAGCAGCGCCACGGTGCCCGATACATTGTTGTCCATGTACATCAGCGGCTGGGCCACCGATTCGCCCACGGCTTTCAAGCCGGCGAAATGGATCACGGCATCGATGGCGTGCTCGCGCAAGACGGCCGCCATGGCCATGCGGTCGCGCACGTCCGCTTCATAGAAGGGCACGCTTTTACCGGAGATGCGCTCCACGCGCGCCATCGCTTCGCGCGCGCTATTACACAGATTATCCACCGCGATGACCTCAAAGCCTGCAGCCAGCAATTCGACACAGGTATGCGAACCGATGAAACCGGATGCGCCGGTCACGAGTATTTTCTTGGACATAATATTACTCAATGCAAAAAAGATAAGACTACCGTAATTCCCGCGCCCTGCCTAGCCAGCGCACGCTAGCGTGCGCATGAAAAAAGCCTGCGGCGTCACCGCGGCAGGCTTGTTCTCGTGCAAACGGCACAGGTGGGCAAACCGCCAAAGAAATTTACTTCTTGATGAACACCAGATCCCACACGCCATGGCCCAGCTTCAGGCCGCGGTTTTCAAACTTGGTCAGCGGACGATACGCCGGCTGCGGTGCATAAGCATCGGCGCTATTGCGCAGCTGCGGCTCGGCACCCAGCACATCCAGCATTTGCACCGCATAATCTTCCCAGTCTGTGGCGCAATGCAGATAGCCACCCGGCGCGAGCCGATCGGTCAATTGCTTGACGAATGGCGACTGGATCAGGCGGCGCTTGTTGTGGCGCGCCTTGTGCCACGGATCGGGGAAGAAAACGTGGATACCGGCCAGGGAATTGGCTGAGATCATGTGCGTCAGCACTTCCACGGCATCGTGCTGCAGCAGGCGCAGATTCGACAGCGACTCTTCGCCGATCAGCTTCAACAAGCTGCCCACACCCGGCGTATGCACTTCGACGCCGATAAAATCCTTCTCCGGCATGGCTTTGGCGATATGTGCCGTCGTCGCGCCCATGCCAAAACCGATTTCCAGGATGACCGGCGCCTTGCGCCCGAATACCTGCTCGAAGTCCATGGATTCCTTGGCGAAAGGCAACAGGAACTGCGGCCCCAAGGTCTCAAGCGCGCGCGCCTGCGCGACAGACAGCCGTCCCGCGCGGGTCACGAAGCTGCGGATGCGGTGTTCGGTCGGATCGTACATCATCGGCCGCGCCGGGCCGTTTGCTGGGATATCAGAGGACATGGGAATGAAGAAAATAGTGGCCGTGCCGCACAAAACCAGGCGCCAGCGAAAAATGGAGCGGGTGAAGGGAATCGAACCCTCGTCGTAAGCTTGGGAAGCTTCTGCTCTACCATTGAGCTACACCCGCGAAGCCTGCATTTTACGCGGGATGGGAAGGACTTGGCAAACTTGTGCGGCGCTTTTGAATTCATCAGCAATCCTTGCGGAAATTAATAAAAAATATTAAATTCGCATCGGCATGCCAACGTTTTTGTTGATGCTGAACAACATCGTGGGAAGTTTGGTGCAGTGAATGGCCTGGTATACGGCTAAAATAAAAGAAATTATTGTCGCCCTGAACGGTGTGGCGCAGACTAGTCGAAGAAATGTTGCTACAATCGAGTGACAGTTTAGCATTCCCGCTGTTCAACCTAAAAGGATATCCCATGAAGAAAATTCTGATCGCTTCGGCAATCCTGTGCTTCGCTTCCGCACAAGCCATGGCTCAATCGGCACCAGCTCCTGCACCAGCAGCAGCTGCACCAGCAGCTGGCGCTACTGGCGCCGCCGCAGCTGGCACTGTTGCCGGCCTGAGCACGAGCGCCCTGATCGCCATCGGCGCAGCAGTTGCCGTTGTGGCCGGTGCAGCAAGCTCGGACTCGACCACCGCGCACACGACCCCAAGCCACGCCAAGTAATCTGTTGATGCCTTTGGCTGAGACAGACAAGGCCAAGCCACCGGGCTGACGTCAAGCCGCACAACGCTGGCCTGGTCCCACGAGAAGCAAGCCTTGTCATACAAAGCGCCACTTCCTCGATAAAAGCCCCTTTTCATTTTCTTGAAAACGGGCTTTTTATTTTTCTTCAATGATGCGCGCGCTGTTAACGCCAGCCTTTCCTATTCCTGATGCTTGGTCCTCTCCATGTGCGGGCGATACGCATCTGTTTTCAGAAAGAGCATCGGTCGTCAGGAAAATGAGTCGCCCTGACCAATCATGCATAGTTAATGAAAAACCAGCCTTTCCATAAACGCATGGGGTTTGCCCTGCAAGGCTTGAGTTCCGCCTTCCGCATGGAATCGAGCTTCCGGCTGCAATGCCTTGCTGCCCTCATGGTATTGATCGTACTGGCCTGGAACCGACCGGCCATGATCTGGTGGGCTTTATTGTTGCTCAACTGTGGCATGGTCCTAGCGGCGGAGCTCTTCAACACCGCCCTCGAAAATTTGATTGATCATATCCACCCGGCCCTCCATCCCTGTATCAAGACCGTCAAGGATTGCGCCGCAGGCGCCGTGCTCATTCTCAGTCTCAGTGCCATCTGCGTGTTTGTTGCTTTTTTGCTTGAAAACGTTGTGTGCTAAGGGGGAATACTGGGGGAGCAAACTACAATACAGGACGCGCTAGAATACCTGCCTCTCAGATTCCATAGAGTCGGGAGAAAATACAAAGATTCCTGTAATTCATTAAAATACTGCCCCTGCTTGCAACATTGATTTTTTGGCAGCATGTATGTCCGCCTCCTGTTGAAGAGCGCGGCAATCCGGGCAAGTTTTAGTGGATGCCGAATGACCAATCATTCAGCTCTATCCAATATTATTTACATTGAAGCATAAATGACTATTCCCCTCCTACCGGTAATTCTTTGTGGTGGCTCCGGCACACGTTTATGGCCGCTTTCGCGCGAAGCATTCCCAAAGCAGTTTCTGCGCTTGTCGACTCAGGGCAGCATGCTGCAACAAACGCTGCAGCGTCTGGCCGGCATCGACAATATGTCGCCAGCATTACTGGTATGCAACGAATCTTCACGCTTCATTGTCGCGGAGCAGGTGCGTGAAATCGGCCTGGAACATAGTCGCATGTTACTTGAGCCCATGCGCCGCAATACAGCACCGGCGATCGCCTCAGCCGCCCTGCAGGCGATGGAGCATGGCGAAGATCCGCTATTGTTGGTGTTGCCATCGGACCACGTCATTCTGGATACCCCGGCTTTCCATCGAGCAATCGCGCTGGCGCGTACTGCTGCAGAGGCAGGTAATTTGTTGACTTTCGGTATCACACCAACGTCTCCAGAAACAGGATACGGCTATATTCGCACCGAAGGCACTGCAACCGGGCAAGTTCAGCGCGTACTTGAATTCGTGGAAAAGCCGGCCTTGGCGCTTGCAGAACAATATATCGCCAGCGGTGATTACTTCTGGAACAGCGGCATGTTCCTGTTCCGCGCCAGCCGCTACCTGGCGGAGCTGGAATGCTTCCACCCCTCCGTCCTGGCCGCGTGTCGCGCTGCCATCAGCGCCGCGAAAAGCGACCTCGACTTCATCCGCCTGGACCAAGATGCCTACGCGGCCAGCCCCGATATCGCCGTCGACTACGCCGTCATGGAGCGCACCAGCCATGCGGCTACCATCGCCCTTGATGCCGGTTGGAATGATATCGGTTCCTGGAAAGCCGTACTCGACGTGGCAAAAAAGGATGCCAGCCAGAATAGCACCCAAGGCGACGTGCTGGTCCAGGATTGCAACGATTGCCTGGTACACAGCAGTAGCCGCCTGGTCACCGCCATCGGCATGCGCAATACCGTTATCGTGGAAACCGCCGACGCCGTGCTGGTCATGGATGCGGATCAGGCACAACAGACAAAAACCATGGTCGCACAGCTGATTGCCAGGGAGCGTCCCGAGGCCACCATGCACCGTGAAGTCTTCCGTCCGTGGGGCTCCTATGATTCCATAGGCAAGGGCGATCGCTTCCAGGTCAAGCGGATTACTGTCAAACCTGGCGCCAAGTTGTCATTGCAAATGCATCACCATCGCGCCGAGCACTGGATCGTGGTATCCGGCACAGCCCAGATCACCAATGGCGACAAGGAATATTTGCTGACCGAAAACCAGTCCACCTATATCCCCCTCGGCGTCGTCCATTCTCTGGCCAACCCTGGCAAGCTACCGCTGGAATTGATTGAAATTCAATCGGGCAGCTACCTTGGGGAGGACGATATCGTCCGCTTTGAAGACCGCTACGGCCGCGCTTGAGCAAGTCGGCATACAATCGCCATGCATGCGGCACCGCAAGAGTTCACACAGAAGTTTATAAGGTTTAGCAAGTCATCATGAAACCAATCGAAGGCATCTTTGTACCAGAAGTGAAATGGTATTGCAGCAACAGGGCAGAAAAATATTTCCTCACCTTTGCCGATGCACTTGCCATGTTCATGGCATTCTGGCTCGCTGGAAAATGGACACTCGATGCCGGGGACTTGAACAGCTTCGGACTGGATAGCTCGCGCCTGCTCAGTTACAGCCTGCTATCCGTGGTAATCCTAGCTATCTTCAAACTGAAGGGCCATCATGCCAAACGCCGTCCGTACTCGAATGAAATCAAGGAGCTACTGAAGATCGCCATGGTCATGGGCTTGATCGACGCGGCCCTGGTCTTTCTCGACAAGCGCGACTCCTCGCGCGAGGCACTCTTGGCTACCTGGCTGCTGGTGCCGTGCTGTGTGTTGCTGCTGCGCGGCCTGGTCAAATACCTGCTGATGAAAGCGGGCGGCTGGATACGCCCCATGGTCATCATCGGATGGGGTGACAATGCCTTGCAAACAGCACGCGCCTTCGATGAGGAAGCATTGATGGGCTATCGCCTGATTGCGTTCCTGATCCCGGAAGGCCAAGACCGTCTGGAGCATCATTATGTCAATCGCAGCAAGCAATCTGTGCCCTGCATTCAACTGGGTGAGAACCCGGAACAAACACTCAAGCTGCTGGGCGACCCGCATACGGTTGTCGCCCTGGAGCAAGGCGGCATCGATGCCTATCAAAGCATGATCCAGCAGGTCAGCCGTTGCGTTGCCAATATGCAAGTAGTACCAGCCGTACGCGGCCTGCCCCTGTACGGTATGGAGGTCAACCATTTCTTTACACATGAAGTCTTGCTGCTGACCATGCGCAACAACCTGGCGCGACCAGGTTTGCAGCTGATTAAGCGCTGCTTTGATCTGACGATGTCGATCACCGTGATGATCGTCGGCGCCCCCATCCTGCTGTGGATTGCGGCCAAGGTCTTGGCATCGGGCCGTCCCATCTTTTACGGCCACAAACGCGTGGGGCAGAATGGCAAGCATTTTCTCTGCTACAAGTTTCGCACCATGGCCGTAAATGCCGACGTCTTGCTCAAGGAGCTACTGGAGCATGATCCTGCAGCCCGTGCCGAATGGGACCGTGATTTCAAACTGAAGAACGATCCTCGCATCACCTCAATCGGCCACTTCCTGCGCCGGACCAGCCTCGATGAACTGCCGCAGCTATGGAACGTCTTGAAAGGCGAAATGAGCCTGGTCGGTCCGCGCCCGGTTGTCGATGCCGAACTGGAACGCTATGGCAACCAGGTCGACTATTATCTTGAAGCCAAACCCGGGGTCACGGGCCTATGGCAAGTCAGCGGCAGGAACGACGTCAGCTATGATACGCGCGTTTATCTGGATGCCTGGTATGTCAAGAATTGGTCTTTATTCAATGACATTGTCATCCTGCTGAAAACGGTCAAGGTCATTTTCAAGAAAGATGGCGCGTATTAATCACATTGCCAACCAGATATAGTTGCATTTTATGAATGCCCGACTACTCTCGCGCTCGAGATCAGCCGACGAGGGGGCATTCCAGTAAAAAAGGATAACAGCATGATTTTAGTGACTGGCGGCGCCGGCTTCATCGGTTCCAATTTTGTACGCGACTGGCTGGCGCTCAACGATGAGCCCGTAATCAATTTTGACAAACTGACCTATGCTGGCAATCTCAGCAACCTGGCCAGCCTGGAGCAAGACCCGCGGCATATCTTTGTACGCGGCGACATTTGCGATACCGCCCATATCTCCCGCCTGCTGGCAGAATACCAGCCACGCGCCATCGTGCATTTTGCCGCGGAAAGCCATGTCGATCGCTCGATCCATAGCCCCGGCGAATTCATTTCGACCAACGTCAACGGCACCTTCAGCCTGCTTGAAGCGGCACGCGCTTACTGGTCCGGCCTGGCGGGCGAAGCCAGGGACGGCTTCCGCTTCCTGCACGTCTCGACCGACGAAGTCTATGGCACCCTGGCACCGAATGACCCGCCATTCACGGAAACGACGCCGTATGCGCCAAACAGCCCGTACTCGGCATCGAAAGCGGCGTCTGACCACTTGGTGCGCGCCTACTTCCATACTTACGGCATGCCGGTGCTCACCACAAACTGCTCGAACAACTATGGCTCGTTCCATTTCCCGGAAAAACTGATTCCGCTCATCATCAGCAATGCCCGTGCCGGCAAAGCCTTGCCTATCTATGGCGATGGCATGCAGGTGCGCGACTGGCTGTACGTGGGCGACCATTGCTCGGCGATCCGCCGCGTCCTGGAAGCGGGACGTCTGGGCGAGGTCTATAACGTGGGCGGCTGGAATGAAATGGCCAACCTGGAAGTCGTGCATACCCTGTGCGACATCCTCGACACGCTCGATCCGAAAGCTGCCGGCAGCTACCGCGAACAAATCACCTATGTGCAGGACCGCCCTGGCCATGACCGCCGCTATGCCATTGATGCACGCAAGATCGAGCGCGAACTGGGCTGGAAGCCGGCCGAAACCTTCGCCACCGGCATCCGCAAGACGGTGCAGTGGTACCTGGACAACCAGGCCTGGGTACGTGACGTCCAATCCGGTGACTACCTGAAATGGGTAGAGAAAAACTACGCGACGCGCGACACGGCCCTGGAGCAGCAATAATGGGAGCAAGCATCGAACGCAAGGGCATCATTCTGGCCGGCGGCTCCGGCACGCGCCTGTATCCCGTCACCATGGCCGTATCGAAGCAGTTGCTGCCCGTGTATGACAAGCCGATGATCTACTATCCGCTGACCACCCTAATGCTGGCCGGCATACGTGACATCCTGATCATTTCCACGCCGCAAGATACGCCGCGCTTCCAGGAGTTGCTGGGCGATGGCAGCCAGTGGGGCATCAAGCTCAGCTACGCCGTGCAGCCGACGCCGGATGGCCTGGCGCAAGCGTTCATCATAGGCCGCGAATTCGTTGGCGATGCCCCATCGGCCCTGATCCTGGGTGACAACATCTACTACGGCCACGACTTCGAATCGCAATTGAGGCAGGCATCCGCACGTACCAGCGGCTCGACGGTGTTCGCTTACCACGTACACGATCCGGAACGCTACGGTGTCGTCGATTTCGATGAGCAACGTCGCGCCATCAGCATTGAGGAAAAACCGCTCAAGCCAAAATCGAACTACGCCGTCACCGGCCTGTATTTCTACGACAGCCAGGTGTGCGATATCGCTGCCAGCATCGTCCCGTCACCACGTGGCGAGCTGGAAATCACGGATGTCAACCGTACCTATCTGGAGCGTGAGCAATTAAACGTCGAACTGATGGGGCGCGGTATGGCCTGGCTCGACACTGGCACGCATGAATCCTTGCTGGAGGCTGGCCAATTCATTGCCACCATCGAGAACCGACAAGGCTTGAAGGTTGCCTGCCCTGAAGAAATCGCCTACCGTCGCGGCTATATCGACGCCGCCAAACTCGAGGCATTGGCGCAACCTTTGAAAAAGAACGCTTACGGTCAGTATCTGCTGCGTCTGCTCGAAGAAAAAATATACTAAAGCCTGAACGGCTCATTTCATACCATGCAAATTCAAACCACCGCCATACCAGACGTCCTGATCCTTGAGCCCACCGTATTCGGCGACGACCGGGGCTTTTTCTACGAAAGCTTCAACCAGAAGCGCTTTGCCGAACTGACCGGCGTCACGCGCGATTTCGTGCAGGACAATCATTCGAAGTCGGCCAAGGGCGTATTGCGCGGCCTGCATTATCAGATCCAGCAGCCGCAAGGCAAGTTGGTACGCGTCACCGCTGGCGAAGTGTTCGACGTTGCCGTCGACCTGCGCAAGAGTTCGCCGACCTTCGGTCATTGGGTCGGCGTGACCTTATCAGCTGCTAATAAACGCCAGTTGTGGATACCGGAAGGTTTCGCCCACGGCTTCGTGGTCACCAGCGACAGCGCCGAGTTTCTGTACAAGACCACCGACTACTGGGCACCGGAATTCGAACGCAGCATCCTGTGGAATGATCCTGCCATTGGCATCGATTGGCCACTCGCTGGCGAACCGCTATTGTCGGGCAAAGACAGGGTCGGAACGCCCCTGTCAAACGCTGACGTATTTATCTGAGTCGAAAACCTGTCCAGGGGTACAGCGCTACTCGGCATCGTAGCCGTACGGCGTTTATCGAGAAGCCCATCGGGATTGGTCGCAGCAAAGGAATCGGGTTACGGTCAATCAAGCAGGACCTCATCCGCAACATCATCTATCACGGATCAATAATCACGCAGTTACCACACAATCAAGCTGAGCAGGGACGCGTTCCAATAGTGATGCAGTTCAATGCACGATGCGTAACTAGTGACGAGAAGCGCAAAATATCCATTAAGTACTAGTATATTTTTCTGTCCTCCGTCGCCCTCGAAATAGATGCCAACTCAACCTGTCAGGTTAATTGCCACCACCACGGCAATCCAATATCAAGCCGTCAATAAATTTGTCAGACAACTTCCTATATTGGCAGGACGCGGTTTAGATTGGAAAAGGCGTTCCCCAGTGCAACGTGTAACACTGCGGTCAATGGACAGAATCTGGGTCGTAAGCCATCGACTTAGGCAGCGTCTCCGGTTCACGTTTAACACAGCTGAGAAGCTGTAGGTGATGGAATGGTGGCTCCATGACCGGGATCACGGAACACCCAGTGCGCGCTACTAGCGTGCCCAATGATGCGGTTGGCAACAGACGACCCGTTCATTTTTGAGTCGCCACGCGGTTGCTGATGGATCACGCTGTAGTTTTTACACTTGGTTTTAGAGGTTACTTCACTTGTTTAAACAAGAAAAATACGATTAACATTAACTAAAAATTTCATCATACTTCTCAAAAATTGATTTTTTTGCGTATATATCGTCGAATAATTTTTTACAATTATCAGAATAATGTTTGTTTTTTATCGGGTCACATAACTTCAATACAGACTGACTGAAATCATCCCATGTATTGGCTAATTCACCATGTACACCATGAATAAAATCAATTCCCTCGACACCAATGTCAGTTGAAATAATTGGCAAAGAACATGCCAAAGAATCAATTATTTTCAATTTAACACCCGAACCAAAAGCTAAAGGTGCAATCAACGCGCAAGCGTTAGACAACAGCGGTGATAACTGTTCGACACGCCCCAGAAACCTCACTGCCGGACCAAAAGGTTGACCACACTGATGAAGTTCGTCCGTGACCCCGCCTCCGATGATAGACAATGTCGCGAAGGGATTTTGTACTAATACTTCTGGAAACACCGATGTCAAAAATACCTTCAAACCCGCCGCATTATGCGGCAAATTCATCGATCCTAAAAATATGAAGTTAGGCTTGCCATCCCAATTTCGCGCCACAATTTCGGTAGCCGGCAAAAAAGGCGGAATCGCCATAAGGCGCATCTCACCATGACGTTTCTTGAAATAATCAACTTCACTGGAACTGATCAACAGCGATATATCGAAGTCGGAAGTAGCCTTGATTTCTGAATTTTCGATAATATTCGCTTCATATTTAAGAATAAATTTCTTCAATGGATCAAATTTATCAACAGCAAATCTTAAAAAGGAAGGTATGTTTTTCTGAAAATTACCAAATACACCGATCGATTTCAGATCGGAGGCAGCCATACGCATATATCTCAGCGAAAAGAGGTCATCTAGGTAAACAACCTTGCGCGCACCCGAAAATTGCAGGCTACCCGCATATTGTGCTAGCCGCACAGTATCAAAAATCACCATCTCCGGCCTGTACTCAGCGATCAGATCCTGCATTCTTTCCCGAATTTTACGACTATAAAAAAAACATTCCTGAATACTTTTTACACGCCTCAATAAAGTGTGGTTCAGCAGGTTGAAAATTATAAAAAGCAATGATGGGCGTTTAATCGTTGAAATGATTTTATTTCCGCCAAGGGATTCCCCGACCACCACCACATTGAACGATTTTCCGTATCTCTCTTGCAGATAATCAAATATTCCTGAAAGAACAACACTTTTGCCATTATTACGAGGTGATGGATCAATCGTCGTAAAAAAAAGGACTTTCGTCATTTACAATCCTATTACTAAAAAACTGGAATAGATAACAATCATTCCATTTCCCATATGTAGACACGCACCGAATAAGACTTATCCAGAGGATAACCTCTGAAAAATCCCACAACAATTATATAATATTATGCATATTGCAAAAAAACAAACAATACTAAAAGTACATAATAATTTTCAAAGAAACATCAAAAATCTTCTTCCAACGCCTTTATATAATTTAGCATATACTCATCATGCTGCGTAAAGTTATGTTCCAACACTTTCTTTGAGCGATGCAAATTTAAAATACCTTGCAGTTTTTCGTCAGAATAGACATTAGAAAATTTCTCCACCAAATCATCAATACCTTGATAAGAAAATCTAACATCCTCAACCAGCTCTGCCTGCCCACATGAGTTAGGTACCAGAGTCAAGCACCCAAGGCGCTGCAACTCCAATGCCGATATTCCGTAATGCTCGAATAAGGCGCAATGTAATCCCCATTTACAAGAGGAGATCGTGTCCTCTAGTTGTTCACGGTTCAACCCCTGCTTCCACTCCACATAACTTTTATCTGCAATCAGTTTGTTAATATCTGCAGCATATGCAGGATCGGCACGACCGATAATCAATAAGTCAATTGCGATACCACGCTCTCTTATTTTCCTAACAAACTCAACAGCGAACTCAATACGTTTTCCAGGCACAACACGTCCTAGCACTACGACAGTATCGCGACGCGCCGACCACCAACCGCCAAGCACATCATGAGTAAAGCACTGTTCTGTCTTTGCACCCATATACGTGTAATCCACCGCTATACCAGGGTAATGGCGCGTCACCTGCCCCATCGTCCACTTTGAATTTGCAAGGGCTGGAATTTTTTCCACATGCTGTCGACTCCAACCGGAAATCAACCGACACGATTGCACATACACCATGCGTGCCAGTCTGCGACTCAACTTGTGTGCCTGTTCCCCCAGATAGCTCAAGCTTTCAGCATCATGAAAAAATATTGGCACATGAATAAACTGAAAATTTTTCTTGCCGCTGACTGTCAACTCTCCGTAGCTGGAAACAACAAGATCATATTGTGATACGTATGACTTTGCTGCCCGTAATGCCACCGCATATCGTAGCAAGGATACCTTTCGGGATTTGATAAGCGACTGGAAAAATGGAAATGCCCGTATTATTTTCAGACGGTTTTCATCAATAGTAATACCAGACCAATCAGATAACGTTTTGGCGTTAAGCGCAGCTCCACAGTGCACGACATCGACGTCATATCCAGAACGCATTAGCGTATTAATTACGCGAATAGCGAAAAGTTCCGCGCCACCGAAGCTATAAATATCATTATGGATCAAAAGACATTTTTTTTTCATTATTTTCAGTTCTTAGTATATCAATATTTTTTAAAGTACTCGAAGAACTCATGCCGCCTCATACCATAAACAGAACAGACTAGTTGAATATCAACCATGATCTTTTTTAACATAGCCTTGATGTATAAGATAAGAAATGATAAGCCAATAAAATGGATATGTAATTGCTGCTTGCCACAACGAACAAATAAGAAGAAAAGCAATGACCAATAATCGAAACTCGCGCGGCAGGGCAATTAGCGGCCTACAAATAAATATAAAAATTATGAAGTAAAATAATAATCCTACATAACCGCCATACAAAATTATATTAAAAAATGGTGTTTGCGCAGAAGATCCCTTGTCGATAATATCAATGGACCGGAAGGCACTGCTCAGCCAGTCTGGATAAACTGTTGATGACGGTCCGGCAAAACCAAATGTACCGGTACCAAAATGCGCCCCTATCCCCTCATACCAACCAGCGGCGTTTGATACAAAACGGACGACAGAAGAAGGTTCAAGCAACAACCAGTTTGCAAGAAAATCACCATCAAATGCAGAAAGTGCAAAATTGAAAAAAACTCCCAGTCTGGAATTTTCCTTAAACATGATGAATGCAGAGACCCCAGCAACAGTCAATATCATTAATACATATATAATAATTTTTGATTTTCGTGATTTCCCGCCGTGCATTAAAAACTGGTTCAATAATATAAGCATGGAAAATACAATTCCGGTGATCGACAGGGTAGCCACCAACAAAATTGCAATTAATGCAAACAAAAATCCTTCTCCATCTTTTATTTCATCTTGGGTTCTATTCAATAAGTACATAATGTACAAACCAAATAAATTCAAAGAAGCATACGAAGGTTCCGAGGAGAAAAACGAGTTAAATCCATAGTAATAAATCGCCCCTCTGGGGAAAAATACTCCTAATACCGCGCGTGTTGGAGATGATGCAAGTAGTCCACATATAATTACAAAGAACAATAAGATAACAACCCAGCGCATCACCCAAGAATTGCACAATGGAATTAGTCGCCAGCCAAAAAGGATATAGCTTATCAACACAAAAATTTTCAGCGCGGATGCCAAATCAGTGGTAGCACCGAATGCCAAGCCAATTGCCGCCATCAACAAAAGGACCGATGCTGCCAGCATTAGCCGAAAAGATAATTTACCATCCTGCAAAAATGCCATTATCGCCAAGGCCATCAATACAATTGGTTGATATTCCCCCATAGGCAATATTTCAAAATTAACCGTCAAAAAACCGAACAACAACAGAGAAGATAACAGCAACTCTCTTGGTGATAAGGGTATTTTTCTAAAGATATTGATCATTGATAAATCCAGGATATTGATCTTGCGGCGCCTCTAAAAATTCAGCACGTTCAGTTCGCATGTTAATATTTCGTCGCACTCTTGTCGCAATCAACGCTTTTAAATATTTTCCACGAAATACTATCTGTAAACAC